>JANMXV010000608.1:0-4216 GCA_031381325.1 Betaproteobacteria bacterium | reverse complement strand
GTCAAAAAAGTCAAAACTCACCCCATCCCCCTCCTAGCCTCCCCCCTTGAAAGGGGAGGGATTCCGTTCCCTCCCCTTCAGGGGTAGGGCAAGGGTGGAGGTGGGGTAATTTTTGAGGCATCTCACCTGCAAGGGTGACTAAACGCGCCCGCTATCCATCAAAATCGTTTGACCGGTGACGCTATCGCTGCGGCAGAACGTCAGCAATTGTTCGGCCACATCGTCCTTGTCGACCGTTCGGCGCAGCAGCGTCCTGTCGGCCGCGGTTGCCGCGTAAGCGGCCGACCAATTGGCGCTCATGCGCGTGCCCTCCATAAAGCCCGGCGCAATGGAGTTCACCGTCACTGCCGGCGCGAGTGCCACGGCCATGCACTTGGTGAGATGGATCATGCCTGCCTTGGAAACAGCGTAGGCGATGCTGCTGCCGCGTGGAACGATGCCCGCCCCGGAGGATATATTGATAATCCGGCCCTGGCCCTGAGCCTTCATCAACGGCGCGACGGCCTTGATGCAGTTGAAGGTGCCCGTCAGATTAGTCGCCATAATGTGATTCCAAAGCTCGAGCGTGAGGCTGTCCAGATCGGCAAAGGCAACCTCCTTGTTGAAGGCGGCATCGTTCACCAGTATGTCGATGCGTCCAAACTCTGCCTTGGCCTGTTCGACCATTCGCGTCACCGCGGCCGGATCGGTTACGTCAGCGCGCACGGCTATCGCACGCACGCCGAGCTTCAGGATGTCCTCGGCCACGCTTTTCGCTTTGGTTTCCGATTCGGCGTAGTTCACCACCACGTTGACGCCGTTCAGCGCCAGCGCACGGCAGATGCGCTGGCCCAATCCCCCGCTGCCGCCGGTGACAATTGCTGCACAACCTTTGAGTTCCATTGGGTAATCCCTTAACAGCGGGTTTCGAAAAAAGGACGATGCATGAAATATTCTTTATTGCGGTTATTTGGACGACGGATGCAGCCAGTGACTGCACTTTGTGAATTGTAGCGCATGAGTGTGGCATACTGCAGTTAACGTCCACGCCCACCAGCGCGCGCCCACGAACTTAGGCCGCACGCTTCGCCTCAAGTGCCATTGCTCGTTTCTTGAGATTGCTATTGAATACGTTCGCGTCCTGCGCCATTATGCCGACAATCCAGTGGCTCCTTTATGCCGACGACGGTTTGGCTCCATAGGGGTGACGATTAACATGGGTGAGGCTTGGCGCGAGTTGCTGTTCGCCGACTAGGATCAAGCCGCGAAGGCCGCGCGCGATCCGGTGGCGCCTGCACAGCGCTCAACGGCGGCACAGCGCAAAGCCTTGACGCGCCGCCTTGAAGACGGCACGCCGGCACACAGCTTTCGCGCTTTACTGGATGACCTCTCCACCGTCGTGCGTAACACCTGCCGCACCCGCGGCAGCGGCGACGAGGCACCGAGCTTCGAGATCGTGACAACTACGAATCCAAAACAGGCGCGCGCTATAGAACTGCTCCAACACATCACTGTGTAGCCAGAACAACCACACTGGGAAAGCACATAAGATTATGATGCTAAAGGATAAACGCGTGATTCCGGTATAGGCACTTCAGCCTCGTGCAGGCGGCGTACAATCTCTGAGGATGTGTTGGCCGGCGCGTGTAGAACATGTCCCGGACGGCGCATCCGGAAACCGCCGCCCCAGCTAAACCACCCGCGCCGCTCGTAGCGGGCCCAGATCCTCGTTCGAAAGGCCCAGTTGGTCGCAGTAGACTTGGGCGTTGTGCTCCCCCAACCGCGGCGCCCCGCGGGTCGACTGCATCGGGTTGGCTCCATCGAAGAAGAACCCCGGCCCAGGATATTTCAGAGTACCAACCTCCGGGTGCGCGAGCTCCACGAAGAAACCTCGTTCTGCCAAGTGGGGTGATTCCACCACCTGCTGCGGACTCTGCACCAGCCCGATTACCAGGCCTCGGGTCATGGTCTCCCGCATCAGGTGCAGGTTGTCCCACAGGGCAAGCTTGGGGGCGACCAAATCGCGAAGCGCCTCCCAATTTTCCTGCCGCGACAAACGGGTGGCGAACTTGGGGTCCAGCAGCCGGGGTTCCTCCAGGAACTCCGCCCACACTTCCATGGGCCGGCCGCCAGTGCCTGCGGTGGTCAGCGTCACTTCACCGTCCCGGGTGGGCAGGTGCATGCCGTCCATGACGTTTCGGTCTCCGCTTCCCCGCCGCGGGTTGCGTCCCGTGAAGCTGTAAGGGTGAATGAGCCCTGAGGGCGTGCTGATTGCTGCTTCCATCACAGACAGGTCTATGTGGTTGCCCTCTCCAGTCTGTTCCCGGCGCAGGAGGGCAGCCATGATGGCGATGGCGCCGTTGCGGCCGGCGGTAAGCTCCATCTGCTGGAGAGCCGTACCCATCGGTGGCCGGTCTGCGGACCCCGTGACCGCGTAGAGGTAACCCCCCATGGCTTGGGCTATGAGGTCGTCCCCCTTGTAGTTGGCGTAAGGGCCGCGTTGCCCGAAGTACGAAATGGAGAGCAGGATTACCTTGGGGTTCTCTGTCCTCAGGGCCTCGTATCCCAGCCCCAAGCGTGTCAGATGCTCTGGTTGAAAGCTTTCGATAATGACGTCGGCGGCGGACGCCATTCGCAGGAACACGTCCCGCCCCGCCGCCTGTGCCACGTCCAACGTAATTCCACGCTTGTTGGTGTTCAGAGCCAGGAAGGCGGTGCTCCGGTCAGGGTGAGGCTCGCCCCCGATAAACGGCGGCTCATGACGGGCTTGGTCGCCCCAACCGGGCGGTTCCACCTTGATGGTGTCCGCGCCTTGGTCGGCCAGCAGTTTGGCGCAAAACGCCCCGGATGGAGCGTGGGCCAGCTCCAGCACCTTCACCTCAGAAAGTATTCCGTCCATTACGGCGCCTTCTCTTCAGCCCGCGGCCTGTTGGAGATCACACCGTCCTGCGCCAATGCGCTGATCTCCTCTAGCGAAAGCCCTGCGACCTCTCGCAGCACCTCCTCGTTGTGCTCGCCCAAATCAGCGACCTGCCGGATCGCCATGGACAGTCCAGGCACGCTGAAGGGTCGCCCGGCATAAGTGCGAAGACCTCCGGCACGTTCTATCGTCTGAAGGAATTCCCGCTGCTTGAGATGCGGGTCGTCGACGAGATCCGCTGCAGTCAGAACAGCACCGGCACAAACGCCATGCGCCTGCAGCAACCGCGCCAACGCCTTATCGTCCTGCGTCGCGGTCCACTCCGTCACATTCCGGTCCAGCTCATGACGATGCTGCGAGCGACCTTGCGCCGAATCGTAGCGCGCATCCTGCGCCCAGGGCAGAGCGCTCATGACCTGCTTCAACGCGGTCCACTCGGCGTCGTTGGATACGGCGATAGCGATCCAGCGGTCACGGCCCGCGCACGGATACACGTTATGTGGAGACTTCCAAAGGTGCCCACAGCCCAAGCGTGGGCGCCCGATGCCCCGCTGCGCCTCTAAGATGGCAGGCCCAATGCAGGAGACCCCGGTCTCCTGCATGGAGAGGTCGATGCGCATCCCTTTACCGGTTCTGTTCCGGCGGTACAGGGCCAACAACAGGGCATAGGCCACGTTGTTTCCAGTGGAGTGGTCCATGTAGTTGTTGCTTGCCCTCAAGGAAGGGCCGCCCTCATAACCGGTGAGGTAGGACATTCCGCATACCGCGTCCACGGTGCGAGCGCGGGATCCTGCTTTGCTCCAGGGGCCGGTGTGGCCGAACGCGGTGCTGCTCAAGGTGATGATGCGGGGGTTAACCTGTGCCAGGCTTTCGTGGTCGAAGCCGAAACGGCGCATCGTGCCTGGCCTGAAGTTGTCGGTCACAATATCGCAGTTCTTGACCAGTTTTAGGAAGATGTCTTTCCCGGCGGGATTGGTCACATCCAGACACAGACTTTGTTTGTTACGCGTGCCAAAATACGCCAGGTTCCCACCCTCGTTCCACCATTCCGCCCCAGCCTTACCGTTGGGGAAAGGCCCGGCCTTGCGATCCTGAAGGTGCGCCACACTTTCGATGCGGATTACCTGGGCGCCCAGATCCGCCAGGAAGGCGGTGCCCCAAGGCAAGGCATGAACCTGCTCCAACGTTAAGACCCTAACCCCCTGGAGCAGCAGCGGTGCGGACATCGCGTTCGTTTCCTTCGTTTCCATGTAACGACAGGAAAATCAATCTGCCTGCACCAGCAACGCGCCCAGTCCGCGCGTCGGGAGCAGGTGT
>JANMXV010000598.1:0-1367 GCA_031381325.1 Betaproteobacteria bacterium | reverse complement strand
CGCGTAGCGCCGGGGCTTGATGCGCGGCGACGGCCACACCGGCTCCGCCACCCATCGGCCGGGCGATTCAGCGTAATAGTTTTTCGCCGACACCGCCTGCGGCATCCACGCCGTCAGCATCGGTTCCTGCGTGATGCCGGTTTTTTTGCCGCGCATCCAGTGGTCGAACCAGCGCAGCGTCTCCTGCAGAAAGCCGACTGCCGGCCCCGGTGCGGCGAGATGTGGAAAGCGATGGCCCCACGCGCCGATCAGTCCTTTGCGCGGCACGTTCAGTTTGGTGAGAGCCTCGCCCACCGCGCCCACGTACGACGAGTCGGCCCAGCCGCTCACCGCATAGAACGGACATTGAATGCGCTCGAAATCGATCGCGCGGCTTTTCCAGTATTTACTATAGTTCTGGTGCTGCAGCGCCGAAATGATCTGCGGCACATTGTGTTCCAGCCGCGTGAGCCACAGATCGCGCCATTTGTCTCCCACCATTTGCGGATCGGGCGGGCGCGACTTGTAGCCGAATAGCTGCGTAGACCAGCGGATGGAGCGCAGCAGCGCGCTGCCGCCGCGGTACACCTGACTGTAGGTGTAACGGTCCGGCGCAAACGCGCAGGCCACGAGGGCCTTGAGTTCCTTCGGCCTGCGGTAAGCCGTCTGTATCGCCTGAAAGCCGCCCCAGGAAATGCCGAACATGGCGACCTGCTCGTCACTCCACGGCTGCGCGGCAATCCACTTCAGCACTTCCAGTGTGTCGTCCTGCTCCTGCTGCATCGCGAACACGCCCTGATAGCCGTCGGAATCGCCCGAACCACGTATGTCCACGCGCATGCAGGCGTAACCATGACCGGCAAAGTAGCGATGGTGCATCGCGTCGCGCGGCGCGTAGATATCACGCTTGCGGTACGGCAGCACCTCGATAATGCACGGCACGCGCTGCGCCGGTGCAATATCCGGCAGCCATAACTTCGCCGCCAGCGTGACGCCGTCGGGCATGGGTATCCAGCAGTCTTCGGTTTCGGTCCAGCGGTAGGGAAAATCGACGCGGGTTTTCATGGGTTGGTCCTGTGATAAAGCGGGCGGCGGCGGATAGGGGTAATTGCAGACGAAAAAAAGGAGAATGCCGCGGGCGAAGATTCTACACGGGAGGCGAGTGGTGGTGTGCCTCCGGTATCCCGTCTTTGATGGACACTGGTATCGGCGGCCAATACCGATGGAAATGTCAAAGCATGAATTAACGCGCGAAAGTTTGGACTTGATCTGACAAACGGAGTTAAACACATGCACAATAGCCGGCAAATCACGACCCGAAGGAACCGCCCGACCGTTGATGTCATGAAGGGCACCTATCAGAGGGTGAGCAATCGCTCCCCAGTTTG
>JANMXV010000580.1:0-6425 GCA_031381325.1 Betaproteobacteria bacterium | reverse complement strand
GCCGAGCATGACCCCGGCAATCAGGTAGCCAACCAACGGCGGCAGCTTCAGTCGGCTGGCGATGAGACCCATAATCAGCGCAAGCCCCAAGCTGGCGGCAATGGTGGTGATTAAGGTAATGCTATGGGGCATTTATCTTGTCGCCTAACGTTTGAATTGAGGGGCGCGCCGCTTTTGGCGCGTCCCTCTCGAATGATGGGTTGGACGAAGCCGCTACGCGGAGGATGTGGCGCTGTCGGATTGAATTCAAAATGTAACCTCATCCCCTTTCACGAGGGGTTGTTCCACAACAACCTATGAGGTTACACCAAGATGGAATCATCGACCGAAGCAATATTCCAACAGAACTACCAATTGCATCTGAAGCACCTGAAGCTCAAAGGACTGCAACCCAAGACGATTGAGGCTTACTCTCGTGCCATCCGCGCACTCGCGGCCATGAAACAGTGCCGCACGCAAGCCAGCCTCAAGATGCAGGTCAAGTGTACGGACTGTGACCATCAGATACTGGTGCCGCACTCCTGCGGCCATCGTCACTGTCCACACTGTCAGCACCATGAGAGTCAGCAATGGCTGGAACGCCAGATGAAGAAGCAGGTGCCTGCCGAGTATTTCCTGCTGACGTTCACGCTGCCAGCCGAATTCAGGGCCCTGGCCCGGGCGCATCAAGGTGTCGTCTATGATCTGCTCATGCGTTGTAGCTGGGAGACGGTGCATACTTTCACCCAGAACGACAAGCAGCTTCAGGGGACACCCGGGGCCATCGCGGTTTTGCATACGAACACGCGCCGGCTGGATTACCACCCCCATGTTCATCTGGTCATGCCGGCGGCAGCGCTCGACGGCGAGCGAAAGCAACGCCAGCCCAGATCGGCGAAACGAAAATCGAGGTATGCCAGTGCAGCGCCAATGCCGATGTGACCGATATCGAATGGATGCGCTCGATCCTGTCCGCGAGGCCGAGTTCGTAGGCACAGATCATGACCTTGCGCACGTAAGGGGAGCGCGATGACCAATGCAGTTTCATGGCGTCATTCCAGTTTCAGATTGATTTTGAATAGTTCCGTGCCCAGATGCGTTATTCCGCCGAGACCGAGGACAGATACGTTCGACGGATAGCTCTGCGAGCAGGCATGTACGGACAACAACTGCAGCGCAAGCCCGGCCAGCATCGCCGTGGCCGTAGCTCCAGGAATCTTCGCCATCGACATGCCCTCCCCCGAACTCATACTTTACATCACAAGACGCTTAGCCCGTCGTATCGGGAATTCAAACAAAAAGAGCGTGACCCATTCGAATCACGCTCCTCTGTTACCACAAAACCGAATCAGCTTAGCTCAACCCAATTCAGTAACCAACTCCGGCACGACCTTGAACAAATCACCAACAATCCAATAGCTGGCCACCGAGAATATCGGCGCTTCCTCATCCTTGTTGATGGCGACAATCACCTTGCTGTCTTTCATCCCCGCCAGATGCTGAATCGCACCGGAAATACCGATCGCGATATACAACTCCGGCGCGACAATTTTGCCCGTCTGCCCCACCTGATAATCGTTCGGCACGAAGCCCGAATCCACGGCCGCGCGGGATGCACCCACGGCTGCACCGAGTTTGTCGGCCAGCGGTTCGAGTATCTTGAAGTTTTCCGCGCTGCCCATGCCGCGTCCGCCGGAGACGATGATGCGCGCCGCAGTGAGTTCGGGACGCGCGGATTTGGTGAGTTCCTGTCCGTTGAACTTGGACAGGCCGGAATCTGCCGCCGCTGCCAGCGCCTCGACTGGCGCGGCGCTGGCTGCATCACCCGCCGGATCAAAGGCCGTGCCGCGCACCGTGATCACTTTGATCGCGTCGCTCGATTGCACGGTCACCATCACATTGCCCGCGTAGGTCGGACGCACAAAGGTATCAGCCGAAACAATGCCGCTGATATCGGAAATCTGCTGCACGTCGAGCATCGCCGCCACGCGCGGCATAACGTTTTTGCCGACACCGGTGGCTGGCGCAAGGATGTGGGTATAGTTTTTGGCGACGCTCAACACCAGCGCCGTCATGTTTTCCGCCAGCCAGCCCTCGTAGTGCGGCGCATCCGTCACCAGCACTTTGGCGACGCCTGCGACTTTTGCCGCTGCGGCGCCCGCTTCCGCGCATTGATGCCCCGCGACCAGCACCGTGACCTCGCCACCCAACTTGGTGGCAGCGGTAATCGTGTTCGCCGTTCCCGGCTTCAAAAGCTTGCCGTCGTGTTCGGCTATGACCAGGACTGCCATCAGATTACCCTCGCTTCGGTCTTGAGTTTGTTAATCAGTTCTTTCACGTCGGCGCACTTGACGCCGGAGCTGCGCTTGGCGGGTTCCTCCACCTTCAGCGTTTTAAGGCGCGGCGTCATATCCACACCCAGCGCCTCGGGCTTGATGTTTTCCAGCGGCTTTTTCTTCGCCTTCATGATGTTGGGCAGCGTCACATAACGCGGCTCGTTCAAGCGTAAATCCGCGGTCACCACGGCAGGCAGGTTGACGGTGAGCTTCTCCAGACCGCCATCGATTTCGCGCGTGATCCCCGCGCTATCGCCGTTGATCGTGACATTGGAAATATGCGTCGCCTGCGGCCAACCCAGCAACGCGGCGAGCATCTGACCACATTGATTGGAATCGTCGTCTATTGCCTGCTTGCCCATGATCACCAGGCGCGGCTGTTCCTTGTCGACGATGGCTTTGAGTAATTTTGCCACGGCCAACGGCTGTACTTCGCCGGCGGTCTCGACCAGTATGCCGCGATCGGCGCCCATCGCCATCGCGGTGCGTATCGTTTCCTGACATTGCAGCGCACCGATGGATACCACCACGATTTCGGTGACGATGCCGGCTTCCTTCATGCGCACGGCCTGCTCCACCGCGATTTCGCAGAACGGATTGATCGTCATTTTAGTATTGCCCGTCTCGACCCCGGTGCCGTCGGATTTGACGCGCACCTTCACATACGGATCGATCACACGCTTGGCCGTGACCAGAACTTTCATTGTTTCTCCTTGGGGAACTGATAGAAAATAACTTCGCGCTACTTCAAAAACTTCCCTCATCCCCGTCTCTTCTGCTCCGCTTCAAGTGTTCCCTTGTCCCGGCGGGAGAAGGGGGAAAAGCCCCTCGCCCTCCAGCAGAAGGGTTGGGGTGAGGCAAGGGAAGCACCGCAGTGCATTTTTGAAACGACTTGTATCGAACGCCGCATATTTTAGCCGAAACCGTTCGCGCGCGAAACCGTTGCGTGAAGCAATATTACCGTAACTATTTGTTTTTATATAATAATTTACAAAGTGGACTGACTACTCAGGGCAAACCCGTAGCGTCAGCGCCCCTTGAACTTCGGCTTGCGCTTCTCACGAAACGCCGCGCCTGCCTCAATCCGATCTTCGGTCGATGCAATCAGCGTCGATAGATCGGCTTCAATGCGCAGCCCAGTCGGCAAATCCGTTTCAAGACTTCCGCGCACTGCTTCCTTGACCAGCAGCACGGAGAGCGGCGCGTGCGAAGCAATACGTTTCGCGAGCGCCTCGGCAGCCACCATCAACTCCGCGCGCGGCGCCAGCCGGCTCACCAGCCCCATGCGCAATGCGTCTTCTGCGCTGACATGATCCGCGGACAACGCGATATCCAGCGCGCGCCCCAATCCCACCATGCGCGCCAGCCGCTGCGTGCCGCCTGAACCGGGCAACGTCCCGCGTGACACTTCCGGCAATCCAAATTTTGAACCGTCGGCCGCGATGCGTATATCGCACGCCAGCGCAATCTCCAGGCCGCCACCGAGACAATAACCGTGTATTGCGGCGATCAGCGGTTTGCGCGCGCGATCAAACGCCAAAATCCAGTGCGTGTGCGCGCGGCCCTGACGATGTTTCACCAGCGACTCCACTGCATTGAAACCTTTCACATCCGCGCCGGCGCAAAACGCACGCTCGCCTGCGCCGCTGAAAACGATGACACGCACCGCGTCGTCGGCCTCCGCGCGCACCAGTGCTGCGGGAATTTCCGCGCGCATATTTTCAGAAATCGCGTTCATCGCTTCAGGACGATTCAGCGTAATCCATGCGATGCCGTCGCGGACTTCGTAGAGGATTTCAGTGCGCATGGTCATCAGTCTATCCTTGCACCGGCGCGCTTCACAATATCGCCCCACTTCGCGTATTCGCTGCGGATGTACTGCGCGAACTGCTCCGGCGTGCCGCCCATCGGCTCAGAGCCGATCAGCATGACTTTTTCCTTGTAGCCGTTTGATGAGACCATGCGGTTCAATTCGGCGTTAAGCCGCACGATGATGGCGCGCGGCGTCGCCGCCGGCCCCACCACGCCGGTCCAGGTGGTTGCTTCGTAGCCCGGCACGCCCGCTTCAGCAATGGTGGGCAGATCCGGCAGCGTCTCGGCGCGCTTCGGTCCGCTCACGGCAAGCCCGCGCACACGCCCGCCTCTGGCGTGCGGCGTGATCGAGTTGGTGCTCTCCAGCATGATTTGCACCTGGCCGGCAATCAGCTCGATGATCGCGGCGGCGCCGCCTTTGTAGGGCACATGCACGACCTGTGTGCCGGTCATGGTCTTGAACAACTCAAATCCAACGTGCCCCGGCGTGCCGTTACCGGACGAGGCGTAGTTCAATTTGTTGGGGTTCTGCTTCGCATAGGTGATGATGTCACGCACGCTCTTGAACGGCGTGGAAGGTCCCACCGCGAGCATCATCTGTCCGGTGGTCGTTTGTGAGATGGGCGCGAGATCTTTCTGCACGTCTATTGGCGGCTTTTGCAGCATGTTCGGACTAATCGCGAGCGCGCCGATCATGGCATAGCCAATGGTGTAACCATCGGGCGGGGATTTCGCCGTGAGCTCGAGCCCGAGCTGCAAAGCGCCGCCGGGACGATTGTCCACGATAACCTGCTGCTTGAGGCGCGTCGTGAGCTCGGCAGCGATGATGCGCGCCACGGTATCGGACGCGCTGCCCGATGCTTGAGGAACGATCATGCGGATCGGTCGCGATGGATAGTCTTGTGCGATTACCGGAACGCACGCAGCCAGTGTCAGCAACGTGATCACGGTTCGGCCACAGACGCTGATGTCTGTAATCATTCTTCATTCCTCCGGTAAACGCCATGGAATAATTATTTTTAAAAAAATAATTACGATTTGATAGTCCTGCGCATCGGCATCCTAACAAATCCAGGTTTCATCGCACCAGACGCTGCAAGCGGACAATCCTTCGCCGAAAATTGGCTAACCCACGCACGAAAATGCAGTAACTCCGCCGGATTCATTACACATGCTTTGCGGCCAAACGGGTGGCCCAAGTGCAACAACTGATGACCGAGTTCGTGTACCAGCAGATAGGCTGCGTATTTTGCCGCATCGTCGCCGGTATAACTTTCATTGCCGCGCAGTTCTTTCGTCGCCGCATCTTCACCGATAAAAGGGTACGTTGAAACCAGTGAAGTCGAACCAAAGCGTGCGCCGCCATTCGTTGACGTAATGCCATTGCTGATGCCTCCGCGAATCGCGCTGTGTACTTCAACACCGAAATACTCGGCGCTAACGACAAACTGATTCGTAATCACAACTTCGTATGGCAATCGAACAGCGTTGAGACTATCCCAATAAGCATATTCATTGTAAGGTTGTTCATCAATCAACAAACCGCCATCGGGCACCCGTTGTGCCGCGAACTGACGTAACCGCGCAAGATGCGTTTTCATCAACGCATCGCTCAACGCCTCAGTGCTGCGGCCCGTCAAGGGCGCCAGTAGATAAGGCCGCACGTAGTTGATTTGGTCATCGAGATTGTCTTTGTACCGGCCGATGCCCTGCACATACGCTTTGCGTAAGCGGGCATTGTCACCGCGTCCGTTTTTGAAATCGTAGATGCCGCCATTCAGTAGCTTGGCGTCTTCCGCCGTAAAACGCTGAAACAGTTCTTGAACGCTAAGGTGCGCGAGCGCAGTGAACTTGATGTCCCGGCCAAAATGCTCACGCACACCGAGCCTTGCGGTTTCCAGCAGCAGCTTGAGTTGACCGTCGCTCATTTCCGGCAGACGCGGGTTACGCACGTAAGCGACACGCAATTCGATCACGCCATCGGGCAGCGTCGGCAGCGGCAGTGTTTGCTGTTGCGCGAACGCGAAGCCGACTAGCGTTGATAGCACGGCCGCAATCAGGCATCCAATAACGCGCGGTTTTGCGAAAAAAATATAATTTAAAAACAAAAAGTTACACCTCATCAACTTTCTCTATCATGGATCAGATTGTAAGCACCCGGCGGGAATTGTACTACTGCACGGGCACACGACAGCCTCTATACTCCGCCCATGCTTTCTGTCACCCATCTCACCAAGCGTTTCGGCGCCCGCACGGTCTTTGAGAATCTTAACCTGACGATCCAGCCCGGTGAATACG
>JANMXV010000575.1:0-20920 GCA_031381325.1 Betaproteobacteria bacterium | reverse complement strand
CGACGACATCGACAACACCTCGTTGCCGGCTGTGCTCCAGTGCAGTTCTGATTGGCATCCGATAAAGATCGGCGCGCGGAACATGATGTTGAGGTGGTCGACGGTAAACGGCAGTTTCTCGTTTTTGGCGTTGCGCGCCTCGACGATCTTCATGCCGGCAACCGGGCTCACGCCGTTGGCTTCGAACACCTCGATCCAGTGCTGCGCAGTCTGGTGTTGGGTGATTTCGCCGATCTCGGCGTTGATTTGCTTGCGCGCTTTGCTGCGCTTGCCCTGCGTGTTCCATTCTTCGCGGTCTTTCCACTCCGGCTTGCCCAGCGCCTCGCAGCAGCGCGCAAACACGCGTGCTGACGACGCCGCGATGTTAAAAACCCCGTCGCTGCACGGAAACACGCCCGTAGGCACGCCTGTGGGATGGTCGTTGCCGGCCTGGCCCGCGACTTCGCCCGCCATCAGGTAACGCGAAGCTTGAAAATCGAGCATGAACACCTGCGCTTCCAGCAGGCTGGTGTGCACCCAGCGCCCGACGCCGGTCGTTTCGCGCTCATAGAGCGCCGTCATCACGCCAAACGCGAGCAGGTTGCCCGCGGTCAGGTCGGCAATGGCGATGCCCACGCGCACCGGGCCCTGGCCGGGCAATCCGGTGATCGACATCAGGCCGCCCATGCCCTGCACGATTTGATCGACGCCGGCGCGCTTGCCGTAAGGGCCGGTCTGTCCGAAGCCGCTGATGCTGCCGTAGACGATGCGCGGATTGATTTTCTTCACGTCGTCATACGACACCTTGAGGCGGTGCTTCACTTCGGCGCGCATGTTCTCGATAATCACGTCGGCTTTTACCACGAGCTTCATGAATGCTGCGTGGCCTTCCGCTGATTTGAGATTCAGCTTCACCATCTTTTTATTGCGATGCAAATTCTGGAAATCGAATCCTTCGCGCTTGCCGGAGACGTCTTCGCCGGTGGTTTCAGCCGGTTCGATGCGGATGATGTTCGCGCCCCAGTCGGCAAGATGGCGCACGCAAGTGGGGCCGGCGCGGGCCAGCGTGAGGTCGAGCACGGTGATACGTGCGAGAGGCAGCGCTTGTGTAACGGGCGTTTCAGAGGGCTTGTTCATGCTGTTTACCTTGGGTTCGGATTGTGAATTTTGCTGCGGGATGGGAAGCCCAAACGTAGCACAGGGCACGGCTTTGCCGCAATCGGATCGCGGGGTTGGCCGCAACTAGCGACAGTTTAAAACTGCATCCAAGTTGTAAGTAAAAATGCTTTTAAAAACAAATGGTTATGAATTTTTCTGCATTGACACGGCAGAATCGCGCGAGTGCGGCTACAATTTCTTACCCGGTAGCTCTTTATCGCAGCGTCCACCCATTGTTCCCAGAGGAATTCGCAATGCCTAATCCCAATATTACGTTTGACCACGTTCATCTGATCAGCCAAGACGCGCCGGCGGCGGCCCACTGGTATGTGGATAAACTCGGCGGCGACATTGTAAGAAATGTAACCGTCAAAGGCGCCCCGCAGGTCTACGTGGAGATTGGCGGCGGGACGATGCTCATCGTGCGTGGCGAACGCCCCGGCGAAGCGACGGGCAACAAGCCTGGCCTGGAGTGGGGCGTCGATCATTTTGGCGTGCGCGTCAAAGGCGATTTTGATGCGTTTTGCGCGGGTCTCAAAGCCAAGGGCGTGGTCTTCAGCGTGGAGCCCACTGAGTTCAATCCGACGACTCAACTGGCTTTTATCAAGGCACCGGACGGGGTGAGCGTGGAACTGCTTAACCGCAAGGACAGGGCGTAACGACCATAGGCACCGCGCCTGCAGATGCGCTATGCTACGCGGCAACGGATTGGTGAAACGTGAAATGTTAAACGTGAAACACCTCCCCGCGTCTAGATGAGGGGCGAGGGTTTACGATTCACGTTTCACATTTCACGGTTTACGATTTTTTACAACAGGAGGAAAGTCATGGCAAAACTCAATATTAACGGCAAGGTACACGATGTACAGGCAGAGGCGGATACGCCGCTGCTGTGGGTAATACGCGAACAGGCCGGCCTCACCGGCACTAAATTTGGCTGTGGTATCGCGCAGTGCGGCGCGTGCTCGGTGCATATCAACGGCAACCTGGTGCGCTCATGCGCGATGCCGCTTTCGGCGGTGAAAGAAAGCGACAAGATCGTCACCATTGAAGGTCTGTCGCCCACCGCCTCGCATCCGGTGCAAAAAGCGTGGATGCAGATTGACGTGCCGCAATGCGGCTACTGCCAGTCAGGACAGATTATGGCGGCCACCGCGTTGCTGGCGAAGAATCCCAAGCCGACCAATACCGATATCGACGCGGCGATGACCAACATCTGCCGCTGCGGCACCTATCAGCGCATCCGCGCGGCGATCCATACGGCGGCGGGTAATACCACCGCTGCCGCCGAGATTATGGCCAACGAACATTCTGTGGTGTAAGAGGAGACCTGACATGAACGATATGACAAACTCGAATCTCCAAAATCCCGCACGCCGCGACTTTATTGTGAAATCCGCCATTGCAGGCGGCGGACTCGCACTGGGCTTTAATCTGCATGGTGTGGCCGGCGAGGCCCATGCGCAGGCCATTTCGGCAGGCGCGCCTGAACTCAATGCGTGGGTGGTGATCAAGCCGGACGACACGGTAGTGATCCGCATTGCACGTTCCGAAATGGGGCAGGGCACACTCACCGGTCTGGCGCAACTCGTGGCCGAAGAGTTGGATTGCGACTGGAACAAGGTCAAGACCGAACACATTAACCCCGGTCAGAATCTGTCGAGGAAGCGCGTTTGGGGCGACATGTCCACCGGCGGCAGCCGCGGCATACGCACCTCGCAGGATTATGTGCGGCGCGCCGGCGCGGGCGCCCGCATGATGCTGGTGCAGGCCGCCGCCAATGAATGGAAAGTGCCGGTAGGCGAGTTGACCGTCGATAAAGGCGTAATCACCCATGCCGGATCGTCACGCACGACGACGTATGGCAAGGTCGCCGACGCCGCCGCGAAACTGACGCCCCCTGAACCCAAAACACTCAAGCTGCGCGATCCACGCCAGTGGAAAATCGCCGGCAAGCCGGTGAAACGCCTCGACACCGCCGACAAGCTCGACGGCAGCAAAATCTATGCGGTCGATGTCAAGTTGCCCGGCATGTTGAATGCCGCAATCAGGGATTGCCCGGTATTCGGCGGCAAGCTGGTGAGCTTTGATCAGAATAAGATTGCGAATATGCCCGGCAAGCCGCAAGCCCTGCGCGTCGATGAGACAACGGTGGCGGTGGTTGCCGACACCTGGTGGCGCGCGAAAAAAGCGCTTGATGCGCTGCCCATCGTTTGGGACGAAGGCCCCAACGCGAAGGTATCGCAGGCAGATATCCTGAAGCATGTCGGTAGCGGATTGGATTCCGCTGACGCGTTTGCGGACATCAACGATGGCGATGTGATGGCAGCCATAGCAGGCGCCGCAAAAAAAGTGGAAGCGGTTTATACGGCGCCGTTTATTCCGCATGTCTGTATGGAGCCGATGAATGCGACCGTGCGCTTGACTGCCGATCGCGCGGAAGCGTGGGTGGCGTCGCAAAACGCCGAAGCGTCCATGGCGACGCTGTCGCAAACTTCGGGTTTGCCGTTGAGTGCGTGCGAAGTGTACAAAATGGACCTCGGCGGCGGGTTCGGCCGGCGCGGCGGCAATCAGGACTACGTGCGGCAAGCCGTGCAAATTGCCAAGCAGTTGCCACCCGGCACGCCGGTGAAAATGTTGTGGAGCCGCGAAGAAGATCTGGCGCACGATTTTTATCGTCCTATTGCGCAGGCCAAAATGACCGCCGGGCTGGATGCGCAAGGCAATCTGGTTGCTTTGAATATCCGTGTAGCGGGCCAATCGATCAATGCGTTTGCCAACCCTGCTGCGATCAAGGACGGCAAGGATGTGCGCCAATTGCAGGGCTTGTGGGCGGCGCCGGGCGATGCGCAAATCGGTTATTCGCCTGCGAATCTGCGCACCGAGTACGCGATGCGTAATACCCATGTGCCGGTCGGCCCGTGGCGCGGCGTGAACACCAATCAGAACGGCTACTTCCTGGAGTGTTTTATGGAAGAAGCAGCGAAAGCGGCAGGCAAGGATGCACTGGAGTTCCGCCGCGCGGTGTTGCAAAAGCATCCCAAGCATCTGGCGGTGCTCAATGCCGCCGCTGATAAAGCGGGTTGGGGCAAGCCGTTACCGGCAGGACGCCATCGCGGCATCGCGCAATTCATGGGCTATGGCAGCTACTCGGCGGCGGTCGCCGAGGTATCCGTCAGTCCCAAGGGTGACGTGAAAGTGCATCGCATGGTGCTGGCGACTAATTGCGGTCATGCGGTCAGCTTGGAACAGATTGCCACGCAAGTGCAGGGCGGCGTGGTCATGGGCATGAGCACGCTGCTCAGCCAAAGCTCGGTGGCCAACGGGCGTATCGTGGAAACCAACTTCCATACGTTGCACATGACGAAGATGGTACATATGCCCAAGGTCGAAACGGTGATTGCGCCTACCTTCGATTTCTGGGGTGGCGTGGGCGAGCCGACCATTTGCGTTGTAGTGCCGTCGATACTGAACGCGATTTACGCGGCCACCGGCAAACCGGTGCGCAGTGTTCCGCTGACGGGCGGACTCAGATTGGTTTAGGGGTTGGTGTAGCGCAGGCCTGATCGCTGAGGTTGTTGTAGATTAAATCCGCCGCTGTCGAATGTGACGCGGCGGTTTTTTTTGGAGGCGCGCAGTGCCGTCACTTTGCTGCATCAGAAAAATCATGAACATACAACGCATTGCATCACTCACCGCGATGATTGTGGCGTGCGCGGAATTTTTTGCGCCAGTCGCAACCGCGGCAGACTGGCCGGCCAAGCCGGTGCGCGTGGTAATCCCCTATGCGCCGGGCGGCAGCTCGGACTTGCTGGGACGGCTGCTCGCGCAAAAACTGGCGGACACCTTCAAGCAGAATTTCATTTCCGACAATCGGCCGGGCGCCACGGGGGCGATTGGCTCTGAGCTGGTATCGAAAGCCAATCCGGATGGCTACACGCTGTTGATTTCCGGCGTAGGTTCGCATGTGTATGCGCCGGCGATGACCCAGTTGGCTTACGACGGATTAACCGGCTTTGCGCATATTGCGTTGCTCGGCGGGCCGCCCGGCGTGCTGCTGGTTAACAGCAGTTCCAGCGTGCGGGACCTGGCGGGGCTGATTGCACAAGCGAAGGCGCAGCCGCTGGTGTTTGGTTCGGCCGGTACCGGCAGCAGCGGTCATCTGGCTATAGAGTTGTTCAAGCAACTGGCCAAAGTGGACATGACGCATGTGCCCTACAAAGGGGCTGGGCCGGCGGTGATCGATCTGCGCGCCGGGCATATCCCCGTGGCGGTGGCCACGCTGGTTGCGGCCGCGCCGCAGATGAAAGCCGGCGCGCTGCGCGCCGTGGGCATCACGTCCGCGAAGCGCGTGAAAAATTTTCCCGACGTACCGACATTCGTCGAAGCCGGTTTTCCAACGCTGGTAGCCACCACCTGGTTCTCGCTTTCAGGTCCGCCGAAAATGCCGGTCGAGCGGGTGACTCGCATCAATCAGGAAACGCGCAAAGCCATGCGTTCAGCGGAACTGAGCAGGCGTCTGGGCGAAGAAGCCATCGACGCGAATGATCTTGATCCGGCGCAATTCACCAACTTCATGCGTACCGAAATTGCGCGTTGGTCGCCGGTGGTTAAAGCGGCTGCGGCGCAGGTGAAATGAAATTGTGAGCGTCGCTGCATTTCAATCCATCCTCGGTGGCGCATTGCTGCCGCACGCGCCGCAATTTTTCACGCGGCCTGATACCGAAGACAGTGACAACATAACGCGCGTGGAAAAGATTGCCGCACGCATCGGCGAACAACTCGCGGCGCTCAAGCCTGATGTGTGGATCACGATTTCCAATGATCACGCGCAGCAATTTTTTCTCGACTGCGCGCCGCCGTTCGCGTTGCACGTCGGTGGCGAAGCGCGCGGGACTTTCGCCGGCAAGGATTTTCACTATCCGATAGCGAGCGAGGTGTCGTTCGCGCTGATTCGGCAACTCTATCGGCTGGGGTTCGATCCGGCGTTCAGCAGCACCGCGGCGGTCGATTACGCGCTGGGTATTCCGCTCACACACATGGGCGTGCGCGGGCCGATTGTGCCGGTGTTCGTGAATGCCTATCTGCCGCCGCAGCCCACGATGGAACGCTGCTATGCATTTGGTCAGGCGCTGGGCACTGCGCTTAGCGCACTGCAGATCAAGGCGGTGGTGATGGCCAGCGGCGGCATGTCGCATTTTCCCGGCACCGGGCGTTATGCCAATCCCGATCTGGCATTCGACAAAGCGGTGCTGGACCCCTTGTCGCGGGGCAATCTGAAATCACTGATCGGTCTCAACGAACAGCAGCTCGACGACACCGGCAACATCGAACTGCGCTGCTGGGCAGTCGCCGCCGGCATGCTGGGTGAACGCAAACCCGATGTGGTGGAACTCAATCCAAGCTGGCATCACAATTACGCGTCGCTGGGATTCTGGTCGCCGCTTGCACAAGAAGCTGCGCCACACTATCCGGCGACGCGGCCCGACTTGGTGACGCTCACGTCCGCATTGCATGCGCTGGCGAATGATGCTGATGCGCGGCAGGCGTTCGCGCGCGATGCTTCAGGCTTTGCGCAGAGCAGGGGACTCGAAGGCGCGCAGGCTGCGTTGTTAGCTGCGTCAGATTTCAAGGCGATCACCGCACTGGGTGTGCATCCGCTGGTGCCGTTTTTAGCGCGCATGCAGATCGAGCGAGAACGTAAAAATATTAAATAAAAACAAATAGTTACGTTATATAGGCACTGCGATAGCTTCGAATGCTGACTGACAATTCGCGAGATCAACGCGCTTGTGTGCGATGCGCCAGCCGTCGCTGTCGCGCCGCAGCCGGTGCTGCTGGCGTCCCGCGAACACACGCTGATTGTCGAGACGGTATTCGACCATGATTACGTTTGAAGCGATGAGAACTTCACCCTTGCCCTCCTCCTGCAATTCGATGGTGACGTTGCTCACCAGATGCACCGTCTGCGACGGCGGCGTTTGCACGTGGATTAACGGATGTTCGAGCCGTTCGATGCGCGTTTTCATCAACTGCCGGTCGTCGTAGAACAGCGACGCCTGATTGAACGGGCTTTCCTGATTCGGCGCGGCGGGTACCCAGTAGGTGCCGTCGTCGGTAAACAGGGCCATCCACTCGCGAAAACGGCGTTCGTCGAGCAGCTTCACTTCGCGTATCAGAAACAATTCGAAGGTCTCGCGGCTGATGCCTGATACGGTTTGGTTCACTGGCGTATCCATGGCATCACGCGCCGCACATGTATTCGCGCCACGCCCGATACTGCGCGCGTACCACCATCTCGTGCGTGGCGAATTCGCTGGCGACTCCATTTGCGGTTTCTTCCGCACCGAGTCCGCGCGAAATATCGACCCAGTCGGTCATGTCGCTTTGCAAACCGATTTGCGCGCGAGTGAACGATTCGAGATCATCAGATTGCACAAATGACGCGGCAGCATGCGTTACGTTCAGCAGCCGGATGTTGCCGTAGTTCATCTCATCGGGCGCGCCGACCAGGCGCACCGGATAAATGTTGACCTCGGTGAGATCGACCGCAATCGGCTTGATGATGCGCACATGGATGTTCAGCCCCATGATCGACACATTGGGGTAGATCAGCGTGTTGTGCAACCTGGGTGTGAGGATTTGCTGCGCGCGTTCGGCGCCGACTTTTGACGCCAGCATTTCCTTGTAACGGTTGAACGCCGGGCTGGCGCGCTTGCCGTCGTCCAATGCGGTGTTGCTGGTCCAGCCGTGGCCGCGGCCAACGATGAAGCTGCGCCTTTTTTTCCAGTCGTCCGATGTTCGACCGCCTTCGGCCACGACCTTCGCGCCTTGCTCGTCGCCTTCGCGCCGAGCGAACTGCACGCCGTCGCGGCTTACGGTGGAGGCATGGCTGAACGGCACGTGATACGAATCGAGCACGTTTTCAACTTGCAGCTTCCAGTTGCCGCGGTAGACGTAGCGGTGCATGCCGGCATCGAAGGCGATTTCGCCGTCGGGCGCGCGATCCACCAGATCGTCGATATTGGCTTTCATCGGCCCGATGTGTTCGTCAAACCCGGGGCCGTCCTGCGCCAGGCTGGCGAACACGAAGCCGCGATACACGGCCACGCGCGGTACGCGTGCAAGATTAAATTTGTCCGTGTTGAATCCTGGGGAGCAGCCTTCAGGCACCGGCACCCTCAGCAACTTGCCGTCGGTATCGTAGGTCCAGCCGTGATAGAGGCAGGTCAACTGCTTGCGGTGCCCGCATTTTTCGTTGACCACTTTCGGCCCGCGGTGCGTGCAGCGATTGATCAGCACGCGCACGCTGTTGTCGGTGTGCCGCGTCATGATCACCGGGTACTTGCCCAGATCCGTGGTGATGAAGTCGCCGGGCTTCTTGATCTGGCTCTCGTGGCCGACAAACAACCACGCGCGCCCGAACAGGCGTTCCATTTCAAGATCGAAAATCGCAGGATCGGTATAGAGCCGGCGATGTATGCGTCCGGGCTCTATGAGTTGCGCAAGATGGTTGGTGCTCAAAACGGAATCCAGCATGGGAAGCGCCCCTTACAACAGCGATGCGGCATTATAGCCTTCGTGGGCAAAGTTGTAGCGGACATGCAGACCTGTACACTCACGGCGCCACAGAGCGGAAAACACGTTGTTATACTCAAACCTTTCCATCGTAAGCGAGAGCGCAATGCAGGACGCGAAATGAAGCACGACGTGCTGCTTGCTATAGGTGCAGGCATGCTCGGTTGGAGCATAGCCGCCGCCATGGCCCAACAAGCGTACCCGTCACGGTCGATTCGTCTCATCGTGCCGTACCCGGCGGCTGGCCCCAACGATATGCTCGCCCGCACCTTTAATGATCCGCTGGGCAAACGCTTGGGACAAACGATCATCATCGACAATCGAGGCGGGGCAGCAACGGTCATCGGCGCGGAAATTGCCGCGAACTCCGCGCCTGATGGCTATACCTTGCTGTTGGCTACCGTCTCGACACTCGCGGTCGCTCCCGCGTTGTCGGCCAAGCTGCCCTATCGGCCGGAAGATTTTGTGCCAATCTCCATGCTGGCGGCACAGCCGTATTTGCTGGTCGTGCATCCCGCTGTGCCCGCGTCCTCAGTTTCGCAACTTGTCGCTTATGCCAAGGCAAATCCCGGCAAGTTGAGTTTTGCCTCGGCGGGTGTAGGCACCAGCGCCCATCTCGCGGGAGAAATGTTCAAGCACATGGCGGGTATCAACACCGTACACGTGCCCTACAAAGGCGGCGCGCCGGCACTCAATGATCTGCTAAGCGGACAGGTTGCTTATATGTTCGGCGGCGTCTCCGGGATGGTACCGCACGCGCAATCAGGCAAAGTGCGCGTGCTTGCCGTATCGTCATCCAGGCGTTCGGCGGCGGTGCCGGATATTCCCACGGTGGCGGAGGGTGGCCTCACGGGTTACGGCACCAATACCTGGAATTCACTGGTTGCGCCACGCGGTACGCCTGCGGCCATTATCGAGCGGCTGAATGCTGAAGTGAATGTGGTGTTCAATCAGGCAGACGTTAAAGACCGGCTCAAAAAGCAGGGTATCGACCCGGAGCCCGGCACACAGGCGCAACTGTCGGCGCATATCAAATCTGAAATTGCGCGGTATAGCGCCTTGATCAAGGCCATCGGCTTGAAGCAGGTCGAGTAACAATCCGGTGCGTGACGCTGGACATCCATTCATAGAGGCCGCATATGCTGATCGTTGATTCGCAAGTGCATATCTGGGCTGCCAATACGCCTGAGCGTCCATGGTTCAGTACACCCAAAACACATCGCACTGAGCCTTTTGATAGCGAGCAACTGCTGCGTGAGATGGACGCCGCGGGCGTCGCACGTGCCGTGCTGGTGCCGCCGGGTTTTGACGGGCCGCGCAACGGGGAACGACGCAGATGTTACGACGGAGAGAATAGGGCGTCTTGACGCTCTTCACATGCGTGCATTACATTCGCGTGACGGGTCACAAGAGGGCAATGGCACTGTCTTAAATGACGCTCGTAGGATGCCGGTGACGAAGGAACCGCATCAGTCGCGTGGATCGCCCTGCGCGACCGTGACTCCGCTTGATGCGGTTCGCTTTGCTCACCGGCATCCTACGTTCAGTGTTGATGAGGATCAATGGCAGCGGGAGCACCCATGCTTCGCTTAAAATAGTGCCACTGTTGCGAGAGGGGAGTACATGAACACCGTATCTGACCAATCCATACCAATGGTTCACCACAAGCTGCCCAATCTGTGCGGCGCACATCTGCTGGCACGCGCGTTAAAGCGCCACGGTGTTGAAGTGCTGTTCGGACAAAGCCTGCCGTCTGCGCTGCATCTGGTCATACCCGAATTCGGCATGCGGCAGATCGCGTATCGCACCGAGAATGCGGGCGCAGCGATGGCTGACGGTTATGCGCGCGCGTCACAAAAAGTTGCGGTGGTAACCGCGCAGAACGGGCCGGCTGCGGCACTGCTCGCACCGGGATTGGCGGAAGCGCTTAAGGCATCCGTGCCGATAGTCGCCATTGTGCAGGATGTGCGGCGTACGCAGACGGACAAGAACGCGTTTCAGGAACTCGATCATGTCGATGTGTTTCGCGGTTGTGCCAAGTGGGTGCGGCGCATCAGCGAAATTTCGCGCATTGAAGACTACGTGGACATGGCGTTCACCGCAGCCGCAAGCGGACGACCGGGGCCGGCGGTGCTGTTGTGTCCGCAGGATCTGTTGCTGGAGGCGGTGAAATCCGATGCTGGCGAACAACGTCACGCGGCGCTGGGAAATTTTCCCCTGGATCGTTGTGTGGCAGACCCGGCACGCATTGAAGAAGCCGCACACTTGCTCGCGCGCGCAGAGCATCCGCTAATCGTCGCCGGCGGCGGCGTGCATCTGTCCGCTGCGCACGATGTGTTGGCGCAGTTGCAGGAGTCGGAAAGCATTCCCGTCGCAACCACCAGCATGGGCAAGGGCGCGGTGGCCGAAACGCATGCGCTGTCGATGGGCGTGATCGGCTACTTCATGGGCACACGCGGCATGGCGCGCCATTTGCGCGCGTTGGTCGAGCGGGCGGATTGCGTGTTGTTCGTGGGCGACCGCACCAACCAAAACGGCACCGACTCATGGACACTGTTTCCGAAGACCGCGCGCTACATCCACATCGACATCGACGCTCAGGAGGTCGGGCGCAACTACGAAGCGTTGCGTCTTGTGGGAGATGCGAAGCTGACGTTGAAGGCGTTGTCCGAAGCGATGACGCGTCTCGATCTCAACAAACGACGTGCGGCGCGCAGCGCAGTGGAACAAAAAATTGCGGCTGGCAAGCAGGCTTTTCAGGATGAAGCGCGCAGCATGCTGAATTCAGATGCCGTGCCGATACGACCTGAACGCTTGATGCATGACTTGAATGGTTTGATCACGTCCGACACCCTGGTGGTGACCGACGCCAGTTACTCGTCGATCTGGGCGATGAATTACCTCACTGCGCGGCGCGCCGGATCACGCTTTCTCACTGGGCGTGGCCTTGCGGGATTGGGCTGGGGGTTTCCTGCTGCGCTAGGCGCGAAGATCGCGCATCCATCGCGCGATGTGGTGTGCATTGCCGGCGATGGCGGCTTCGCGCATATGTGGTCGGAGCTGGAAACCGCAGTGCGCATGAAGCTAAAGACAACAATAATTATCCTTAATAATCAAATACTTGGATATCAGTTGCATGCGGAGGAGGTGATGTACGGCAATCATACCGACGCCTGCCAGTTGTCACCCGTAGATCACGCCGCGATTGCGCGTGCATGCGGCTGCGAGGGCGTGCGGATCGAGAATCCGGCGGATTTCAAACCGGCGTTGGAGCGTGCGCTGCGTTCGCCGCTAACGACAGTACTCGATGTAATGATCGATCCGAAAGCGTACCCGCCAATTACGTTTTATGAAGGCAAGATCAGTTAGTTGCAACACCCGCCATTTGTATATTTTCAGACTGGATCCGACATACGGTGTAGGGACACAAACCAAACGACCGGCAAGTCCCGACCCATTCCGATCTGGCGCATTTCTCCATGGCAGACATTCAGGTGCCCCTCACTTGGCGCGAAGGCCGGCGCGCGTGATTAATTCAGAAAAGGTTTCGATGTCGGTACGCAGTATCTTGTCGAGTTCCTCCGGCGTGGTCGGGGACAGAAGATAGTCGAAATTTTTCAGGCGTTCCTTGACATCGGGTAGCTCGAAAATGCGCCGCACCTCTTTGCTGAGTTGGTTCACGATGTGACGTGGCGTCCTGGCCGGCGCAAGCATGACGTGCGAGCCTTCCCGCTTGTAGCCCGGCAGCGTCTCCGCGAGGGTTGGCACGTCCGGTAGCAACGGTGAGCGCGTCGGCGTGGCCACCGCCAGCGCGACTAACCTCCCGTCCTGGATGTGCGGCAACGCGGTAAGCAGGCCGGTAATGACATAGTGGACACGACCTGCCACGACCTCAAGCAGGGCGTCCGATGAACCCTTGAACCCGACATGCACGGCTTTAATGCCGGCGGCAAGCCTGAAGCGCTCACCGCTCAGGTGCGTCGAGCTGCCGGCGCCGCCGGAGCTGAAGAAGATCTTGCCCGGTCTCGCCTGGGCAAATTCGATAAAGTCCTTGACCGACTTGACGCCGAGCGTCGGCGTTACGACCAGCGTACTGGTGGAATATCCGATCTGGGTTACGCCGGTGAAATCCCGCAACGAATCGTAGGGAAGATTGTTGGGGTGCAGCGCAGCGCTAATGATGAAACCAGCGGAACTCACCAGTAGCGTGTGGCCGTCGGGGGTGGCCTTCGCGACTAGGGCGGTGCCGATCGCGCCGCCCGCCCCGGTGCGATTTTCGATCACCACCGGCTGTCCCCAGTTCTCGCTCATCTTCAGCGCGATGACGCGCGCCATCGTATCGGTGCCGCCACCCGGTGAGAATGGCACTATAAAGCGGATCGGCTTGGTGGGGAATTTCTGCTGTGCCTGCGTTACGCCCGGCATTGCCATCATTGTCATCAGGGCGGCGGCAACGAGCAGTGAGAAAGTGCGTAGCCTCAATGCAGCACCAGCGCGGCGTCCTTCGCGAGCTTGCGCCACTTGGCGATTTCACTCCTGATGTGGGCGCTGAACTGGTCAGGGGTGCTGCCTACGGGTATCGATCCTTCGCCGCTCAAACGCTGTGCGGTCTCCGGTGATTTCACCGCTTCCGCAATCGCCACCGCAAGTTTTTCGACGAGGGGCCGCGGCACTTTCGCCGAAGTAATGATGCCGTACCACTGGTCGACTTCATAGCCGGGAAGCCCCGCTTCGGCGACGGTCGGATACTCGGGCGCGGTGGACGAGCGTAGTCTTGCCGTAATGGCAAGGGGCCGCAGCCGCCCGGACTTGTAGTGAGGCCGCGAGCTGAGCAGGGTGCCAAAACCGACCTGAATGTTGCCGGCGAGCGCGTCGGAGGTCGCCGCGGCGCCACCCTTGTAGGGTATGTGCACCATCTTTACACCTGCGAGAAAGTTGAACATTTCTCCCGCGAAATGTTGCAAGCCACCGGTGCCGGATGAACCAAAGTTAAGCTTGCCGGGGTTGGCCTTTGCGTAAGTTATGAGTTCCGCAACCGACTTTGCCGGCACGGAAGGGTGAACGTACATGACGTAGAACAGTGATGTCGCCTGGGAAATTGCCTGCAGGTCGCGGGCGAGGTCATACGGCAGTTTCAGGTTGGTCGCTGAATTGACCGAATGCGAAGCCGAGATCAGGCAGATGGTGTAGCCGTCGGGCGCCGCCGTCGCCGTGAGCTCCACGCCAATCGCACCGGCTGCGCCCGCGCGATTGTCCACGATGACTTGTTGTCCCCAGCGTTCCGTCAGTTTTGCGGCGATGGAGCGGGCGGTGATGTCGGTGCCGCCGCCAGGGACAAAGGGCGCAATGAGACGTATCGGTTTGGTCGGGTACTTGTCCACTTCCGCTGACGCAGCGTGCGCCATGGGAATGCCTGCCCATGCCGCGGTCAGTGCAAGCATCATGTTTTTGAGCTTAATATTTGAAGTCATGCGTGCTCCGTATCAACCGCTAATCGCGTCCGGTTTCGCGTAACGTATCGCCCAGCACACCTACCAGTTCATCGATCTGCTGCTTGCTGATGATCAGCGGCGGCGACAGTGCGATGATGTCGCCGGTGGTGCGTATGAGCACGCCTTTTTCGTAGCATTTCAGGAATGTCTTGAACGCGCGCTCGCTGGGCTCGCCCGGCTTGGGCTCGAGTTCGATGCCGGCGACCAGGCCGATGTTGCGGATGTCGATGACGTTGGGCATTTCACGCAGAGAATGTACAGCCTGTTCGAAGTAGGGCGCCAGTTCGCGCGCACGGGCGAAGAGATTTTCTTCTTCGTAAACGTCGAGTGTTGCTTCTGCAGCCGCGGTGGCCAGCGGGTGGCCGGAATAGGTGTAACCGTGAAAAAGCTCCACCGTATCGTGCGGCGCTGAATTGACGACCGCATCATAAATACCCCGGCGCACGGCCACCGCGCCCATCGGCACCATGGCGTTGGTGATGCCCTTGGCCATGGTAATGATATCGGGTGTCACGCCAAAGGTTTCGGCGGCGAACGCATGGCCGGTGCGCCCGAAGCCGGTGATCACCTCGTCGAATATCAAGAGCAAGTTGTGCTTATCGCAGATTTCGCGCAAGCGTTTGAGATAACCCTTGGGCGGTATCAGCACGCCCGCCGAGCCGGCCATCGGTTCAACGATCACCGCGGCGATGTTGGAGGCATCGTGCAGCGCGATAATGCGCGTTTCGAGTTCGTCGGCCAGATGCGCGCCCCAGTTGGGCTCGCCCCGTGTGAACGCGTTTTCCTTGAGGTTGTGGGTGTGCGGCAAATGATCTACGCGCGGCAGCAGGCTGCCGTACATCTTGCGGTTGGCGGGCATGCCGCCGACGGAAATGCCGCCGAAGCCTACACCGTGATAGCCGCGCTCTCGGCCTACGAACACGTTGCGATGGCCTTCGCCGCGCACACGATGATAAGCCAGCGCAATTTTCAGCGCCGTATCCACGGCTTCGGAGCCGGAGTTACAGAAGAACACATGATCCAGATCACCCGGCAGCATTTTCGCTAGGCGTTCGGCCACGCGAAATGATCCGGGGTGCCCCATCTGGAAACCTGGGGCGTAATCCATGGTTTCTGCCTGCTTCTTAACCGCTTCGACAATTTTGGTGCGGCAATGCCCGGCGTTTACGCACCACAGGCCCGCAGTGCCATCCAGCACCTTGCGGCCGTCGTCAGTGAGGTAATGCATGTCCTTCGCGCCGACCATCATGCGCGGCGCAGCTTTGAACGTGCGGTTGGCGGTGAAGGGCATCCAGTGGGCTTCGAGCGAGAGGTCGTTGGGGGGCATGGCGTTAGCGCTTTTAGGGTGGTTCGGGTGAACGATTCTACGCTGTCTCAGGTGCTTTGCCGCATGTGCTATCGCAACAGCCGCTGTTTCAAGCGCGGATACACTTTGAGCGTGTTGCCACTGAATATCTGTGCACGCTGTTCGGGTGTAACCCAATCAATTGCGTTGATGTAACGCTTGGTATCGTCAAAATAATAGCCGGTTTCCGGATCAATACCTTTGACAGCGCCGACGATTTCAGAGGCAAACAGCACATTGTCCGTGGGTATGACTTTAAGCAATAGTTCAATTCCCGGCTGGTGATAGACACAGGTGTCGAAGTAGATGTTTTTCAGGAGTTCAGTCAGGGCAGGGCGCTTCATATCTTGGGCGAGCCCGCGATAGCGGCCCCAGTGATAAGGCACGGCGCCGCCACCGTGCGGGATGATGAAGCGCAGCGCTGGAAAATCCTTGAATAAATCCGACTGAATAAACTGCATGAACGCCGTGGTGTCGCCGTTGATGTAGTGCGCACCGGTGGCGTGAAAATTCGCGTTGCACGACATGCTCACGTGTACCATCGCGGGCACATCGAGTTCGACCATCGCCTCATACAGCGGATACCAATGGCGGTCGGTCAACGGCAGGCCCGACCAGTGGCCATCGGATGGATCGGGATTTACGTTGCAGCCGACGAAGCCCAGTTGTTCGACGCAGCGCCTGAGTTCCGGCACACAATTCGCCGGACTCACACCGGGCGATTGTGGCAATTGGCACACACCGGCAAAATTTGCAGGGTAGAGCGTACACACGCGATGGATCATGTCGTTGCATGCTTGTGTCCAGTGACGGCTGGTGGCTTCGTTGCCGATGTGATGCGCCATTGCGCCGGCTTGCGGCGAAAAGATCGTGAGATCGACGCCGCGTTCGCGTTGAATGCGTAACTGGTTTTTCTCAATCGACTCGCGAATTTCGTCGTCGCTGATGTTGATGTTCGCCACGGGCGCAGGTCGTGACGGATCGTCGAGCGCGGCGATCTGCTGATCGCGAAATGTCTTGAGCGCTTTGGGTGCAGTGGTGTAGTGGCCGTGGCAGTCGATGATCATTTATGAAATACTCAATAAAAACAAATAGTTACGCTGCTAGGCGTTCGCTACAACATAGCCGGATGGCGTGCCCAGCACGGTTGTGCGCTCCATGTGGCGACGCTGATTCTTTTTGCGCAGTTTTAGGGGCCTGAAAGTTTCCTATCAATGACATTCCGATATGGAATCCAGACTTCGCAATCCACTATCGTCATTCTGGCGATGGCCAGAATCTAGTGCGTAATCTCATCCGAAGGATCTAAATTCAGATGCTTCGCATTTTTTAACAAACTGGATTCTGGCCTTCGCCAGAATGACGAGTGGTGGTTGTCGTTTGCCGATACGCATTATGCCCGATTAGGCCACACCGGCGCATGCGTGCCGCGTGGCGATGCAGGCCGCACCCAGCGTCCCGGTGTCTCGGAAAGCTGCACCGCCGGCGCGAGGTGCGTAACGCGCCCCCACGGCGAATCGTGTTCCATCAACAGGCGCTGCAATATTTCAGGCGGAAATTCCGCAGGCAGATTTTGGTATTCGGCGGGCGTAAAGCGGCCCATGCCACGGAACCATTCACCGGCGCCGGCGAGCGAGGTGCGCACCAGCCAGCTTCCGCCGATCGTGGCGCGGCGATGCAGCGCGACCATGGTCGCAAAGGCCAGCACGTATCCCGCGATGTAGTCGTGCGGCGACCCTGGCAGGAACTGCGGCTTTTCGTTATTCGGGCGCCACGCCATGCCGTTGAAGGACTGCACCACGGTGTCGTAGCCGCGCTTATCCTTCCATGGGCCTTCGTGGCCCCACGCACTCAACGTGACATACACGACGCCGGGACGCGCTTCGGCGAGCGCCTCCGGTGACAAGCCGCGAGCCGCCAATGCGCCGGGACGATACGCTTGCAGGAATACATCGCAGTCTTTTACCAACCCATGCATGATTTCTGCTTGCGCCGGATCGCGCATGTCGATGTGTGCCTGGAGTTTACCGATGCCGGTGTCCACATCCGACGGCGGCCCCAGATCGGGCAGGTCTTTGCGTGTTATGCGCATCACATCCGCACCATGCTCGGCGAAGGCTTTTGCGCACGATGGGCCGGCGAGCACGCGCGTAAGGTCGAGCATGCGGATCCCTGACAGCGGTCGATCTCCCTTGGGCAGCGGCTGTACCGGCGCTTCGCCGATTTTCACAATTTCAAACAGCGGAATTTGCGCGGCGCTTTTTTGATGCGCCAGCGTTTCCCATTCGGCTTCGGTGCGGATGAATCCACCGCAGCCGCCGGCCGCGAACATGGCGGCTTCAAGCTCCAGTCCGTCGCGTGCGGACACGGCTTTGGTCACAGCCGCCTTGTCCATGGGCGCACCCACTGCCTTGAGATTGCCGTCGCGAACATTGGGAAAATTGCAGTGCAAATAAATCCAGCGGCCATCTTTCAGTTGATAGAAGCCGGTGATTTTTGCGCCGTCTTCTTCGGGTTTCTTGCCGTCGATTTTGAGATAGCGCGGGCTGCGCAACGCAGCGGCCGCCGCTTGGGTATCGAGGCGTACCTGTTGCGTGCGACCGGTTTTCAGGCGCCACAATTCAGCGGCGGCCAGGCCGGTAGCCGCGATACAAGCCGCGCCGGGTGCGACGAATTTATAGGGCGTCGCCAGCAATAAGTCGGAGCCGGTGATTTCAACATTGTCAGCCGCTGATGCAGGCAGCCCGGCGAGTTGCAACAGATGATTCAGATGTGGATTGGACATGGATGATCCTTGGTTAAACTTTAGCCGACACTTTAGGCCCCGTGTACAACTCCGGCCAGCGGCGCAGGGTTTCTTCGCTCTGCGGCGTATACATGTGGCAGGTGTTGAAGGTGCGCGGCATCTCGCCGGGCTTGTGCTTGCGCGTTGCCTGTCGTGCCATGTTCGTTGACTGATAGGCGACGGCTGCAATGCGGCCCAGCAACTCCCATTGATGCGTGCAGCCGTGGGCGCCGCCGATAATATTCCCGAGACCGCGCGTCCAGCCGCGCGCAATGCGGTGGCCTTTGAGCTTCTCGAACCTGGGCGTGATGTCGCCGCACAGCGCATACGGACTGCTGTCGGTGGCGGCCACGCATTCGTGAATAAGCATGTCGAGATCAATAGTGAGCCGGATCCACATATCATGCGCTGGAAAGCCTGCCGGCAAATCGGCGCTGCCGGTACGGCTGAACCAGGTGTAGGCCTTGACGTCGGTCAAATGGCCTTCGATATCCCAAAGACCATCGTCACGTTCGTAGCCACGGCAATCGATGACGCGGTTGTGACTGAGTTTGCGTGCAACAGGGCGGGGGAGTGGCATTTCATTAACCTTTAAGAACAATCAGTGCATCGACGGCTTTGACGCCTTGCCCATTTTTACCTTTAGGCAGCACCAGCAATGGATTGATATCGAGTTCGGCCAATTGACCGTCGAGATTCACCGCGAGATGCGAGACTTTCACCAGCACGTCCGCCAGCGCATCCACATCACATGCGGGTTTGCCGCGAAAGCCTTGCAGCAGCGCAGCACCTTTGACTTCGGCAATCATCTCGAGCGCTTCGGACGGTGTGATCGGGCAATGGCGCATCGCCACGTCTTTATAAACCTCGACCATCACGCCGCCGGTTCCGAATAGCAGCGTCGGGCCGAGTTGCGGATCATATGAAACGCCGACGATCACCTCAACGCCGCCGCTAACCATTTCCTGCACCAGCACGCCGTTGATTTGCGCGTTGGGTGCGTGCGATTTTGCATTCGACAGAATCGCTGAATAAGCAGCGCGCACATCATCGGCATTGCGCAGATTCAGACGCACCACGCCAGCCTCGGTCTTATGGGGAATGTCTGGGGAGTCTGCTTTTAAAACAACAGGATAGCCTAGCTTATCGGCGGCTCTTACTGCGCCATCGAGATCTTTGGCGCAAACCTCCATCGACACCGGCACCCCCCACGCCGCGATGAGCTGCTTGCTTTCGGATTCTGACAGCGCACTGCGTTTCAAGCTCTGCAACTGTGCGAGCGTTTCTTTTTGAGCGACGTTCATCGCGGGCGCGCTGGCGAATCCTTGCTTCATGCGTTTCTCATGCCAAGCGTGATAGTCAATCAAATGCCGCAAACCGCGCGCCAGCGAATCCGGTGTGTAGAACAGCGGTACGCCTGCGGCCTTGAGCTTAGTGAGACTCGGGCTGGCGTCACGCGTGCCCGTCCACATATAGGCCACGTTCTTGTCGGTCTTTTCACGCAACGCAATAATTTGATCGATTTGCTGCTCTTTGCCGGCACTTGCGATGGCGAGCGCGCCTACACCGGGCTCGTTGATCATGGCATCCATGATGGCCGGGAAGAAATCGCTGTTGGCTTTGCCAGTGACGTCAGCAGGGTTGGCGGCCCAGCCAAATCCTTTCAGTATGCCGTTAATCACACCCAGTGCGCTGTCGCTCAACACCGGCAGGTCAAGACCTTGTTGTCCGCACATATCGGCGGTGAGCGAACAAATGCCACCGGAATGCGACACCACGGCGATGCCCGGTTGCTTGGGCTTGCGCGTCTGCGCCATCAATTGCGCCACTTCCAAAAGGTCATCGTAGCTCGGCACGCGGATTACGCCGTATTGCTTGCAGATCGCGTCATACAGCGCATCGCTGCCGGTGAGCGCGGCGGTGTGCGAACTGGCGGCGCGCTTGCCCAGATCTGAGCGGCCTATCTTGATTAGTACGATGGGCTTGCCGCGCTCGGCGGCGAGTTGTGCGACTGCTATGAATTTTGCGGCGTCCTTAAAGCCTTCTACAAATCCCGCAATCACCGTCGTGCCCGCATCGTCGAGCAGATACCGAGCGAAGTCAGCGAAATCGAGATCGGCTTCGTTGCCCGTTGAGACCACGTAGCTCAAGCCCATGCCCGAATCGGCGGCGCGCGCGAGAAACGGGCCGAACAGCGTCGCGCCGCTTTGGCAAATGAGTCCCACCTTGCCGTTAACGCCAGTCATCTGGCGGCTGGAAGATGTGAGCCAGATGTTATCGCGTATGTTGGCAAGGCCGAGGCAATTGGGGCCACTGATGCGCAGGCCGGATTCGCGCGCGAATTTGGCAATCTCATCCTGCAAGCCCGCGCGGTCATCCAGGCCACGCTCGGCGAAGCCCGCCGAAATCACAATCGCCGCGCGCGTGCCTTTGGCATGCGCTTCCTTGAGCGTGCTTAGCACGTGGTTATACGGCACCACCACTGCCACCACATCCGGCGTTTCCGGCAAATCGGTGATGCTCTTGTACGACTTCACCCCCATGATGTCCTCGTACTTCGGGTTCACCGCGTACACTTTAACC
>JANMXV010000489.1:0-7642 GCA_031381325.1 Betaproteobacteria bacterium | reverse complement strand
ACGCCGTCAGCGGATCGTAGGGTGGCTGCTTGCGCAGATGCGGCAACCCGGACATCGCACTGTTGCTGGCGACGAACAGCGTGTGGCCATCGGGCGCTGATTTGATGACAAGGTCAGCGCCAATCGCGCCGTCCGCGCCCGGCCGGTTGTCGAGCACTACCGGCTGGCCGAGAGACGTATTCATGAGCTGCACGACGCGCCCTGCCACGTTCATCGGTCCGCCGCCGCCCGGAAATGGCACCACTGCGCGAATCGGACGGCTGGGATATTGCGCAGTCGCCGTGGTTGCGCCGAGCAGCGCAACGATGCAGCCCGCAAGCAATCCGCCTACGGGTAGTGTGCGTACTATGCGTATCATGACAATGTTTGGCTAATCGACCCTGGCTCCGGAAATCCGCACGATTTTGGCCCACTTCTCCGACTCGGCCGCGGCCTGCCGGTTACAGCCGCATTCGTATCATGGCATAGAACGCTGCAATTCCACAGTGTTGCGCAGTACGTCGTCGAGCAACGAATCTACGCAAGACAGCACCAGAGGCGCAACTCGCGCTATGCTTCACAAAGTCACTATTCCCAATCGGAAGGAGTTTTCGCATGCCGCAACTTGTATTTATTCACGGCCCCGGCGCGGGCGCCTGCGCGGATGCTTTTTACTATCAACGCCGGCACTTCCCCCACAGCGTTGCGCCCAGCTTGCCGGGGCATCTTGAGGGCGCACCGTGTGCGGATGTCGCGCGCTACACCGAATGGGTGCGCGGCTGGCTGTGGGCGCAGGGCCTGCACAAAGACCTGGTGCTCATCGGCTACACGCTGGGCGCGTCCATAGCGCTGCAATATGGCCTGGATTATCCGGATGAAGTAAAGGGTCTGGTGGTGATGACCGTCGCGGCACGGCCCAAGGTGCGCGCGCCAGACACCTATGAGATGCGGTTGCGCGCCGTGGAGAATCCGCAGGCCTATGAAGAATGGCTGGCGTTTCAGCGTCACGCGATGAAATTCGTGGAGCCTGATTTGCGCGAGCGGCTGATGGAACGGCATAAACAGGTGGGTCCGATGTCCCAGTACCATGACCTTAAAACGATAGACGCTTTCGACGTGCGCGACCGCCTGACGACGCTCAAGCCGAAACTCCTGCTACTGCGCGGTCTGGACGATCACGGCAATCCGCCGGAGTACGAAAAAGAAATCCACGAGGCGGTGCCGGGTTCGCAGTACGTCAAGCTGCCCGGCGTGGGGCATTTCCCGCTCACGGAGAGTCCGGAAAAAATCAATCCGCTGATTGAGGCGTTTGTGGCTGGGTTGTGATGAAGGTACCCAACCCCCAACGGCTTAAGATAGTGCTATGGCTTATTGGAGGCATCCTATGAATATGAAAATCACGTACTGGCGGCTGGCATGTGTGGTTTCGGCTTTCTGCGCGGTCGCCACAGCAGGCGCCGCGCTCGCCCAGCAAGACTACCCCACCAAATCTATCCGCATGATCGTCGGCGTAGCACCCGGCGGCGCCACCGATATTCTCGCGCGCGCCGTGGGCGCCCGGCTCAGCGAAACCTTTCGCCAGCAGGTGATCGTTGAAAACCGGCCCGGCGCCAACCACATCATTGGCGGGGAATTAACCGCGAAGGCGCCGCGCGACGGCTATACCATACAGATGATTCCGGAAGGCTTCGTGATCAATGCCTCGGTGTATGCCAAGCTGCCGTTTGATCCGCTGCGTGATTTTGCGCCGATCGCGATGGTGGCGCTGGTGCCGAATGTATTGGTGGTCCATCCATCCCTGCCCGCGCGCTCGGTCAAAAGTTTTGCGGCGTTGGCGCGCGCGCGGCCGGGGCAATTGAGTTACGGCTCGTCCAGCGTGGGCTCGCCGAGTCACATGTCGGGCGAACTGTTCAAGGTGCTTGCCAAAGTCGAATACACGCACGTGCCTTACAAAGGTCAGTCGCTGGCGCTGGTGGATCTGATGGGCGGCCATATTCAGTTTCTGTTTCCTTCGATACCAGCGGCTGTCGCGCATGTCAGGTCGGGCAAGCTGGTGGCCCTGGGTGTCACCACGCAGCAGCGCGCAAGCGCGTTGCCGGATATTCCGACCATCCACGAAGCCGGCATTGCGGGTTACGAAGTAAGCGGCTGGTACGGCGTGATCGGCCCTGCGGGACTGCCGCAATCCGTGGTGGCACGGCTCAACAAGGAGATCAACACCTACTTGCAAGCGCCCGAAACACGCAAGCAGCTTTCCAGCGAAGGCGCCGAGCCGCGCACCGGAACGCCGGAAGAATTCGGCGCGGCGATGGCCAGCGACTTGCAAAAATGGGCGAAGGTGGTGGCGGCTGCGGGCATCAAAATAAAATGATCAGAGAGGAACAAGCATGCCGCGACTGAACGGAAAGGTGGCTTTCTTAACCGGTGGCGGCGCAGGCATCGCCAAGGTCAGCGCTCTGGAGTTTGTAAAGGAAGGAGCCAAGGTCGCCATAGTCGATATCAACGCCGAGGCGGGACGGCGCGCCGAGCAGGAAATAAAAGACGCCGGCGGTGAAGTTATTTTCATTCAAACCGACGTCACGCAGGATGCCGCCGTCAAGCAGGCGATAGACACCACGGTTGCGAAGTTTGGAAAGCTTGATGTGCTGGTGAACTGCGCCGGCGGTTCCGTGCTCGAAGACGTCCCGGTACATGAGATGAGTCTCGACATCTGGCACAAAACGATCACGCTTAACCTGTTGCACCCCTTTCTGGTTTGCCGGCACGGCATACCGCACATGATTAAAAGCGGCGGCGGCTCCATCATCAATTTTTCCTCGATGGTGGGCATGACGGGCATCTACCGCCCGGCGTACGCGGCGGCCAAGGGCGGCATCATGTCCTTCACCAAAACACTCGCAGCGCAATACGTGCAATACGGCATACGCGCCAACGCGATAGGCCCCGGCAGCATACGCACCGAGCGCGCCATCAAACGCTATGAGAACAAGGAATGGATGCTTTCCGAGAAGCCGACGGGGGCGGTCAAGGAACGCATGATTGTGCAGAAGCTCTATCCGTTTTCCGTGGGGGACCCGATTGATATTGCCGCGATCGTGGTGTTTCTGGCTTCAGATGAGTCGCGCATGTTGACCGGCACCACTATTGCGGCGGATGGGGGGCGGTCTTCTTATCTTAAGATTTATGCGGGGGAAGAGTGACGAATCCGCGTTCTCGATTATGATGGCGTAGCGCATGTTGCCTCCATTTCTTAAATTCTGGGAATCGCGGCCGTCGGCAACCAAAGGGTTAGCGGTGCATCCGGCAGGCGCTCGAACTCGTAGCGTTGATACCAAGCGCGTGCCCGCTCGTCTTTGGCATCGACGATCACGCCGAGCATTCCAATCGACTCGGATATATGCAGACAACGTTGCAACGCGTCAGCCAATAATATCTCGCCAAGCCCTTGTCCCTGTAAATTTAACGCGACCGCCAGACGGGCCAAGCGCGCGACAGGCAGCGGAAAATTCGGGAAGCGGCTCGAATACTTTTCCGGGAGATTCTCTCTGCGGATGCCCGACATCGCCAAACTATAAAACCCCTGAACCATTGAGCCACTTACCGCGACGTAGGTGCGGCTGATATTGGCTTCGGCGTGCTGGCGGGCAAAGCGCTTGAGGTAAGCATCTAATGGTTCGACGCCGCAGGTGAAAGTTCGGCGGTCGTGGTTTTTTGCCAACAGTTCGATTGTGGTGGAATCGATAGGACTCAACGCTTTTGCCACTGCCGGTGGCGTTTCAACGCAGCGGCCAGTTTCGGGCGGGGCTTTTCTGTTTTTTCCAGCGCCTTGGTAAACGCAGTCCAGTCACGGGCGGTGAGCGTCAACATTTCCCTCTCCGCGAGGATTTCCTTGGCGCGTTCATGTGCTGTCCCTAGCAGAAAGGCGCTGACCGTCATACCTGTGGTCGACGCGGCCCGTGAAATCAGCGCCTTGATTTCGGGCGAGGTGCGTAGATCAATGCGTTCGTAAGCGGGGGTGCTGGTGGACATGGCGTGCGTATCCTTTATGTAGCGATTGCCGATCATTGTATGCTGTGTTACAGAGAGATGCAATTGCATACGTATATTTACCGTAACGGATTCCTGGCGCAGAGGACATACCGGATACGCGCAATTGACACGCGCTGCGCAGGCCGCGCGTGTGCGTGCTTGCACTTGCCGTCAAGCGCGTTACCATACGGATTCACAAGGGAGATCACCATGAAACAAGGAACCACATTCACCGGCGCACTCGTCGCCGCCATTCTGATACTGATGGCACAGTTTGCCTTCGCGCAAACAGTCATCGAACAAGCAGCGGAACACCGTTTCCAAATCGATTTTCGGGTGAACGACGCGGCGCTGGCGAAGATGCTGCCGCAGGGATGGGAGACGGTGATCGCTACCACGGGTCCTGCCAAGGACTGCAATTTGCGCATGATCTTCATTGATCGCATGGCGATCATGGCGGGCGGCGACAAGACCGCGATGCCGCACACCGCGCGGCTGGTGTATCTTGCGATTCCGGTCAGGGAGACGGGCACCAAAAACGCCGGGCAGATGATTATTCACGGGCTGACCGAGCATGCAGTTGATGCACCGGGCGCGTTCGGTACCTATCAGCATGCGACCACCGCAAAAATGTCGCGCACGCATGCGTCGTCTGGCGGCGTAATGACGGGTACCGAGCATTGGGAATTTGCGGCGGGCAGTGGCGAGCACATGTCGTTGCAAGTGGACTATGTGCGAGGTCCCGCGCGCAAGGGTGGTGCGGAGGTGAAGTTCTTCCATCCGAACGACCCGTCGAAGTTCCAGATTTTCAAGACTGATCAGGCCATCGACATCATGCGCAATCCGACCATCAATCCGCCGGACAACATCAAGAAATTTTCCTACAAGGCCGGCGGCGGCAGGATCGCGGCGCTGTTCGATGGCACAGAGAAAGTCGTGAGCTGGGATTCTTTCCCTTGGTATATCCGCACGGTGAGTGCGCCTTAGTGAGCCTCATTGAACGGTAGATGTTGATGTTCAAACGATTTATATTTGGCCTACTCTTGTCCGCGCTGCTGCCGCTGGCATTTGCGCAGCAATACCCCACGCGCGCCATTCGCATCATTGCGCCCTTCGCGGTGGGCGGGCCTACCGACATCATGGCGCGCATCATGGGGCAGAAGCTTACTGAACTGCACGGCCAGCCGGTCGTCATCGACAACAGAGTCGGCGCGGGGGGCAATATCGGCATAGGGATCGCTGCAAACGCTACGCCTGACGGCTACACGATCCTCGTCGTTAGCTCCGCGTATGTCGTGAATCCGGGGCTGTACTCGAAAAGTTCTTACGATCCTGCGAAGAGCTTCATCCCGATCTCCAGGATGGTCGCATCGCCGAACGCTTTTATCGTGCATCCAACCGTGGCCGCAAAGTCGATGCAGGAACTCGTCAAATTAATACAGGCGAGCCCGAAGAAGTTCAGCATGGCCACACCAGGAATCGGCACTACGCCCGATCTTTCGGCGGTTTTGTTAAAGCTCACGACCAAACTCGACTATCCGACCGTGCCCTTTAACGGCGCCGGTCCGGTGGTCGTCGCTCTGCTCGGAAATCAAGTCCCTATCGGCTGTGCGGCGATCACGCCGGCGGTTCAGCATATTCTTGCGGGGCGGCTACGGGCGCTGGCCGTGACCAGTGCAAAGCGTTCGCAGGCCATTCCCGATGTGCCTACACTGGCGGAAGCCGGTTTCCCCGGACAAGAATCCGACACCATGCAAGGCATGCTGGCGCCTGCGGGTACGCCGCCGGCGATCGTGAAGCGGCTGTCTACTGACGTGGTCAATATACTTTCCCAACCGGATATGCGCGAGAAGCTGGCCGGGCTTGGATTCGAAACCGTTGCCAGCACCCCCGATGAATTCGCCGCGCAAATCCGCATTGAGGTCGCGAAGTGGACCAAGGTTATTAAGGAAGCCGGCATCAAAGTGGATTGATCGACGTGGAACCAGTCGTCAATGCATCGAGGGGAACTTCAGTCTTCGCGGATGCCGGCCTCGTTGATGACTTTGGCCATGCGGGCGACATCGGATTTGATCGCTGCCGCAAACGCCTCCGGCGAGCTGCCTACCGTTTCCACGCCGGCGTTGAAAAACTGTTCTTTTACGTCAGCTCTGTGCAGCACCCGCACCATCTCACGATTTAGTTGCTGGATGATCGCCGTTGGCGTTTTGGACGGCGCAAACACGCCGTAAATCGACAGTGATTCGTAGCCCGGCAGGCCCGATGACGCCACGGTAGGCAGGCCGGGGGACAACGCGGTCGGTTGCGCACTGGTTACTGCCAATGCCCTCAATCTGCCTGACCCGATATGCGGCGCTACCGTACCGGCGGTAGCGAACATCACCTGTATTTGCCCGGCGATTAGATCATTGAGTGCGGGTGCGTTGCCCCGGTAAGTGACACGCACTATATTGACTTTTGCCATCGACTTAAACAGCTCCGCTGCAAGATGCGTGGTGGCGCCAGAACCACCCGAACCATAGTTGAGCTGCCCCGGTTTGGCTTTGGCGATAGCGATGAGGTCTTTGACTGATTTTACCGGCAGCGAAGGATGCACCACCAGCGTACTGGGTGAGCGCGCCGCCCAGGTGATCGGCGCAAAATCCTTCGCCATGTCGTAGGGGACATTTTTTTTCAATAACGGAATGATCCAGATATTGCTGGCGTAAACCAGCAGGGTATAGCCATCCGGCGCCGCCCTGGCGACGATTTCCGCGGCGATAATTCCCCCGGCGCCGCCGCGATTGTCCACGATCAGTTGCTGCCCCATGCTGTCTGCAATGCCGCGCACGATGGCGCGTGCGGCGAAATCATTGCCGCCGCCTGCCTCGGCAGTAACGATGCGGATGGGTTTAACTGGATAGGCCTGTCCTGAGCCTGTCGAAGCGGTCTGACCCATCGCAAGGGTTGCGCCGAAAAACATTGCCACAATCGGACACACCCCAAAACACGGCCGCAGCATGAAGCCTCCTTGATAACGCAGCGGTGCGCGCCTGCTACATATATCTTCCGCCGGCACACACAATACGATCACCCGTGACAAAAGAAGACTCGTCGGAAGCGAGGAACAGCGCAACGTTCGCTACTTGGGCCGTATGGCGGCCACGCTGACCAGCACTTCCACCTTGCCGAATCGATCCAGGCCCAATTGCACCATGCGATTCACTTCCGCATGCTTACCCACGTCGGCGGCCAGCGGCAGCGCCTGTATACCAAAGCCCTCGCATGCTTTGGCGACCTGTGTCAGTTCATCGCTGACCTTTCTGGCCACCAGAATGAGGTCTGCCCCTTCGCGTGCAAAAGTCACCGCGATCTCCCTGCCTATATTGCGGCTGGCGCCTGCGATTAGCGCAGTCTTACCTTTGAGTCGCATTTGCTTTCTCCTGATAGTGCCATGGTCGGGATCGGAATTTACGGCAAGCTAGCTTACAATTTAAATATTTTGATGGGCGTCGGCGGGCGTTGTCGTCACACCGGCAAGGCTGGCTCGGTCGAACTTGCCGGCGCTTCCAGTTCGTAAGTGTTCATGTTGTAGGCCAGCACCGCGTAGCAGGCGATCAGATTGGTCAAGGCTAACGTGCCGCGCTGGCCGAAG
>JANMXV010000476.1:0-1689 GCA_031381325.1 Betaproteobacteria bacterium | reverse complement strand
GATGGAGGCATGGCTTGCCGATGCGTGAACTGTGTGAGGTGTTGGGCAAGCGCTGGCGTGTGACGTGGGTAGGGTTGACCAGAAATTGCAGCATGGAAGGCGCGCAGCGTATTCCGGGGAGAGACGCCACGACGCGCGCGTCGCGAATTGTGGCCGTGAACATGGCGTCTCTTCCCGCCTTCGGCCCCCTCGCTACGCTCTCCCCAACCCTTCTGCTCCGCTTCAAGTGTTCCCTTGTCCCGGAGGGCGAAGGGAGCGTCGAGTCCCCGCCCGAGCGGGGAGGTTCATGGGTAGGTGATTGCGTTACGAAATGGCGTGCGTTATTCGCAGTGCTGGGCGGTATGTTATGCGCCACCATTGCGGTGGCTGGCGAGGCGGAATGGAAAGCACTCAACGATCAAGTCGTTCCGCACATGACCGCGGGCAGCCTCATCAAGGCCGAGCAATTCGCAAGGCAGGGCCTGGCGGAAGCCGAGAAAACCTTTGGCCCCGCGCACCGCAACACCGAAACCAGCGTAGGCAATCTGGCGTTGGTGTTGCGTTTTGCAAAGCGCTACGAAGAATCCGAAAAGCACTACCGGCGAGCATTGGTGCTACGTGAGAAGGCACTGGGCGCCGCGCATCCTTCCACCGCGTTGATGATGCTGAACCTCGCCGATGTATTACAGGCGCAAAAAAAATACGCCGAGGCCGAGAAGTTGCAACGTACGGTGCTGCCTATCTTCGAAAAGGCGCATGGTGAAGATCCCAAAACTGCCACCGCCCTCAACAATCTCGGCGCGAATTTGCAAATGCAAGAGCGCTACAAGGAAGCCGAACCCGTGTTGCGCCGCGCGCTTGCGATGAAAGAAAAAACCATGGGATCGATGAGCCAAAGCGTGGCGAATACCTTAACCAATCTCGCAGAAGTGTGCGAGGCACTGGGGCGCAAAGACGAGGCTGTGAAGCATCGTGCACGCGCGTCTGAAATTCAGAAGCTGGCTTCGGTGAAGGCGTAGCCGAGTTAGAAAGTTATGGTTTTTCAGACATTGCTGTGGGTATCGGTAGGAATCGAACCATGCTACTCAATATCAAATCGTAACAAATTCTCCTCGTCATTCTGGCGCATGCCAGAATCCAGTGCGTTCCTCAAACATTCTGGATTCCGGCCTTCGCCGGAAAGACGGTGTTGCCGAAGGCCCACCCGAAGCTACCGAACTCTTTCTTGATGCGCATAAAGCACGCGTAGCCCGGAAGAAGCGAAGTGTATTCCGGGAAAACGTGCCGGACTGATCCAATATCGCTGTTGACTGGTTGCCGGCGAAACGTTTTTTCACGGTCAAGCTCCGCTCTGCTGGTCGAGCCTGGCAACACACTTGCCAGCATCGTGCATGGCGTAAGAGCCGAATTGCCGCTGGTGATCGATGCAAGGGCTGCGCTTCCCGATAGTGAGCAGGTGACGAAACGAAGTCCGCGAAACGCGCTACGCGCCTTCCGGGCTTGCTATACGCGAGGCAGGATCAAGGCTTGCCAGTGATTCGAATGTTAGGCCGCGAGCCTTAAACGCAGGTTCTTGCCCAGTACAGTGGCAGCCTTGCTGATGGTTGAAAGTGTAATAGACGGATCGCTCTCATCAAGCAAACGGCGGATCACCGCTCGACTGGTATGCATCCGCCTTGCCATTTCAGCCTGACTGACTTTGGCCTTGGT
>JANMXV010000439.1:0-3023 GCA_031381325.1 Betaproteobacteria bacterium | reverse complement strand
TGAGGAACTTGTGAATCAACTGCGCGTGCCGTTCATGCGGGAGCCGGTAGCACCGGGAAGCGCGGCAGCCAAAGCAAATGTCAACAGCCAGTTCGACTATGTCCGTGTATCGCACCGCTTCGAAGGCGGCAATCCGAATTTTCTCGGCATACGCGTGTTGCGCGCCGGCGTGAAGTTTCTCGAGCAGATTGGCTTGTCCAATATTGAAGCGCGCGTGAAGTCGCTTACGACGCATTGCCTCGATCTCATGCGCAAGAACGGGCTGAAGACCGAGACGCCGGACGCATGGGAGGAGCGTGCGCAGATCATCAACGTCGTGGTTCCGGAGGCGGGTGGACTTATGGACGTGTTGCGCGAGAAGCACGGCATCATCGTCAACGTGAAGGACGAGCGGCTGCGCATTTCGATGAGTTTCTTCAACAACGAAGATGACATTGAGAAAGTTGTGCGCGCGATTACGCAGGAAACCGGCGCGAAAGCTGCGGCGTAGCGAGCGGTCTGCCCGTACGCGCAGTACCGGAGCCTGCTCCTGACGTATACCCGCGTCCCCGATGACGTCAGGAATAAATCGTGTTAAAGTAGTGTAGATAACTACATTTAGGATACATTGTGAAATCGATCAGTGCCGCCGACGCGAATCGGCATTTCTCAGCGCTGTTGCGCGAAGTGTCTCGCGGTGCACAGATCACCGTGACTTTGCGCGGCAAGCCCGTCGCGACCATCACGGCGTTAGATCAAGTTGAACGTCGTGAGCGTGTGGCGGCGAAGCGCGCCCTGCTATCGCGGCTGCGTGCTGCTCCGTCGGTCGGGGCGCGGCGCTGATCCCGCGACGAGCTCTATAAGAAGGGTAAGTAATGGCGCGCATTGCGCACGACACCGATGTTATGGCCTACGCCGAAGGGGTTGGGGATGCGCGACGTTGCAAGGCCGCGCGCGATCTTGTCGCGCGCTTGCCAGTACACCTGGTCGTTGTTCCTGCCCAGGCACTCGGGGAACTGCACCGGGTACTAGTCGGCAAGACGCGCCGTGCCCCGGCAGAGGCGAGAGCCGCCATTCTGACTTGGGCGGATGCGTTCGATGTCGCCGATTCCACGTTCGACGCATTGCGCGCGGCGCTTGATCTCGCGGCGGATCACCAGATGCCGATCTGGGACGCGCTGATCCTTTCCGTGGCAGCGGATCAGAAGTGCCGCTTGCTCCTCAGCGAGGACTTTCAGCACGGATTTACCTGGAGAGGCGTGACGGTGCTCAATCCATTCCAGACGCCGCAGCATGCATTGCTGGCTGCGGTGCTGCAATAAGCATGGCATATGTGGCGGTCTTCATATCGCGGGGTCGCTAACGAGATTAACCCCCCTTTTTCACCAGACCGCAGTCTATCTCCCGGCGGGCGAAGCAAGTCGTGCGCGCGATTTCGCTGGAAACCGGCGCGAAGGCTGCGGCGTAGCGCTCGGCCTGTCCGTCTGCACAAGCGCACTATCGCAGCCGGAACAGGGCCGCAAACTACTCCTGACGTATACCCGCGTCCCTGATGACACGCGTCCAGCGCTGCACCTCGTTCGCGACCATCTTGCGAAACTCTTCCGGTGTATTGGGTGCTGGTTCGAGCGCGCTCTGAGCCAGGCGCTCGCGCATGTCCGGTGAGGCGAGGGCGCGCATGATTTCGTCATGCAGGCGCTGGATGACGGATTTCGGCGTGCCGCCCACGGACATGATGCTGTACCAGTTGCTGACGTTGACATCGTTCACGCCGCCTTCGGCGAAGGTCGGTACCTCCGGCAGCAGCTTGCTGCGTTTGGGCGCAGCCGCGCCGAGTATCCTCAGACGCCCGGCCTTGACCAGCGGTAGTGTGACCGGCGCTGTTGCGATGGTGGAGTGGATCTGGCCGGCGACTACGTCAGAGATTGCGGGCCCCACGCTTTTGTAAGGCACATGGGTCATGTTGATGCCGGCACGCAGACGAAACAGCTCACCGGTCATGTGTGTGCCGCTGCCGCTGCCGGCCGAGCCGATGGTGAGTTTTGCAGGTTGCGATTTCGCGGCCGCGATAAAGTCCTTGAGGCTCGTGGTATACGGCAAACCCGGGTTCGCAACCAGGATGTAGGGCGTTTCGGCAATCACCGAGATCGGATCGAAGTCCTTGAGCGCGTCGTACTTCGGATCTTTGAAGAACGCAATATTGATGGTAAATCCGGAGTCTGCCAGGATCAGCGTGTAACCGTCGGGGGCGGCGCGCGCTGCAATCTGTGTACCAAGCAGCGATGCGGCGCCGGGCCGGTTATCGACAACCACAATCTGCCCCAGTTGCTCGGTGAGCTTCAGACCGATCAGCCGCCCGGCAAAATCGGAGCCGCCACCCGCGGCAAAGGGAACAATCAGCCGGATCGACCGGCTGGGGTAGTCCTGGCCCGATGCCGTTGCAGCGCTCATACAAGCAACGATGCCTGCGAAAACAAATGGATGCCTTCTAAATCTACTGCGCATAAAACGATTACCTCTATGAGGTTGTATCCAGTCAACTTTCAGCATACTACAATCCGGCTGGGTTGGGCTTCAGTCGTCTATCGCAGACGAATCCCATAGGATTTCTCTCTTTAATTGGATAGAACGAACAGGCTACTCAATCTTGTTAACTTTGATGCCAAGCTGCTTACGCTGGCCGCGCTGTTTGCCGGCAACGTATCTCACACGATGATTATTAACAGGCCGCGATCATGAGCCTGCAGGTCGCAATAATCGGTGGCGGTATCGGCGGGCTCTCCGCTGCACTGGCGATATTGAAGGCCGGTTGCGACGCGCACGTCTATGAGCAGGCGGCAAAATTCGGCGAGATCGGCGCCGGCCTGCAGATCAGTCCCAACGCGTCGCGGCTGTTGCATCAGCTCGGTCTCAAAGACGCGATGGATGCGTGGGGTGTGCGGCCAATCGGCGTGCATCAACGGCGCTGGGACGATGGCCGTACCCTGCAGCGCGCGCCGCTGGGGCTGGAGGTCGAGGCTGCGTTCGGCGCGCCGTACTATCAT
>JANMXV010000421.1:0-7711 GCA_031381325.1 Betaproteobacteria bacterium | reverse complement strand
AAATGCCGACGCGCGGCGCGGATGGCAGTGCTTGTCCGCTGATGAGATCGTCGCGCCCGCTGGCCGCCGCCGCGAACAGTGCCGCGTCGGCTACGCTGCGCGCCAGTACGCCTATCGTGTCCAGGGTATCGCTGAGGGGCTTTACGCCGACGCGGCTGATCAAACCGAAACTCGGTTTGTAGCCGACCACGCCGCAGAACGCGGCCGGACGTATCACCGAGCCGGCTGTCTGGCTGCCGAAAGCCAGCGGCGCCATGTGATCCGCCACCGCTGCCGCCGAACCGCTGGATGAGCCGCCGGGCGTGTGCGCAGTGTTGCGCGGGTTGGCGGTTTTGCCGGGCTGGAAATACGCGAACTCCGTGGTGACCGTCTTGCCGAGGATGACCGCACCCGCCGCACGCGCGAGCGCGACGCACGGTGCGTCCCACGCGGGGCGATGGTTCGCATAGATCGCCGAGCCGTACGTCGCGGGCATGTCGCAGGTGTCGATTAAATCTTTTACGGCGATGGGGACGCCGTGCAGTAAGCCGCGTGATGCGGACGAAGATGCAGCATCAAGTTCGCGCGCGCGCTTGATCGCAGCGCCGGCATCCAGATGCGCCCACGCGCCCACCGCCGGCTCGCGCGCCGCGATGCGTTCGAGGCAATCACGCACCAGTTGTTCGCTGGTGATTGTGCCGGTGGCGATTTGTTTGGCTGCTTCGGTGGCGCTGAGTAGGTTGAGGTTGCTCATGATTGGGTAATACAACTTCTAGCGCATGGCCGTGAGGACGAAATTAACGCGAGTCACCCGTAATCGTTTCATTAGGATGGGGACTCTCAGGGTTTTTTCGTCAGCACTATGCGCCAACGGGCCATTTCCGATTGCAGGAATTTGCCGAACGCTTCGGGTGTGCTGTGCTTCGCCACCAGACCCATATCGCCGAAGCGTTTGCTCAGTTCCGGATTTGCGAGTGCTGCGCCAATTTCGGCGTTCAGCTTGAGAACGACCGCGCGCGGCGTGCCGGCAGGCGCGAACACGCCACCCCAGCTCGAGAAATCGTAGCCGGGCACGCCGGCTTCGGTTGCCGCCGGGATGTCCGGAAACGACGGGTTGCGCTGGGGCGTGCTGACCGCCAATCCGCGCAGCAGTCCAGCCCTGATGTGCGGCGACGCGGCGGCGAGCGGATCGATCATGAACGAGATGCGGTTCGCGATCAGGTCGGGATGCGCCGGGGAACTGCCTTTGTACGTGACTTCCGTCATGTCCCGGAGCCCGCCTGCCATTTGCGCCAGCAGCAGCGTGGCCAATTGCTGCGGGCTGCCCGGCCCGGTGATGCCATAAGTGATTTTGCCGGGGTTGCTTCTGATGTACTTCAACAGCTCCGGGAGCGATTTCACCGGCGACTGCGCACTTACCAGGAACACGTACGGCGTGAGGTGCGTCATCGACACCGGCGCGAAGTCCTTGATGGTATCGTAGGGCAGATCCGGCACCATCAGCGGATTGATTGCCATATTGGCCGCTGCCTGCAGCAGGGTGTAGCCGTCGGGCTCGGCCTTGGCCACCACGTTCGAGCCGACGATCTGCGACGCGCCGGTACGGTTGTCTACGACCACCTGTTTGCCGAGCGACACGGAGAGCTTGTCGCCGATTAAGCGCGCCACAATGTCGCTCGGGCCGCCGGTCGGGGACGGCACGATCACGCGTATGTTCTTAACCGGGTACGCCGGTTGGCCATAGGCAACAGGGGTGGCGAGCGGCGAAATCGCCACGCTAACAATAGCGAATGACGCGGCGGCGATCAGTAGGTGACGCATCGGCTTCTCCCCTCGATTGGGTCGTGATATTAGAACACGGATCGGCCGCTCATCGTCGTCAGCATCTCCAGCGCGATGGAACCCGCATAGGAGTTTCCGCTTTCCTCCAGCGCGGGGCTCCACACACAGATGCCACATTCGCCGGGCATCAACGCGACGATGCCGCCACCCACCCCGCTTTTTGCGGGCAACCCCACGCGGAACGCAAAATCGCCCGCTGCATCATAAGTGCCGCAGGTAAGCATCAGCGCATTGATGCGCTTGGCGGAACTGGCATCGAGAATCCTTTCGCCACACCACGGTACGACACCGTGGTTGGCGAGGAAGGTCACGGCGCGCGCGAGGTCGATGCAGTTCATCGCAATCGCACAATCCCGGCAATAGGTCTCGATCACGTCATCGACGTCATTGTTGAGATTGCCGAAGCTCTTCATGAAATGCGCCATCGCCGCGTTGCGATGCGACATGCGTTGCTCCGACGCCGCGACGGCGCGGTCGAAGCCGATATCCATTTTGTTGCTCAGTTTGCGTATGAACTTGATCATCGCGTTCTCCACGCCCCCCCGGGATGCATAGTGCGTGAGCAGGATGTCGGTGACCACCAGCGCGCCGGCATTGATGAAGGGATTGCGCGGCTTGCCCCGCTCCTGCTCCAGTTGCACCAGAGAATTGAAAGGCGTGCCCGACGGCTCGCGCCCGACGCGCGACCAGACTGAATCACCCTCCAGATGAAACGCCAGCGTCAGCCCGAACAATTTGGAAATCGATTGAATCGAGAACGGCGTTTCGGCATCGCCCGCCTGATAGACATTGCCTTCGAGATCGACGATCGCGATCCCGAATTGATGCGGCGAGACTTTGGCGAGCTCGGGAATGTAGCTCGCGACCTTGCCGCTGCCGATGATGGGTTTGACTGCAGCGTGAACACGCTCGAGGATGGGTTGATAATCCATGCGGATGCTTATCAGGCGGAATGTTTTTATTTCAATAAAAACAAATAGTTATAATCTACTGACCTGTGTAACTGCTTTGTGAAGCAGGCGCTGATTGTTGGTGGACACGCTGCGCTTTGTCCCGCTACGCTTGCTGTACTATTGCAAACCAATACAACCATAATCGAGGAATGAAATGTCTACTGTTTCGGGCCATCCTATTATCGCTCGCGCGCTGCTGTTTGCGTGCTATGTCATCTCGGCAACGAATTTTGCAGTAGCCGCGGACAATTACCCCAGCCGGCCGGTTCGTATCGTTACACCCGCAGCCCCCGGCGGCACGACCGATTATCTGGCGCGCCTGGTTGCTGGCCGGCTTACGGAAGTGTGGAAGCAGCAGGTGATCGTCGACAATCGCGCCAGCGCCTCGGGCGTGAATGCCGCGGAAATTACCAAGAACGCCGCGCCCGACGGCTATACATTATTTTTGGTCTACCACCAGCACACCGTGAATGCGGCCATCATCCCCAAACTGCCCTACCATCCGGTGAACGATTTCACGCCGATCACGCAGATGACCGAGGCAGCCTTATTGCTGATCGTCAACCCCTCGCATCCCGCAAAGTCGCTAAAGGAATTTGTCGATTGGAGCAAGACCACCAAAGAGCCTATCAATTTCGGCTCCGCGGGCATCGGCAGTGGCGGTCATATGGCCGGAGAGCTCTACAAACTGGTGACCGGAATTAAAGCGCAGCACATACCATATAAAGGCACCGGCCCTGCGATCATTGACCTCATCGCGGGCCAGTATCACTTTAACTTTTCAGGACTTGCCGGGGCGTTGGTGCAGGTGCGCTCTGGAAAATTGCGCGGCATCGCCGTGACCGCGCCCAAACGCCTGAAGGCACTGCCGGATACGCCCGCCGTGGCCGAAGCGCTGCCGGGCTTCGAGGTCGTAGGTTGGTATGGTTTGGTTGCGCCCGCCAATCTGCCCAAACCGCTGCTTGCCAAAATCCACGCCGAGACGGCCGCCTATGCGAAATCGCCGGAATTCGTCAAGCGCGTCAGTGCCGACGGCGCCGAAGCCGTAGGCAGCGATCCTGAAACCTTCCGCCAGTTCATGCTGGCCGATCTCAAGAAATGGGCCGAAGTGGTAAAACGCAGCGGTGTAAAGTTTAACTAGCGGCGTCTTGGCGCGACGCCTCCGCCCTTAACGTTAAGCGCTGCCAACCACCCGCACATTCGCAGACTGCTGGTCGTGTGTGTGCATCAGCGGCGCCTGCGCCGCCGCGTTGGCGCCGGCGATGCGGCCGAACACGATGCATTCCGCGAGATTGCCGCCGCCCTGATAGACGAATTGAAACACCGACGAAATTTCGCCCGCAGTGTACAGCCGTGGAATCGGCTTGTCGTCCCAATCCAGCACTTCGCGCCGCGCGTTTGAACGCAATCCACCCTTGGTGTTGGGACCGCCCGGATACAGCGGAATCGCAAAGTACGGCGGTTTTTTCACCGGCCCCATGGTGTCGGGCTCGGCGTTGAAATCGGGGTCGTCTCCCGCTGCGCAATAGCGGTTCCATGTTTCTACTTGTTGTGTCAACGCTTCGACATCCATCATTTCACGATTGTCGGGATGCTCGCGTATTTTCGTTGCCAGTTCGGCAATGGTTGCGCCCTGCAAAATCCAGCCGTTGCGCAGCGCGTTTAGGTTGCCCTTGTCCCAGTCGATGTCGTTGTAGGCCGCGGCTGCCGAGCTCACCAGGGCGCCGCCTTCGAACAGCGTTGAATCAAAAATCATCCACGACGGAATGCGCGGATAGGTCAAGGTCACGGTATCAAATTGCAGCGCTTCCTTGTAGAAAATATAGCGGCTGGGGTCCTTCGTTATGCGGCGTTCCGCCGCATATCGCCGCCCCAGATTATCGACGACTATTTCGTTGGGTTTACCCACGCTTGATGTGTTGAGCCCGATCTTCAGACCATGACGCCGCTCGGGTATCGCGCAAATCACGCGCCCCGCGATGCTGCCGACTTTGCACAATGCAGCGCCGATCTTGAGCGCCATGCGTATGCCGTCGCCGGTATTGGCGGGCGTGCCGTAGAATGCCCAGCCCTCCTTGCCGGGGCCGTCCAGAAACGCCTTGCGCATGCGTACGTTGTATTCGTAGCCGCCGCAGGTGATGATCACCGCGCGGCGCGCGTGATAAATGATGCGCTGATCCTTTTGCACGGCCTCGACGCCGGTCACCACGCCGTCTTCGTTCACGCGCAGGCTTTGTGCCGCAGTGTCGTAATGAATCGGAATGTTTCGCGACTGCACGCCCGTCAACAGACAGGTGTGAAACGCTTCGCCGGCTTCTTTTTGCGATTTGGCCGCGTCCTTGGTACTGCCGATTTGCCCCGCTTCGTATGCCGTGCCGATGTAGGTGCTTCGGAGGCACGCGTAGCCTGCGCGGTCAGCGCCGGGAAACTCCGGAAACGCCGCACCCGCGCTGCTAAAGGTTTTGAACTGCGGATCAAGCCCGCGCATGAAGGCTTCATTCTGCGGCGCATAAGTCGCCCACGCGTGGGCCAGGTCGTCGGAGAATTCCGGCTGCTCGCCTTCGAGCTTGTGCGGCAGATTTTCGCCGCTGAACATGGCTTTGGCGTAGGCCTTGATCGACTCGAAATCGCCATCGGGACTGGGGCTGTGAAATCCGCCGCCGCTCATGCGCGAGTTGGAGTAATGCTTTGCTTGCGGCTGTTTTTCGAGAATGACGGCTTTGACACCCGCGTCGTGTGCGGCAATCGCTGCGCAGCCGCCGGCGGCGCCGAAGCCGATGATGACGACGTCGGCATGATGTTCAATCGTGGAGTTTGGTTTCATTTAGGTTTTCGATTTTCGCGAGCGGCAGCTCACGTTGCGCCGCACCCGCCAAACATTCAAGAATTTTTGGTCTCTATTCAGCGTAAACGAAAAGTCAAAAACCTCCCTCACCCGGCGCTGCGCGCCACCCTCTCCCGGAGGGCGAGGGTTTGTTCCCCTCGCCCTCCGGGAGAGGCTAGGGGTGAGGGAAAGAAGTTAATTCGTCACTCAGGCTGAATAGATACACTTTTGTTTTTAAAAACGCATAGTTAACATGTTACCGCGAATAGCGCTACTCGATACTGCGCGTGGACAGATTTACAGTGCTGCCCGCGGGCGAGTATCCATTACTGTACCATTGCAATGCGGCATAACCATAAGTCGAGGAATGAAATGCCAACTATTACGGGTTTTCCCGCTATCGCTCGCACACTCGTGTTTGCGTGCTGCATCATCTCAGCGGCGGCTTCTGCAGGCGCCGCGGACAATTACCCCAACCGACCGATTCGCATCATTACACCCGCACAACCGGGTGGTACTACGGATTATCTGGCGCGCCTGCTTGCTGCTCGACTCACGGAATCCTGGAAGCAGCAGGCGATCGTCGACAACCGCGCCAGCGCCTCGGGCGTGAATGCCGCTGAAATCACCAAGAACTCCGTGCCTGACGGCTATACGTTGTTCATCGCCTACCACCAGCACACCGTGAACGCGGCCATAATTCCCAAGTTGCCCTACCATCCAGTGAACGATTTCACGCCGATCACGCAAATGACCGAGGCTGGCACCCTGCTGGTCGTCAACCCCTCGCACCCCGCCAAGTCGCTGAAGGAATTTGTCGATTGGAGCAAGGCTACAAAAGAACCCATCAATTTCGGCTCCGCAGGCATTGGCAGCGGCGGGCATATGGCTGGAGAACTCTACAAACTGATGACCGGCATCCAGGCGCAACACATCCCGTACAAAGGCACCGGCCCTGCAATCATCGACCTTATCGCGGGCCAGTATCATTTTAACTTTACGGGGCTCGCCCCGGGATTGGTGCAGGCGCGCTCGGGAAAACTCCGCGCGATCGCTGTCACCGCACCCAAGCGCCTGCAGGCGCTGCCGGATATTCCTGCCGTGGCCGAAGCGTTGCCGGGATTTGAAGTCGTGGGGTGGTACGGACTGATGGCTCCCGCCAATCTGCCCAAACCGCTGCTCGCCAAGCTGCACACCGAGACCGCTGCCTTTGTGAAAACACCGGAATTCATCAAGCGCGTCAATGCCGATGGCGCCGAAGCCGTAGGGAGCGATCCTGAAACCTTCCGCCAATTCATGCTGGCCGATCTCAAAAAATGGGCCGACGTGGCGAAACGCAGCGGTGCAAAGTTTAATTAGCGGGGCTGCTGAATTGCGACCGCGCGCGCGGGGGTAATATTCATGCATGACAGCTTGCCGGTATAGCCCGGCCCACAGGAGCAGAACAATGAAAAGAACGACAATCGCTGCGCTGGTGCTCGCAGGCGCCGGCATCAGTACCGCCAACCACACGTTTGCACAGGGCGCGGCTGCGAATTATCCGCAGCGGCCTATCCGCGTCGTCGTTGGATTTCCGCCCGGTGGCGCCACCGATATCCTCGCGCGGATATTGAGCGGGCATCTTGCATCGTCGTGGGGACAATCGGTGGTGGTTGATAACCGCGGCGGCGCCGGCGGTACCGTCGCTGCCGACATGGTGTCCAAGGCGACGCCGGACGGTTATACCCTGATGATGGTGCCGAGCGGGCCGTTCACCGTCAGCGCCAGCACCTACGACAAGCTGCCCTATGACACGGCCACCGGTTTTGCCGCGATTTCACTGCTGGCGTGGGTCACCAACGCCATCGTCGTGCCGCAGGCCTCTCCCATCAATACGCTGCAGGATCTGATCAAGCTGGCCAAGGACAAGCCAGGCCAGGTCTCCAACGCATCGTCGGGCAACGGATCGCTCCACCATCTTGCGGGCGAGGTGTTCAAGCGCCTGACCGGCGCCACTATGGTCCATGTACCCTTCAAAGGCGGTGGCCCCGCGCTGGTGGCGGTTGCCAGCGGCGAGGTGACATTCGCCTTCGCCTCAGTGCCCTCGGCGATGCCTCTCATTCAGGCCAAGCGC
>JANMXV010000398.1:0-17844 GCA_031381325.1 Betaproteobacteria bacterium | reverse complement strand
AGAGGGACCGAGGGTGAGGGGGACTCTTGAACTATTTATCGAATAAAAACAATAAGTTACGACGCATTCTCACCACCGCACACATCAACGCCCTTCATCCAACACAAAATCAATCCGAGCCGTATCCAGATTCGCCCGCGCCACCTTCACCCGCACGCGGTCACCGAGCCGGAAGCGGCGTTTGGTGCGCTCGCCCATCATCTGATGTTTTGCCGCGTCGAAATGAAAATAATCCTTACCCAAATCCGAAACATGCACCAGGCCTTCGGCGTAAATGTCGTCAAGAGCGACAAAGATGCCAAAGCCGGTGACGCCGCTGACGCTGCCGTTGTAACTTTCGCCGACTTTGTCCTGCATGTAAAAGCATTTTAACCAGTTGGTGACATCGCGCGTGGCTTCGTCGGCGCGGCGCTCGGTCATCGAGCATTGTTCGCCGAGCGCGATCCAGTCGCCGGGCTCGTAGCGGGTTTTTGCCAGCACGGCCTTGATCGCGCGATGTACCAGCAAGTCTGGATAGCGGCGTATCGGCGAGGTGAAATGCGTGTACGACTCGTACGCCAGCCCAAAGTGGCCGGCGTTCTTAGGGCTGTACACCGCTTGCTTGAGCGAGCGCAGCATCACCGTTTGCAGCAACTGCGCGTCGGGCCGCTCGCGCACTTTGGCGAGCAGCGCGGCGTAATCCTTAGCGTGCGGCTTGTCGCCGCCGCTGAGATCAAAACCAAAGCCGCCGAGAAATTCGCGCAGTGCGGCAAGTTTTTCTTTGGTGGGGCCTTCATGCACGCGATACAACATGGGCTGGCCGTTTTCCGCCAGAAAATCCGAGGCGCACACATTGGCCGCCAGCATGCACTCTTCGATCACCCGATGCGCGTCGTTGCGTTTGACCGGCACGATGCGTTCGATCTTGCGCTGTTCGTTGAAAATGATTTCGGTTTCAGTGGTTTCAAAATCAATCGCGCCGCGTTTGGCGCGCGCTTTCACCAGTTTGCCGAACAGTGTGTAGAGATTTTGCAGTTGCGGCAGCAGCTTTTGCTGTTCCGGCGTGCCGGCGTTTTTATCGGCCAGCATCGCCGCGACGATGGTGTAGGTCAGCCGCGCCTGCGAACGCATCACCGCCGCATGAAACGAATAGTCAGTGATGGCGCCTTGCGCGTTCACGGTCATGTCGCAGGCCATGCACAGCCGATCCACGTCGGGGTTGATTGAGCATAAGCCATTCGACAAATGCTCCGGCAACATGGGAATGACCTGTCGCGGAAAATACACCGAATTCCCTCGTTCCTTCGCCTCAATATCCAGCGCGTCGCCGGGTTTGACGTAGTAACTGACATCGGCAATTGCCACGATCAGCCGAAAGCCGCCGCGCCCGTGCGCTTCGCAATACACCGCATCGTCAAAGTCGCGCGCGGTTTCGCCGTCGATGGTCACCAGCGGCAGGCCGCGTAAATCGAGCCGCCCTTTGCAATCGCGCGCGCTGACTTCAGGAGCATATCTGGCCGCGAGTTTTTCAACCTCGGACGGAAATACATGCGGCAAGGAGTGCTTGCGCAGTGCGATTTCGATTTCCATGCCGGGGTCGCCGTAGTCGCCCAGCACTTCGACCACGCGCGCCACGGGTTGGCTATGCCGCGCCGGCTGCGCGATCAGTTCCACGGTCACTACCTGCCCCGCTTTGGCATTGCCGGTTTGGCCGGGCGGCACCATGAATTCCTGACTGATGCGTTTGTCTTCGGCCACCACGAAGTAGACGCCGTGGCGGCTTTGCAAACGGCCCACGTGGCGGGTTTTCGCGCGCTCCAGAATTTCGGCAATTTTGCCTTCGGGGCGGCCGCGTCTATCCATGCCTGCGATGCGCGCCATCACGCGGTCGCCGTGCAGCACTTTACGCATTTCGTCGGGGCCCAAGAACATATCCGGCCCCTTGTCATCGCGCACCAAAAAGCCGAAGCCGTCGGGATGTCCCTGCACACGACCGGCCACGAGATCAAGCTTTTCAACAATGCAGATGGCATCGCGACGGTTGCGCATGATCTGGCCTTCACGCTCCATCGCGGCAAGGCGGCGGGTGAAGGGCCGGGCCTCTTCTTCACGGATGTCGAGCAGCGCAGACAATTCGTGTTCTGCCACCGGCACGCCCTGCTCTTTCAGCGTGGCGAGTATGAATTCGCGGCTGGGCAGCGGATTTTCATAGTTCAGGACTTCACGCTCGTAAAAAGGATCGCGCTGGTTGCGGCCCGTTAATGTGGGACGGGATGGACGCTCGAAATCACCAGCGCTGCGATTAACTGCGGCTACTGTGTTACGAGGCATACGGGGTGTACGCGCAGGACGAGGATCACGCGGGGTGCGGCCGTCGGGCCTGCTTTTTTTAACGGCTGTTTTTACTTTGCCCGGCTTCGCACTGCGTGCGGACGGGGTAGTGGATTGTGTTTTTGACTTGTGTGTTTTCATTTGATCAATTCAGGGTATTCGGATAAAATCGCCGCCTGCTTAGATAGGCCCAGGTGGCGGAATTGGTAGACGCACCAGCTTCAGGTGCTGGCGGGTAATACCGTGGGGGTTCGAGTCCCTTCCTGGGCACCAGTAGCGTTTTGATGAATGCGGAACGATGTGAATCGTTCCGCATTTTTCATTTTGGGTCGTTGTGCGATTTGCAGCAGAGTCAAAAACCTTCCCTCATCCCAACCCTTCTGCTTCGCTTCAAGTGTTCCCTTGTCCCGAAGGGAGAAGGGTGAAAGGCTATTCTTCCCTCTCCCCCCGGGAGAGGGACCGAGGGTGAGGGAAAGCTTTTCACTACCCCACAAACGGATGCCGCCGCACAATCGTCTGCTCGCGATCCGGGCCGGTGGAAATAATGTCTATCGGCACGCCGCACACTTCCTGCATGCGGTTCAGATAATTCTGCGCGGCTTTGGGCAGTTTTGCAAATTGCGTGACACCCACCGTGCTATCAGACCAGCCAGGCATATCCTCATACACCGGCTCGCATTGCGCCAGCAACTCCGCGCCAAACGGCAGGATGTCACACGCCACGCCATTCATTTTGTAACCCACGCCCAGTTGCACGCGCTCCATGCCGTCCATTACGTCGAGCTTCATCATGCACAGGCCCGACACGCCGTTGATCTGAATCGCGCGCTTGAGCGCCGCGCCATCGAACCAGCCGCAACGGCGCGGGCGCCCGGTGGTGGCGCCGAATTCGTTACCGCGCGTGGCGAGGTATTGGCCTCTGGCGTCATTAAGCTCGGTGGGGAACGGTCCGGAGCCGACGCGTGTGGTGTAGGCCTTGGTAATGCCCAGCACGTAGTGCAAATTTTGCGGCCCGATACCCGCGCCGGCAGACGCCGCGCCCGCGACGCAGTTGCTGGAAGTGACAAACGGATAGGTGCCGTGATCGATATCCAGCAGCGTGCCTTGCGCGCCTTCAAACAACAGACTCTTTCCCGCCTGCTGTGCGTCATAAAGCATGCGCGGCACATCGGCGACCATGGGTTTGATGCGCTCGGCGTAGGCCAGGGTTGTATCCAGCGACGCCTGAAAATCAACCGTGTCCGCCTTGAGATAATTTTTCAGCACGAAATTGTGAAAGTCGAGCACTTCGCGCAGCTTGGCGGCAAAACGTTCAGGGTAAAACAGGTCTTGCAGGCGGATGCCACGGCGCGCCACTTTGTCTTCATAGGTGGGACCGATGCCGCGGCCGGTGGTGCCGATCTTGCCCGCGCCCTTGGCGGCCTCACGCGCGCGGTCGAGCGCGACATGGTGCGGCATGATAATCGGGCACGCCTCGCTGATGAACAACCGTGACGCCACATGGACGCCCATTTGTTCGAGCGTATCGAGTTCTTCAAGCAGCGCTTGCGGCGACAGCACGACGCCGTTGCCGATGTAGCAGGCCACCTTGTCGCGCAATATGCCCGACGGAATCAGGTGCAGCACCGTTTTCCTGCCGCCGATCACCAGCGTGTGTCCGGCGTTGTGTCCGCCTTGAAAGCGTACCACGCCCTGCGCGTGATCGGTGAGCCAATCCACGATCTTGCCCTTGCCTTCGTCGCCCCACTGGGCGCCTACTACGACTACGTTCTTCGACATGCTTGGCGCCTTATACCTTGTGCCTGATTCGTTTCAGATACTGCTTGCGGGTATTTCAAAAACCTTCCCTCACCCTAACCCTCTCCCGGAGGGCGAGGGGATTTTCTTCCCTCTCCCGCCGGGAGAGGGATCGAGGGTGAGGGAAAGAGGTAGACAAGAACGGCAAAAAAAAGCTTACGATACACCTTTGACCACCGCCCACACTCCCGCGCGCCACACCAGCCGCCGGTCGCACCCCAACTCACCGCGCGTGCCCGCATGCCCCGGCAAATCCACAATAACAATTTCTCCGCGAGCGCGCAGCACGGCGATACGCTTGTTCAGTGCCGCGTCGTTGGGCTTGTAGGGCGCAAGCACGCCGGGATGAGCACCGCCGTTCGGTCGCGCCGATGCCAGCTCGCGCAAATCCATACTGAAGCCGGTGGCCGCGCGCGCGCGGCCAAACGCCTTACCCACTTCGTCGTAACGCCCGCCGCGCGCCAGCGCGTTGCTCCAGCCTTGCGCGTAGGCGGCGAACACGACGCCGTTGTGATAATGATAGCCGCGTAACTCCGCCAGATCAAAACGTATGTGTGCAACGTCGCCCAACGCATCCGATAAGCGCTTCAAATCGTGCAAGGCATTGCGAATTTCAGGATAACCCGGCAGGCGCTTCTTCGCGGCGGCGAGCACTTCGCGTCCACCGTATAAATCCGGCAGCGCCGCCAGCGCTTCGCGCGTGGTGCGATCCAGCTTCTGCGTCAATGCGCGCAACGCCGGCACATCCTTCAACTGCATGGCACGAAACAGCTCGGATTCCTGCGCAGCCGCAATTTTCGCCCGCCGCACCAGCGCACGGAACACCGCCACATGGCCCAGATCCAGATGCGCTTCGGCCAGGCCGGAAGCGGCCATCGCCTGCATCATCAGGCGCTGCACCTCGATATCGCTTTCCACGCCGCTGTGCCCGTAAATCTCGGCGCCGATCTGCAACGGTTCGCGCGTGCGATTCATGTCGGAGGGCAGTGTGTGCAGCACGCTACCGGCATAACACAGCCGGGTGACGCCCTTGCAATTCAGCAGATGCGCATCAATGCGCGCCACTTGCGGCGTAATGTCGGCGCGCACGCCGAGCATGCGTCCCGACAGTTGATCGACCAGCTTGAAGGTGCGCAAATCGAAATCATGCCCGGCGCCGGTGAGCAGCGAATCCACGTACTCCAGCAGCGGCGGCAATACCAGTTGGTAGCCATGCACCGCGAACAAGTCGAGCAGCGTGCGGCGCAGCCGTTCGATACGCGCGGCCTCGACGGGCAGTATGTCTTCGACGTATTCAGGCAACAACCAGGTGCGCATTGCGGCAATCAGTTCTTGGTAAAAAAAAGCAGCAATAGACCGGCGATCATCGATGTAAGCCCAAAAAAGCGTATCTGGCCGTCGCTTAATTCCGTCAGGCGGCGAAACGCTTCACGCCACATACCGGGCGCGAGAAACGGCAATATGCCTTCGATCACCAGCATCAGGGCAACCGCAGTGAGCAGCAGTTGTTGGCTCATGTTGGCATCGAACGTAGCGGGCGTTAGATCGAGCTATCAGCCCAGCGCAGCGCTACTTGCCGGCCCGTCCGCTGGATTTGAAATACTTGAAGAAATCGGAATTCGGGTCGAGTACAAATACATCGCCTTTACCCTTGAAGCCGGCTTTATAGACATCAAGACTGCGGTTAAACGTGTAGAACTCCGGACTCTGCTCATAAGCCTTGGCGTAAATCGCCGTGGCCTTGGCGTCGCCTTCACCCTTGATCTGTTGCGCTTTGCGATAGGCCTCTGCGAGAATCACGGCCTTTTTCTTGTCGGCTTCCGCGCGTATGGTTTCAGATTCTTTCGCGCCTTCGGAACGCAAGCGGTTGGCCTCGCGCGTACGCTCGGCGGTCATGCGTTGATACACCGACTCGGTCACGCTTTCGGGCAAATCAACGCGCTTTAACCGCACATCGACCACTTCGATGCCGATTTTGGCGGCATCTGCATAGGCCGCCTTGCTGATTTTTCTCATGATTTCGTCACGCTCGCCCGACACCACGTCGTGAACGGTTTTCTGACCAAACTCGGCACGCAGACCGTCATTGATGGTCTGCAGCAAACGCGTCTGCGCCTGCGATTCGCCGCCGCCGCCGCCCACGTTGCTGGCGTAATACTGGCGCACATCGGAAATACGCCATTTGATGAACAGATCGACCTGCACGTTTTTCTTTTCCTTGGTCAGGAAAAGTTGCGGCTCGGGCGTGTCGATGGTCAGAATGCGAGCATCGAAATAGCGCACATTGTCGAGCAGCGGCACCTTGAAATACAGCCCCGGTTTGTTGATGATGCTCACCACTTCGCCGAGACGAAACACGATGGCTTTTTGACGCACGTCGACGATAAACATCGACGCGAATACGACGATCAATACCCCCGCCAGGCAATAGATCAGCGTGGAAAGTTTCTTGTTCATGGACGGGCCTCCCGTTCGCGCGAGCGAAACGCGTCACGGCTGCGCGACGGATCGGCCGCCGGCGCCGGCGCCGCCGCAGTCCCCGCAACAGGCGCCGCGGATTCCGCGGCACTGCTCATCTGCATAATCTTATCGAGCGGCAAATACAACAGGTTGTTGCCGCCCTTTTCAATCACGACTTTGGTGGTATTGGACAGTATCTGCTGCATGGCATCGAGATGCAGACGATCACGCGTCACTTGCGGCGCTTTTTTGTACTCGGCAACCACTTGATTAAAGCGCTCTGCATCACCCATGGCTTCTTTTTCCACGCGTTCACGGTGGCCCTCGGCTTCCTGCATCAGGCGCGCCGCCATACCCTCGGCCTTGGGCAGGATGTCGTTGGAGTAGGCTTGCCCTTCGTTTTTCTGACGCTCGCGATCCTGCCCTGCTTTAACCGCATCCTCGAACGCAGCCTGCACTTTTTCCGGCGGTTGCGCGTTCTGCATATTCAGTTTCTGAATCAGGATGCCGGTTTGATAGCGATCCAGAATTTCCTGCATCAGTTTATGCACCTTGGCCTGCACTTCCGCGCGGCCCTGCTGCACCACGTAGTCCATGCTGCTCTTGCCGACCACTTCACGGATCGCGGTTTCCGCCGACTGCAATACGGCGTCTTCCGGCGAGCGATTCGTGAACAGAAAATCTTCCGGGCTCTTTACGACATATTGCACGGCGAACTGCACATCGACGATGTTTTCATCATCGGTCAGCATCAGCGATTCTTTGAGCACCTTGCTTTTGACGTTGTTGCGGTAGCCGACTTCGACGGTGCGCACTTGCTCGACGTTCACAACCTGCCGCGATTCGACCGGGTAAGGTATGTGCCAGCGCAACCCCGGGGTAGTGGTTTCGGAATGCTTGCCAAAGCGCAGGACTACGCCTTTTTGACCCTCGTTAACGATATAAAAACCGCTCGCCAGCCAGATGCCCAGTATCAGTGCGCCCAGCACAACGGCGCCGCCGCCCCATTGTCTCGGCCCCATGGGCGCACCCGACTCGCTGCCCGGCCGGCCACCGCCGCCGCGTTTGCCGAAAAGCCCGCCGAACTTTTTCTGGAAATTCCGCCACACTTCATCCAGATCGGGAGGGCCTTGATTGCCGCCGCTGGGGCGCTTCCCCCATTGCGGATCGTTGAGCGACATCAACGCGTTGAGCATACGGGCCGCGCCGTGGCGCAGCGAATCACTGAGAGATTGCACGAGACCTGCCATGAAATTGTTGTTGCCCTGCTTATTTTGACTTACGTTGCTTACGTTGATGCGGATGACGCGGATTTCAAGATCATGCCGCTACGAAGCGCTTGCCGTCCGCAGTTGCCATAAACGCAGCTTCGGCAAGTTGTCCCAGCGTAATCCTCAATAAATCAAGACCTTGCCCTTTGGCTGCGCTGATCCAGACTCGTGTAATCTTACCACATTCATCGGCTTCCACCCGCGGCGGAAGCACGGTCAAATCGATCTTGTTATAGACCAGTACCTGCGGAATGGCAGCGGCGCCGATTTCCTTTAACACCAGATTTACGGCTTCAATCTGGGCGTCTCGATCGCTGCTGCTGGCATCGACCACATGCAGCAGCACATCGGCGTGTACGGTTTCTTCCAGCGTTGCGCTAAACGCCGCCACCAGCATATGCGGCAGGCGGCGGATGAAGCCTACGGTGTCGGACAACACCACGCCTGCGGCAGCGCCGGTGTGTACTTTTCGCGTAGTGGTGTCGAGCGTGGCGAACAACTGATCGGCCGCGTAGACATCGGCGCGCGTCAGACTATTGAACAAGGTGGATTTTCCGGCGTTGGTATAACCCACCAGCGACACCGACAACACATGCGCCCGGTTACGCGAACGGCGCTGCACGGCACGTTGCGACTGCACTTTGGCGAGCTTTTCCTTGAGCACTTTCACGCGCTTGGCCAGCAGCCGGCGATCGGTCTCCAATTACGTTTCGCCGGGGCCGCGCATGCCGATACCGCCTTTTTGCCGCTCCAGGTGAGTCCAGCCTCGCACCAGCCGCGTAGCGAGGTGATCGAGTTGCGCCAGTTCCACCTGCAACTTGCCTTCGTGGCTGCGCGCGCGTTGCGCAAAAATATCGAGTATCAGACTGGTGCGGTCGATCACCCGGCAGTTCAAACGCTGTTCCAGATTGCGTTCCTGCACAGGTGATAATTCATGATTAAAAACAACTAGTTGCGAATTTGTAGCGGCGACGGCTTCGGCAATTTGATCGACCTTGCCCTTGCCCGCATAGAGCGCGGAGTCAGGCCGCTCACGCTTGCCATGGACGATTTCATTGATTTTTACGCCCGCACTCGAAACCAGCAGTTGAATTTCGGCGAGACTTTCCGCGAAGTCGTCGTCCCCAAAATCCAGCGCTACCAGCACCGCGCCAAGACTGGCGGCGTCACTCCTGGCACGATCAAACATGCGCAGGCGCAGCAGGAAACAACAGCGGGGACAGCTTCAAACGATTATTCGCCGGCGTCTTCGGTGGGAATGGTGACGGCACGCGCCGGCACGACGGTGGAAATCGCGTGCTTGTACACCATCTGCGTAACGGTATTCTTGAGCAGCACCACATACTGGTCGAACGACTCCACCTGGCCTTGCAGCTTGATGCCGTTGACCAGGTAAATCGATACCGGAATATGTTCCTTGCGTAGCTGATTCAGGAACGGGTCTTGTAACAACTGCCCTTTGTTGCTCATGACACCCTCGCTTTTTTTAATTATTCAACCCTACTCTACTGCAATAATCCATTTTGCGCCAGTGGGTTACGCGCAACAGCTTACGCGCAATCGGGGCAAAAGACGGGTCTTGGCGCATAGTTATTAGCGGCTAAGGCGCTGAGGTAATGGGTTAGACCACCCGGTTTGGCGCCGTAACCCGCCGTCACCTACGTTTTTAGCACCAATAGATCAAGTAATGCAGTCAAATCCGCGGCCTGATCCATTCCCCAAAGCGTCGCCAGCAGCGCGTCCCGCTGCACCCCATCCATCAATCCCTCGCACAATATTGCAAATTTGCTTTGCACATCAGCATCCGTCATGGGATTTTTCGCGTGTCCTTTCGGATACTGCGCTGTTTCAACAAAGCGCGGCCCGCCGCGTGCAATCACTTCAATCTCAGTCATCAACTTCGCTGGAAACTGGCGTGTAAATTCCTTGTTCTCTGTGATCTTGATGCGCTTCATCAACTGCCGCAGCAGCGGATCGTGCATGCGTCGCTCGCTGAAACTGTCCACGGTGATGCGTCCATCCATGAATCCCAAAGCCAACAAATACGGCAGGCTGTGATCGGCGGTTTCACGCGTCCGGGGATTCCATTTTTCGGGTTCGCTGCCGATTTCGCTCCACGCGGTGTAATAGGTCTGCACGTTGATGGCATCGATATCGGCCGCCGCAACCTTCTTGCGCAATTCAAGTGCTATCCATAGCGGCGCCTGCGAGTGATACTCCGACGGGAAAAACTTGAGATTTGTGCGCTCGATTCCAAACGGCACGCCGCGACCGCCCATTGAGCCGAGTTGGAACGGCCCCGTCACCTGATCCCACACGCCATGGCGTCCTTCGAACGCCGCCGTCGGCCCCGTCATGCCCGCTTGTGCCAGCAGCGCCGCCGTCACGCCCGCGCGCACGGCAGCCGCGGTGGCAACCCCTTTCCACATCGACAATTCGCCGCTGCGCGTCTGACGCGTGGGAATACTACCCGTCACTGCAATGGCGAGCGCGTCCGCTGTCTGCGCCAGCGTGAGCTTCAATAATTTTGCCGCGCCCGCCGCGCTGCCCAGCACCGCGAACACGCCTTGATCCCAACCGCGGTCACGCAGGCCAACCACATCCGCCAGCGCGGCATACACTTCGTAGGCGATGACAACAGCGAGCAGCGTCTCCCTGCCGCTGCAACGCTGCGCTTCGGCTACCGCGAGTATCGCCGCGATCATATCGCTCGGATGTCCGGAGCCTTTTGAGATGTAGGTATCATTAAAATCCAGGTAGCGCACCATCACCGCGTTGGTAAAGGCCGCCATTTCCATCGACGTTTGTTTGCCGGCGCCGAAGATTCGCGCGGGCGGCGTACCGCTGATGTTTGCCGCCACCCGGCGCGCGATTGCGGCGGGCTCGCTGGTGTAGCCGCCGATGCCGCAGGCGATGGCATCGAGCAGATGCTTTTTGGTTTCATGCACCGTGCTTGCCGGCAATTGGCCATAGCTCAGACCGGTGATGTAGGTTGCCAGTGTTTGGGTCGTTTTATCCATAGCACATCTCCTTTTGCCGTCTTACACCAATGGAACTATTCGGATGCCGGTGAGCGCAGCGAACCGCATCAATCTGAGTCGCGGTAGCGCCGCGGTGCGTCACTCGACCGATGCGGTTCCTTCGTCACCGGCATCCTACGGGCTTCGATTAAGATAGCGCCATTGTCGTCTTAAACCACTCCGCTCAACTTTAGCGCCGCAATCTCCGCATCGCTGTAACCGATGTCGCGCAGCACACTTTCTGTGTGCTCGCCCACCGCGGGCACTTTGTCCATGCGTGCTTCAAAATCCGCTGACGTCACTGGCGGCAACAATGCAGCGATGCGTCCGGCTGGCGTATCGATTTCGCGCCAGCGATTGCGCGCTTTAAGTTGCGCGTGATCCCACACTTCATCAGGCGTATTCATGCGCGCATTGGCGATGCCTGCGTCGTCGAGTTTAGCCACCACTTGTTCGGCGGTCATAGTGGAAAATATACCCGTGATCAATGCGATCAATTCCGTGCGCGCGGCGTTGCGTTTGGTGTTGTTGTCGTAGCGCGCATCGGTCGCGTATGCGGGTTTGCCCAGCACCTTGTCGCAGAACGACGCCCACTCACGTTCGTTTTGAATACCGAACATCAGGTCTTTGCCGTCGCCCGCGGTGAAGCGGCCGTACGGTACGATGGTCGCGTGATCAGGCCCGCTGCGGCGCGGCGCGCGCCCACCGAAGTGGCTGTACATCAACGGGTGACTCATCCACTCCACCATTGCTTCAAACATGGTGACTTCGACGCGCGTGCCCTTGCCGGTACGCTCGCGTTGATAGAGCGCACCGAGTATCGCCGAATACGCGTGAAGCCCGGTGCCGATGTCCGATAACGACACACCCACCTTGCTCGGCTGTTCCGGCGTGCCGGTCACCGACAGTATGCCGGCTTCGCTTTGGATCAGCAGGTCGTAGGCTTTCTTGTGCGCATACGGGCCGCTATCGCCGTAGCCTGAGATATCGCACACAATCAGTCGCGGATTATTTTTCATCAGTTCATCCGCGCCCAAGCCCAGTCGCTTTGCCGCGCCGGGAGCCAGGTTCTGAATGAACACATCGGCCTTCGCGATTAACCTCGTAAGTATTTGTTTTGACTCATTTTTTTTGACATCCAGCGTAAGGCTTTCCTTCGAGCGATTGAGCCACACGAAGTACGCAGACAGGCCATTGACGGTCTGATCATAGTCGCGCGCAAAGTCGCCGACGCCGGGACGTTCGATCTTGATCACACGCGCGCCGAGATCAGCCAACTGGCGCGCGGCGAACGGCGCGGCGACGGCTTGTTCGAGAGAGACAACGGTGATGCCTTCTAGTGGAAGCATTTCTTAAGGGCGTGAAGACGTGAAGGAGTGAAGGGGTTGGAAAACCGTGAAGGAGTGAAGGAGTGAAGATGTGTAGGGGGTACCCCATTCACCCCTTCACTCCTTCACGTCTTCACGCTGTTTAAAAAGACCTCGGCATTCCCAGCACATGCTCCCCCACATACGACAATATCAAGTTCGTCGAAATCGGCGCAACCTGAAACAGCCGCGTTTCGCGAAACTTGCGTTCAACGTCGTACTCAGCCGCGAAGCCGTAGCCGCCGTGCGTTTGCAGGCATACGTTGGCCGCCGCCCATGACGCATCCGCGCCGAGCAGTAAAGCCATGTTGGCTTCGGCGCCGCAGGGCTTTTTCTCGTCGAACAGCGCCGCGGCTTTGAAACGCATGAGGTTGGCGGCCTCGACATTCACGTAGGCGCGTGAGATCGGAAACTGTATGCCTTGATTTTGACCAATCGGCCGATCAAACACCACTCTTTCCGTCGCATACTTGCGCGCGCGCTCGATGAACCAGTAGCCGTCGCCGATGCACTCGGCGGCGATCAGCATGCGCTCGGCATTGAGGCCATCGAGGATGTACTTGAAGCCCTTGCCTTCCTCGCCAATCAGGTTCTCGGCGGGAATTTCGAGATTATCGAAAAACAACTGGTTGGTGTCCTGGTTCACCATGTTGCGGATCGGTGTTGCGGTCAAACCTTTGCCGAAGGCCTCGCGCAGATCGACAATGAAGATCGACATGCCTTCGGATTTGCGCTTCACTTCGTTCGCCGGTGTAGTGCGCGCGAGCAATATCATCAGGTCAGAATGATGAACGCGCGAAATAAAGACCTTCTGGCCGTTCACTACGTAGCGGTCGCCCTGCTTCACCGCGACGGTTTTCAGCTTGGTGGTGTCGGTGCCGGTGGTCGGCTCGGTGACGCCCATGGACTGCAAACGCAATTCGCCGCTGGCAATCTTCGGCAAATACTTCTGCTTTTGCGCATCGGAGCCATGCCGCAGCACGGTGCCCATGTTATACATCTGCCCGTGACACACGCCGGCGTTACCGCCGGAACGGTTGATTTCTTCCATGATCACCGTGGCAGCCGTCAACGACAGTCCGGAGCCGCCGTATTGTTCCGGAATCAGCGCCGACAGCCAGCCGGCTTTGGTTAACGCATCGACGAATGCCACGGGATAGCTGCGCGCTTCGTCGATTTTCTGGAAATACGCGCTATCGAATTGCGCGCACAACGCGCGCACGCCTTCGCGGATGTCTGCGTGGGCGTCGTGCTCACTTAAGTTGGATAAGCCTTTCAGCATGGGGTAGACCGGGAAGTTGATCGAAGGACATGAATTATAGCAAGCACCCCGGCGCAACGTTGGCATCATGGCGCTGGCGATAGTCTTCAACGCAGGGTAAAGTTCACGCAGGAGGAGTCGAATGCAGAACGCACTATGCTGTTTGACCGTGGTTACATGCTTTCTCGTGATCAACGCCGCGCACGCACAGACCGCGAACTATCCCAGCCGCCCGGTACGGCTAGTGGTGCCTTTCGCAGCAGGCGGCACCAATGACATTCTTGGCCGCATGGTTGCCGATAAATTCTCCGAACGGCTGGGTCAGCCTTTCATCGCGGACAATCGTGCGGGCGCGAATACCGTGCTCGGTTCCGAGATCGTCGCGCGCGCCACGCCCGATGGGCACACGCTGCTGATTGTTTCCGCCAGCATCGCGGTGAATCCAAGCCTGGTGCGCAAATTGCCATACGACACCGAGCGCGACTTTGCGACCATAGGTTTGGTCGCCGGCGGGCCTTATTTGATGGTGATTCATCCGGCTGTTCCGGCAAAAACGGTGAGTGAATTCATTGCGTGGGTAAAGTCGCAGCAAGGCAAAGTGAATTACGCCTCCACCGGCAGCGGCAGCCCGCCGCACCTGGCGGCAGAGTTGCTCAAGATCACCGCAGGCATCGATATGCAGCACATTCCGTACAAGGGTGGCGGCGCAGTGCTGCCTGATTTGATCGCAGGACGTGTATCGATGTTCTTCGGCTCCATCGCCACACTGCGCCCGCATGTGGAAAGCGGGCGCCTGCGCGCAGTAGGCATGAGCACCGCGCAACGCGCCGCGGCGATGCCCGATGTGCCGACATTTATCGAATCCGGGCTTGCCGGTTATGAAGTCAACGGCTGGTATGGCGTGCTCACTACCGGCAAAACACCGCGCGCTATCATTGAGCGGCTCAACAGCACGCTACGGCAGATACTCCGCGATGCCGATACACGCGCACAATTTCTCAAGAATGGACTTGATCCCGCGCCCGGAACCGCCGACGAATTCGCTAAACTCTTGCGTGCAGAGATCGTAAAATGGGCGAAAGTGGTTAAGGCGGCTGGTATCAAACCGGAGTAGCCTTTTAAAGCGTGAAGTAGTGAAGGGGTGAATGGGGTACCTCCTTCACCCGTTCACTCCTTCACGCCTTCACGCCTTCACGTTTCACAATCCACGTTTCACAATTCACGGAACTCAAAGATGCCCCCAACCCCCGCTCCACCCCACTGGTCCGACGCAGTAATGAGCGTTTTCCATGCGCAAAAAATCCGCCAGGTCGCCTACGTGCCCGACACCGGGCTCAAGCGCCTGATCGAACTGGTGCGCGCGGATAAAGAAATGCAGGCAGTTCCGCTCACCACCGAAGAAGAAGGTGTAGCGCTTGCCGTCGGCGCCTGTCTCGGCGGCGAACGTGCAGTCCTGTTGCTGCAATCCAGCGGCACCGGCAACTGCATCAACATGCTGGGCATGATCATCGAATGCCGCGTCCCGCTGCTGCTGCTGGTGACCATGCGCGGCACCTGGGCCGAATTTAATCCCTGGCAAATCCCGATGGCCGAAGCTACTGCACCGGTGCTTGCTGCAATAGGCTGCGTGGTGAAGCGCATCGATAGCGTCGAAGCTGTCGGCCCCACCGTATCTGCCGCATGCCAACTCGCGTTTAACACCAACCGACCCGTGGCGGTGCTGATGGATCAAAGAGTCGTCGGCGTCAAGGAATTTAAATGACAGTGTACAAAACTGCGCACCGAAAACCCACGCTGGACCGGCGCAAGGTCGTAGCAGCAATCTTGAAGCAACGCGGCGATGCGCTGGTGGTGGCCGGACTCGGCGCACCGTGTTTCGATGTGATGGCGTGCGGCGACAATCCGCTCAATTTTTACACGTGGGGCGCGATGGGCGGCGCCGCGATGATCGGCCTCGGCCTTGCGCTTGCGCAACCCAAACGCCGCGTGCTGGTGATCACCGGCGACGGCGACATGCTGATGGCAATGGGCAGCTTTGCAACCATAGGCGCGAAGCAGCCAAAGAACCTCGCGATCATTGTCATGGACAACGAGCACTACGGCGAAACCGGCATGCAGCAAACGCATACGCAGCTCGGCACTGAATTCGCGGGTGTGGCGCGGGCCACCAGCTTTCGTGCTGCAGAAACGATCTACACCGAAGCACAATTCAAAACCTGGCTGCCGCGCATTATTAAAGAACCCGGACCGGTATTCGCGGGTGTGAAAGTCGCGATTAATCGCGGAGAATTCATACTGCCGCCGCGCGACGGTACCGAACTCAAGCTGCGGTTTCAACAGGCACTGCGGGCCGCATCGTAAAAAGCAACCGGTAAGCGTACCGCGCAGCCCGGCGCGCCCTATCGTGTGAAGCGCGCCGCCGCAAAAACGCAAGCCTCGATCTGGCCGTGGCAGATTCTATCCAGCCGCAGCAAGCGTGTTGTGAACGCGGGTCAGTGCGGCTGCGGGACTGGCAATACCATAGAGACGCGAGCAATTGTCCCAAAGTATCTTGCGCCGCTGCTCGTCATTCAACGCCAGCCCGAGGAATTGCTGGATCGCCTCGGGAAATGCGCCGTCGCCGTGCGGATAGTCACTCGACACGACAAAGTATTCCGCGCCCATTTTTTTAATGACGTCGACAGCCGGTTCTTCGTCGGCATCGAGCGCGATGTAACACTGGCGCTTGAAGTACTCGCTCGGCGGCATCGTCAGTTGATGCTCGCAGCCGGGCCCGAACTTCTCCCACTGGTCGTCAAGCCGCCACAGCCACCAGTAGACCCAGCCGGCCGTCCCTTCAAGGAACGCACAGCGCAGCTTCGGGTGGCGTTCAAGAATGCCGCCGGTAGTCATGCTGGCGACAGCGCCCATCAGTTCGACCGGGTTGCGGATGGCATGAGCAATCGGGTGAAAATTGGCGTGGCCGACATAACGCGCCCCGGCATCGTCCTTAAGCGAACTGTTGCCGGTTGGATGAAAGCCGATCGGCACATTGAGCCGTTCGAGCTCGTTCCATAACGGTTCGCACGCTTCGTCGTGCAGATGCTGACCTTTAACCGGGTTTGGCGTGCCGATAACCGCAACAGCTCCAAGTTGGTTGACGCAGCGGCGCGCCTCCTCGACCGCCAGCCCTACATCATGCATCGCGATCTGCGCGGCGAACTTGAGGCGTTGCGGATCACCCTTGCAATAATCGTAAGCCCAATTGTTGTACGCGCGCGCCAATGCCGCCGCGTAATCCGGCGCGAGATCGTCGTGACACAGGATCTGCCGCCCGCGCGTGCCGTACATCACGGCAACATCGATGCCCTCGATATCCATCGCCGTCAAGGTCGTGGCCGCATCGAAGCCCTGCGCCCGCGCGACATTGAAATGCGGGTGACGCGCTCGGCTTTTGCGCCTCAGCTCACGGCTGGAGGCGGCCGCCCCTTGCGACTTGGCGAACGCCGGGATCGCCAGCCCCTGCACCTCCATGCCTCTGATTCTGTCGGCGTTGCCTTTGTCCTCGGCACTTTGCGTCAGCGCTTGCTGCTGCCCGCCAAAGAAGCGCGGCGGGTTCGCTCGATGAGGCTCGTCGAGATAGCGGGCCCACAGGTCGTCCGGCTCCATCATGTGCAAATCACTGTCCAGAATCAAGTAGCCTTCGCGTGCCATTGTTTTCTCCTTTAAATGATCTCCGGCAAAGCCGGGGGTTTATTGGGTGAGCGCCTCAAAAGCGCTAGCACCCCGTGAGCCGCCTGAAAGCGGCCAACTGCAAGCCGAGCTTCATCTGGTCGTATCGCTCGTCGTCATTCTCGTGATGCCGAATATACCTGCATTTCGTAATACGCGATTGCTTCATCCAATTCGCGCTGTGCGGGCGCAAGCAGGCTGACGGCAATCACGCGCGATAATTGACTGTTGGATACCAGGGAACGGGCCGCCTCGGTCGCAAGCAGATCCTGCTGTGGCATTGCCTCGGCTGTCGTGTGACCATTCCTATTTATTGGGGTGTCATTCACACATCAGCCGGAGAAATTTTCATGTTATCGGCACATTCCAATCTGCGAGCATTCCGGCGATGCGCGCCGTCTGCCCTCCCGCTGCAATATGCGCGATATAGGCGTCGTCCGCCAGTGCCGCAACAATTTCGTTGCGGCGAATCGCGGATTCCTTCGTTGCACGCGTTGGCAGCTTGATAAATGGCGACAGCAACAGCACTCGCCCAGCATCGAAAGCGGCGCGGCACTCAGTGGGTATACGCATCGCTTCAATAGCGCGCGCGGGGCAAATAATGATCGGCTGTTTGCCGCGCAGCAGAATGCGCAGACAATCCTGCT
>JANMXV010000385.1:0-20505 GCA_031381325.1 Betaproteobacteria bacterium | reverse complement strand
GTTCGCGTATCTGGATGCGCACGTGCGGCAGCTTTTTTGCCGCCAGCTCTAGGAGCGGCACCGCCAGCACCGGGCCGATGGTTTGCGCCAGACCTACCACGACCTCGCCCTCGGGGTCGCCCGCGCGGTCGTTGAGGCGGTTGCGCAATGCCTTGATGTCCCCCAGCAGGCGCCGGCTTTCTTCCGCCAGCGCCGTCCCCAGTTCGGTGAGGCGCACGCCCCGCGGTCCGCGCGCGAAAAGCTCGCCGCCGATCTCTTCCTCCAGCAGGCGTATCTGGAAACTGAGGGCCGGCTGCGCGACATGCAATTCGCTCGCCGCTTTGGTGACGGAGCCGAGCTCGGCTACCGCGACGAAATAACGCAGCCGGCGAAGATCGAAACTGCTCATGCCAACAATCTAACACAAGATTTCCGCGTAGAGTATCACTGCTGTCCGACTTTCGAGTATGCTGATCCGTGCGCCCGCTCGCGCAACGCAGCCTACGCTCAAGCGCACGATCAAATGAGAATCACCAAAAAATTATTGAACCCGCACGCCGGACGTCTTCACGACCGCTGCCCATTTCTTTACCTCTGTCGCCATAACGGCGCGAAACTCTTCCGGTGTGCTTGCGAGCGGTTCTGCCCCGTCCCTGGCCAACGCTTCTGCGAAATCGGGTTGATTCATGAAGCGCGATATCGCCTGGCGCAGCGTAGTGACTATCGCATCCGGCGCGCCCGCAGGCAGCAACACCCCATAACGCAGCGTACTTTCGTAGCCCGGCAAACCACTTTCAGCCATCGTCAGAATCTCAGGCACGGCCTGGGAGCGCTCGCCGCCCGTAACTGCGAGGGCGCGTAACCGACCGCCGCTCCTGATGTGCGGCACTGCGGGTGGGAGGGTGCTAAAAAGTGTTGCAACTTCTCCCGATATTCCGGCCGTCAGCGCAACGCCGGTGCCTTTGTACGGCACATGGCTCATGTCGATCCCCGCCATAATCTTGAAAAGCTCTGCCGAGAGATGCGTTCCCGTACCGTTACCGCCCGATGCGAAAGTGATCTCGCCGGGTCTTCGCTTCGCCAGCGACACAAGCTCTTTTACGGTTTTGACGGGAAGAGCCGGATTGGTGACGAGCACGAGCGGCGTAATGGCCACGAGACTCACTGGCGAAAAATCTCGCACAGGGTCATATGGAATCTTAGTGTAGAGCGATGGATTAATTGCGAGCGTACCGGTGTGACCCATAAGCAGTGTGTACCCGTCAGGTGCAGCTTTCGCGACCAAGTCAGTGCCGATAATGCCGCCCGCACCCGCGCGATTGTCGACGACTACTTGCTGTCCCAAAACCTGGGTCAGCTTTGTCGCGACTACGCGGGCGAAAAAATCCGTCCCTCCGCCTGGGGAGAACGGAACGATCAGGCGAATGGTCTTGCTGGGATAGTTCTGCGCCCAAGCGCTGGTTCCAAACGCTACGAGAAACGACATCGCGATCGTGCGCCCGCGCCAGCGAATTGAATGGAGGGCCGAGTCCATTTTATTTTCCTGAATCATTGGGCATTCCTATTTTGGCATTTAGAATAACACGTTCCATAGTATAAAATGGCCGTCGACCATCCCGGCGGGCTCACGTCAGGTTCATTGGACGCTGGAGGTTGCGGACATAGCGGTGGCACGTTGTTCCGGATGCCGGCCAGGATGTGTTACATGAGGAGATGATTCATGACTGCATTGCATGCGAAAACAGGGCAAAAAAACGCATCGGCACTGGAGATTGTTCCAACTTCGGTCGTCGTCGGAGCGCGGGTTCAGTGTGGCAACATCAGGGACCTGGACGACGAGGCAATCGAAGCGATCCGCCAGGGGCTGCTCGATCATTGTGTGCTGGTGTTGCCGGGCCAGACAATAACCGACCCGGAACTGATCGCATTCGGCAGGCGGCTCGGCGAGCTTGATTTCGCCCCCTTCACCACCACCGAAAAGAAACGCGAGCACGAGGAGATCATCATCGTCTCCAACGTCAGGGAGGGCGGTATTCCGATCGGCGTGCTGGGCGACGCCGAGGTCAACTGGCATTCCGACAATTCTTATCGCGACATTCCGTTGAGCTACAGCCTTCTGCATGCGGTCGAGTGCCCTCCATCCGCGGGCGAAACCGGATTCGCGAATATGTATCTTGCCGGCGAGACGCTGCCCGCGGACATAAGGTCGAAGATCAAAACGCTCGTAATCAAGCACGACCTGACCTACCTGAGCGATGGTTCGTTGCGCCGCGGGTATCAGCATGCGACCGATCCTGTCGTGGTGCCGGGTCCCTTGCATCCGATCATCAGAACGCATCCGCAGACCGGCTACGACGCGCTTTATCTGGGACGGCGCCCCAATGCGTATATCTCCGGACTGGATCTCGGGGAATCGGAGGCGTTGCTGAATACGCTGTGGACCCATGCGACGCAGGAACGGTTTACGTGGCACCACGCCTGGAAGCCCGGCGACATCGTTATCTGGGACAATCGCTGCCTGATGCATCACCGCAATCCGTTCGATCCGGCACAGCGCCGCGTCATGCACCGGCTGCAGTTCCGCGGCGAGCGGCCTTATCACGACCCGCGCGCGGCAAAAAAGGGCCGGCACCCGCGCAGCGCATTGGCGGCTTAGCTCTTGATACCGAAAGTCAGGATCGACGAGAGTTCCAGCAGGTCCGGCAGCTCTTCGATGTTCTGAACGAGCCTCAACACGCGCCCGGCCTGTTCCGGCGAGAGCAGGTGCCGCGTGCAGTCCCTGTATTTTTCGACAATATCTTCGAAGCTCATCGGATTGTCGCGATCGCCGCGCGCCGCACCAGCGCTTGCTTCGAGCACAGTCCCGCTCTTTAAACGCAATCGCACCGTGCATGGCAGCAACGTGCCGCTCTCCCATTCGCTGTTGGCGTCCGGGTGAATAACCCGCACGCGGGTCGCCAGGGCCTGCAACTGCGTATCGCGTATGCGGCTTTCGGTGAATTGGCCGAGACCCGCGCGGCCATCGCACACCGCTACGGCGAGGCAATAAGGCAGGCAGAACTTCGCTTCGAGTTCGGTATGGGCGACCGCATAAGTCATGACTTTGGAGACGTGCGCACCGATTTCGCACTCGATACCTTCGACGTGATCCGGTTGCAGGTTATGCGTCCGCATGAGCGCAAGCAACGCGTCGAGCGGCCGGTGCGCCCAGCGGCAGCACGGATAAGGTTTGATGCGGATTTCCTTCGCGACCAGACTCCAGGGGTTGCCGAACGTCCCGGCGATTTTCTGCTCGTCATATTCACCCGGTGTCGCAAAAACCCGCAGCACTCCGAACTCCCCTTCCAAACCGTCGGGCGCACCACTGAAGCCGTCACGCGCCAATGTAGCCGCGATGATGCCATTCGCTGCCGCCATTCCGGCGTGCAGCGGTTTTGTCATCGTGCCGAGGTTCTGCCGAATGCCGCTCGCTTCAGATGCCGCGATGCCGAACGCCATCCGCATACGCCACACATCGAGCCTCAGCAGTTTTGCGGCAGCGGCAGTCGCTCCGAACGTGCCGAATACCGTATTTGAATGCCAGCCATGCGCAGAATGTTTTGGCGAAACCCCGTTTTGGAGCTTCGACTGCACCTCAATGCCGGCGACGTAAGCTTCGAGCACATCGCGTCCGGACGCGCGCTCGGACTCGCCCATCGCGAGGAGAACTGGAAGCAGCGGCAATGGCGGGTCGAAATCCAGAGCATGGCCGATCGTGCCATTGGCGCGCGCGGCCGCCGCTGGCGACGTCTTGAAGGCGCCCCCGATCACCCCGGCCGATGGTGTGCCGCTGACTGCGCGCGTCCAGCGCGTAATGATCCGCGCTGCTTCGCTTTGCGTGCCTGCGATCGCCGCGCCGAGGGCATCGATGATCCCGCCTTTCGCAATGTCGCGCGCTCGCTCAGGAACATCATTCAACGCGAGGTTGACCACAAACTGCGCGATTTTTTCGGTCGTGCTCATGCTTTATCCCTAGTCGCTGTTCCCAGCCCGAGACTTATTTCCATACTTGTTAATTTGTATCAGCAGGTAACACTTGCCCCGCAGCGCCAGCCACTCCGCCCACGGCATTACTTGGAAGTTCCGCTTTAAACAGAAATGACAAGAGCGAACCGTCATTCCATGCGCACGCCGGTCTCTTTCGCGACCTTCTGGTATTTCGCGATTTCGGCCTGCAGAAACTCCGTGAACTTTTCTGGCGTCATGGGTTTGAGGCGGGTCCCGAGGTCGTCGAGTTTCGCCTTGACATCGAAAAGCTGGGTGATGCGGTTGATTTCCGCGTTGAGTCTGGTGACAATCTCGCGAGGGGTGCGCGCCGGCGCGACCACGCCGTACCAATTCGTGACGTTGTAATCCTTCAACCCGATTTCGCGCAGCGTCGGCACATTCGGCAACTGGGGATCGCGCTCAGTGGTGGTGACGGCGAGCGGGCGCATTCTGCCCTGCTTGATGTAGTTGATGACGGACGACATGGGAGTATAAAATTTCAATCACTATTTTTCACCAATCGGCAATCTATCCTCCACCCGGCGAACAGTCAATCGCGTGAATTTTCGCCAAGCCCCGCTGTTTTTCTGAAAATCTTCACCCACGAAGCGTTCTGCGGCGTCTGATTTTCGTCTAGGATCAAGGAGAAAACAGCAATTTTGCCGGCTGGGGTACAAACAAACGCTCAGTCAGGGTTTGCAACAACTACTTGACTGGACAAGACGAAGGTAGATGCAAGATCATTCGATCTTTGAACTGCCTGACCTGAACAGGAATCATTTCAATTCACATCGGTTGCCGATCCGCATTTGTAATGATAATGCGGATCGAATGACTGCTATGGAGCGAATACTTGATCGTCTCCTCCTCCAGGCCGTGAGCCGCCTGCTGACGAAGGCTCAGAAACTCCCCTGAACGGACACTCAAAACCTCGAAATCTGCCAGTCGCGTGGATCCTTCACAGGTGGCGCGCGCCTCCGACCCCGCTACGCGGACGACGGGCCGAAGACAGGCAGGTTGTATCCGCCGAACCGGTCCTCGCCGTCCGTCCAGCGCAGCGAGAGGACCATGCCTTCCCGCAGATTGGCTGCCTCGACGTCGACCGGGCAGGAGACGAAAAGCGGCCCCTCGTCCAGCTCGAGAACGATCACGGTGTGGGGCGCCGGGTATTCCTTGAAGTAGCTGCGGCGAAAGGTTGTCCAGGAGAGAACCTTTCCCTTGCCAGCCACAGTGGCCCAATCGAACGCGTCAGACAGGCACTTGTCGCAGGTGGGCCCTGGCGGCCAGCGGAACTTGCCGCAATCAGAGCATTTCTGGAAGCGGAGTTCCTTGTTTTGCGTGTGTGCCCAGAACTGCTCTGCATACGGGTCCATCGACCGGATCGGACGTACTGTGGCCATCGCTCAACCCCCCTTCGTATAGATGATGCTTTTGCACTTGCCCGCCACATCGTGCACGTACTGCGCCACCTTCGCGCCCTGAACCTGGCGTGCTCCGAGGCCACCGCGCAACTGGCGCACGAGCTCGGGCTGGTGGTTCCAGCTCTGCATATAGCTCTCCGATAGCATGCCGCCGCTGGTGTTGCAGGGGAGCTCGCCGCCGACTTCGATACGCCCGTTCTGCACGAAGGGACCGCCTTCACCCTCCTTGCAAAAGCCGAAGCCCTCCAGCGATGCCAGCAGATGCACGCTGAAGCTGTCGTAGGTGGCGAATACGTCGATGTCCTTGGGTGTGACACCCGCCATGGGATAGACCTGGGCCGCCACGCCGTGATGCGCCGTGTGGTAGAAATCCTTGAGGCGCGGCCGCAATTGCGTGGCATCGACGTTCTGCTCGGACCAGCCGATGGCGCTCACCATCACGGGCGTCTGCTTCAGATCCTTGCTCATGTCGGCACGGCGCACGATGATGGCAACCCCGCCGTCATTGATGAGGCAGTAGTCGAATAGACGCAGCGGCTCGGCTACATACTTCGCCGTCATATAGTCTTCAATGGTGAGCGGCTTGCCATACATCACGGCATTGGGGTTCAGGCATGCGTGCTTGCGGAAGGCCACGGCGATGGCGCCCAGTTGCTCATCGGTGGTGCCGTAGAGCAGTTTGTGGCGCTGGAAGAAGAGTGCATACAGGGCGCCCTGCGACGTCATGCCCCAGGGCGCGTAGTAGAAGTAAGACGTGATGCCGCCACCCGTTACGCGGGCGCCGCCGTAGGCCGTATCCATCGAGCGCTGGGCGTTGCCGTAGACCAGGGCGACCGTCGTGCATAGGCCGCAGTTGATGGCCATGGTCGCCTCGATGATGCACTGTGCGGCGTCGCCACTGCCGCTCCAGCGCGGATTCAGGCCCCACAGCTCGCTGGCCCGCTCGCCCGACAAGGTGGGCCCGGTGCAGAGACCATCGATGTCGTCCTTCTTCAGGCCGGCATCGTCGAGCGCCCGCTTCAGCGCGCGCGAGGCCAGCGTGTATGAATCGTAACGCGCCTCACCCTTGCCGGCGGCCTTGCCATCCGCACCGCGGTAGTCGGCGCCATAGTCGGTCTCACCCACGCCGACGATGGCCACGGTATCCTTCAATGGCGCGAGCCGCTTTCGGTCAAAGCTATCCGTCATAATCTATCCTTTGTTTAGATCACGCCGCGTTCACGCAGGCCCGCAATCTCCGTCTCGCTCATGCCCAGAATGTCGCCGTAAACGTACTGATTGTGTTCGGCCAGCGTCGGCGCGCGCCCGTGTACGAAGGCCGGGGTGCGAGACATCTTTACCGGATAACCCTCGTAGGCAAAATCGCCGAGTTCGGGATGGTTGATGATCGGGTGCATCTCGCGGTGCTGGAGCTGGGGATCGTACTCGACGCGGTCCTCGGCGCTCTGGATAGCGGCGGCGATGATGCCGGCCGCCTGGCATTTGCGCATGATGTCGTAGCGCCGCCGCGCACGCGTCCAACGGCCGATGATGGCATCGATCTCGTCCTGGTGAGCCACGCGCGCCTCGTTGGTGGCGAACTTCGGATCGAGCGCGAGATCCGGCTGACCCATGAGGTGGCAGAGCGACTCGAACTGAGGCTGCGTCTCGCACGCGATGAAGACCCACCAGGCCTGTCCGTTGCGGTCCTTGCCCGCGCACCGGTACGTGTTGTGCGGCGCCAAAGCTGGAAAGATCGATCGGTTTCCCGGCGGGAAGTCCGGGCGTCGCGTGCGCCGGCCATTTACCTGGTAATCGAGCATGTAGGTGCCCATCATGGACATCGCACCTTCGGTAACCGAATAGTCGATGTAGATGCCCCTGCCGGTCTTCTTCGCATGGAGCAAGCCTTGGATCAACGCAAGACCGCCCATCCAGCCGCCCATGACATCGAGGTAGGAGAAACCCCAGCCCGCGGGCGGCTTGCCGGGAAGCCCTGACGCGAGCGACAAGCCGGACTGCGCCTGCGCGGTTGGCCCGAAGCTGCGATAGCCCTTCCACTCGCCGGTGTGCCCGAACCCCGAAGAACTCATGTACACGAGCCGCGGGTTGAGCTGATGGATGCGCTCCCACGTAAGCCCCCAGCTCGGCAGCACTTCCGCACTGAAGTTCTCAACGAGTGCATCGCACTCACCGATGAGCCGCTCGACGAGCTTCCGTCCCTCCGGGTGCTTCGTGTTGAGGCTGATCGCGAGCTTGCCATTGTGCAGCGTGTTGAAGTAAGGGGCGGGGTAGAGCTTCTTCGACCCCGGAACCTGCGCGGCCTTCGGTTCGTCGCTGACGATACTGGGATTCGCGTTGTAGCGATGGTCGTCCCAGCCGCCGGCGCGCTCGACGTGGATCACCTCCGCGCCGTAGTGCGTGAGGAGGCGGGGGGCCCACGGGCCCACGGTTTTCCAGGTGAAGTCGAGGATGCGGATCCCGCTCAAGACGCCTGGACGCACAGGGGATCGTGTATTCATCGGATAGCTCCCGCGGCGGCAAGTGCTGCGATCTCCTCAGCGTTCATGCCGAGGTCCTGCTCGAGAACTTGTCGGGTGTGCTCGCCGAGATGCGGCGCGCGAAATCGCGGCTCGATCTGCAGTTCCCCGGACGCAACCGGTCCTCGCGGATAAGGAATGGCGCGGCCTATCTCCGGATGATGGATCGAGCGCCAGTAATCGCGCTGTTGGTAATGCGGGATGTCGTAGTTCTCTTCAGCGGCGTGGACGAGCCCCCAAGAGATCCCGTACGACTGCGCGCGATGGAAGCATTCTTCGCCGTTGCTGGCGGCGATCAGGCGGCCGACAGCGTCGCGTATGACTTTGCCTTGGCGGTACTCGGCCGTGCGAAACGCCTCATCCTGGTACTTCTCCTCGTGCAGTTCGCCCGTAACGCCTTTTTCGTCCATCCATTTGAGCAGGTTGTCCCACACGCGCTTACCGAAGTTCTGCATCACCGCAATCATGTACTTGCCGTCCGCGGTGGGAAGTTGTAGAGGCGGCTGCCGGCGCGGATTGGCGTGCATCCCCGTCTGGCGGAACAGGGTCTCGCCGTAGTACATCCACTGCGGTACCGCGCTCTCCGTGCCGATGGCGCAGGCGTCGTGAATCGAAACGTCGATGTACTGCCCCTCATCGGAGGTCATTCGGTCGAACAGGGCTACGGTGATGCCATGCAGGATAAAGGCGCAGCCCATGTGCCAGGCTTGGTGGCCCTGTCCGCCGATCGGCGTGACGCTGCTGTCCGAGTAGCCCGTGCTCGACATTTGGCCGCCGAGCGCGAGATGCGCGACGTCATTCATCTGGTAATCGCGCCAGGGCCCATCCTGACCGAAGTCGGTGAGCGAGGCATAGATCAGTGCCCGGTTGGCGACGGTAGCGGCGACAGAGCCGTAGTCGAGGTCCAGCTTCGCCAGTGTGCCTGGCGGTGTGCTCTCGAGGAAAACGTCGGCTTTGACCAGCAGTTTTCTCAGCAGATCCTGCGACGGTTTGCGCTGAAGATCGAGCGCCACGCTCTGCTTACCCGTGTTGTTCCACCAATAGTCCAAACAACAATCGGGGTCGGGCTTGTCGGCCACAAAGGGGCCGCACCAGCGGCCGGGACTGCCCTGAATAGGCTCGATCTGGATCACGCGGGCGCCGCCATCCGACAACAGCTTGCCCGCCCACTGGTTACGGCGATCGGCAAGCTCGACCACCGTGAGGCCTTCGTAAACCCCGCCCATGCTCTCCTCCTGTCTTCGAGGCTCTACCGTGACTGAAGCTCCCGGGACTACCGCAAAAGATAGTAGCACAGCATAGCGGAGCGACGCGGCGATGGCCGCCATCGGTCGCCGTAAGACGCCGCCATGTAGCATGTCTCGCGATGCCAACGCGCATCTGCACATCTAATCAAACTCTGGCAGAGCCACCCTTCGGCGTTGCGCAATAGTGGTCTTTCGCACCACACGCCGATCGCAAAACACCCACTGACGTAGATCAGGTGCGCCTCTCCCTGCGCTTTGAGCAAGACCTCCAACTGACGTGGGATGCCTGGGCCGATATCATCGCCCATTTCGGCCCTGATGCGCATACCGCGCTTGATCCCCAACTCATAGCGCCGCGCGCGTGCTGGATGGCAGAACCAGCCGACGTGCCGGAGTCGCCGGCACTCGGAATATTCTGACCACATAGTTCTGAATTTACCATCGCAATAGTTCTGAATTTACTTTCGTGGACAGTTTCGGGGGGGTTGCATTGCGCCCAATATTGACCCGGGTTGTGCATGAATTGTGACCGTAACAACTAATCCACCCGCGCACCCGACGCCTTGACAATTTTGCCCCATTTCATAAGGTCGTCGCGAATGCGTTTCGCGAATTCTTCGGGTGTGCTGCTCACGGCTTCCGCGCCCTGCACGGACAGGCGTTCTTTGACGTCCTGCATCCCGGACATCTTGCGCACTTCCTGATTCACGCGGCTGATTATCGGCTTCGGCGTCGCCGCCGGCGCGAGTACGCCATACCAAACGATCACCTCAAAACCCGGAATGCCGGATTCGGCCACCGTAGGCAGATCAGGCACCAGCGCCGAGCGCTGCAATGAGGTAACCGCCAGCGCGCGCAGGCGGTTGGCTTTTACCATCGGCAGAACCGATGGCATGTTGGATATAAAAATCGCCACTTGTCCGCTCACCAGATCGGTCACTGCCAGCCCGGTGCCTTTGTAGGGCACGTGCTGGATGTCAATACCCGCGGCCTGCTTGAGGAGTTCGCCGCCGAGGTGAGCCGATGAGCCGCTGCCGGCTGAGGCAAAATGCAACTGGCCCGGCTTGGACTTGGCGAGCGCGATCAACTCTTTGACGGATTTCGCGGCGATTGAGGTTCCCACCACCAGCATGCTGGGCGTCGATGCCACCAAACTCACCGGCGCGAGGTCTTTCACCGTATCGAATGGCAATTTTTTGTAGAGGCTGGCGTTGATGCAAATGGTGCTCACCGAGCCGATCAGTAGCGTGTGTCCATCAGGATTGGCCCTGACCGCCAATTCGGTACCGATAATGCCGCTGGCGCCACCGCGATTATCCACCACAACTTGCATGCCGAACGCATCATTCAGACGCTGTGACACCATGCGCGCGATGATGTCGGTGCCCCCGCCGGGCGGAAACGGCACGATGAGCCGCAGCGGGCGCGACGGAAATGATTCAGCGGCGCATGCGCAAGTCGCGGCGCTCAGCAGTAAAACAAACGCACGAAACGCGCTCAGTTTCAAACCCTTAATGCCTCGGACCACCACGGATAATCCGCGTCCTTTTTGGATTCCACTGCCCTGATCCACGGATAATCGCCCGCCTGCTTGAAGCCGTGCACCGGATGGCTGCCGGAGCGCACGGCTTCAAGAAAGCCCAGTTCCTCGAGCCGCACGTTGCCGAGATTGACTTCGGTGCCAAACAAGCTGACCAGCCAGAATTGCAGGGTGCGGCGCGACACCATAGGGCGCAGTGGCGACACTTCGAAAATAATGCGGGCCTGGCCGACTTCTTTCGCCACGCGCTGCACCTGCTGTGTGCCGGCGTCACGGCTGGCAAGCAGATCCTCGGCGGTCTCACCCATTACGCGGCGCAACAGATGACCTTCCCAATACACGTAGGATGCGCCGGCGTTAAGAAGCGCCAGCATTTCCTTGACGGTGATTTCTTCATCAACCACCTTCTCGCTGCGGCGGGTGGTGTCGCCCTCGATGAATTTCTTGCCGACTTCGCCGAACACGGTGAAATCCAGATCCTTTGCGTATTTGACGAAATCCATCTCGCGCTGCATGTCGCGTGCGGCGGTAGTAGCCGTGCTGGATACTTCGATCACCGAAAAGCCGAGATCGGCCATTTTCTCCATCACCTGCTTTTCGCAGCCCTGAATACGCGCAATTTCCATGAATATTCCGCCGGGCTGAACCTTGACGTTGTAGTGGTTGTAGACCTCGATCTTTTTGCGGACTTCCTTTTCCGGCGCGCGCAGGTGCGGATCCCACAGTTTGACCACGTCGAGATACTCTCCGTATTGCGCCATCATGCTTTCGCAAAAGGTTGTCGGCCAGCCGGTATCCATCACCATGGTGATGCCCTCGGCGCGCGGTTTTTTAGAGCGCGCAGGCCATTGAATGCCGAGAAAATCTTGCAGGGTTTGATCCATCAGGTTCTCCACGATGTGAGTTTTGACGAGGCGGTGTTGTCTGCAGCGATGGCTGGAAGGATACCAGCTTCTCATGGGCGCATCCGGCACGAGTGTCGCCCGCCTCCCGCTTGGAGACCGCTTTGATCACAAAGGCTTCACTGGGTAACCTTGGCCGCAGGCGACGCCCACCGTTGTCGCCAAAAACAGCACCGTCGCACTGCAATGTCCCCGGCGTATGTCGCCCCTCCCCAACATCAAACGTACATGACCATTCTGTCGCCCGTCCTTATGCCCAGCCGGGGCACTTAAGTCACGCTTCATGGTGTGCTCCGCGCTTACAGGATCATTTACTTTCGTGGACAGATAGGTATACGATTATCGACTATGCATTGCTGCTGCAGCGTGCCGGACAGTTTGCCGGCAAGCACGTGTGCAAAAAAATCCACACCGCCGCCGGGCGAATAACCCACCACCAGACGCACTGGACGTTCGCCAGCAGGTTGCGCAGTGCACACACTGCCTGCCATTGCCGCGAACAGGCCTGCGCCCATGACAATGATGGGCGCAATAGAACTACCGCACCGGGGGGCGCGCGAAGCGCAAAATGCATGAAATGGCTTTGCGTACATCATTGCGGCACCTTTACGCCCGCTGACTGAATAATCCGCGCGTACTTGGTCACTTCGCTTTTCAGAAAGGCATCGAACCGCTGAGCAGTGCCACCTTCGGCAGACATGCCCGACACCGCCAGGCTCTTGCGCGTATCCGGCAAGTCAAGAATTCTGACAATCTCGGTGTTGATGGTTGCAATCAAATCCGCGGGTGTGGCGGCTGGCGCCAGCATGCCGTACCAGTTGGTCATATCAAAACCCGGCAGGCCGCTCTCGGCAATGGTTGGCAGGTCTGGCGCAAATTCACTGCGGCGTGGCGAGGTCACGCTTAAAGCGCGTAACTTTTTTTGTGCCGCCAGCGGCAATGCCGTCGTGATGTTCATGAAATACAGCGGGACCTGGCCACTGATAAGATCAACCACCGCCGCAGTCGGCCCCTTGTAAGGAACGTGCGTCATACGCACACCCGCCATAAACGTAAAAAGCTCGGCGGACAAATGCGGTAATGCCCCGTGACCTGGTGATCCAAAATTCAGGTCGCCCGGACGCTGGCGCGCCAGCGCGATCAGTTCCTTGGTGGAGTGCACCGGCAGCGCAGGATTAACCACCAGCACCAGCGGCCCCGACGCCAGCAATGCAACCGCCGCCAGATCGCGTGTCTGGTCGTAGGGCAGATTCTTGTAAAGGTTGGGATTTGCCGCGTGGCCCGCCGGCACCAGTAGCAGCGTCAAGCCATCGCCAGCCGCCTTGGCCGCAAACGCAGTACCCAGCGTGCCGTTGCCACCCACGCGATTTTCCACGATGGCAGGCTGTGAAAACCGCTCGGTATAGCGCTGCGCGATCACGCGCGCCACAGTGTCCGTGCCACCGCCGGGGGGAAAGGGTGAAATCAAGCGCAGTGCTCCACGTGGAAACACCTGTGCTGCCACAGGCAACGCAGCCGACAACAGAATCATGGTCGCAAGGCCAGCGCAGCGTTTCAAAATCAAGTCTGCGGACACTTCATAACTAGTTGTTTTTATTGACATTTTATTGTGGGCGGATATTTGCCAATTTGACCAGCCTGGCGGAACTGGCTAGCTCGGACTTGATAAACACGGCAAATTCCTCCGCCGAGCTGCCCACCACTTCACCGCCCTCCCCGGAAAGTTTCTCGCGCATATCCGGCAGTCGAACTGCTTTGACCAACTCCGCGTTGAGCCTGGCCACTATATCCCTGGGTGTCGCCGCCGGTGCGAGCACGCCATACCAGGTAACGAACTCGTAGCCTGCAATACCCGATTCAGCCATGGTCGGCAATTGTGCTGCAGCGCTGATGCGTTTGGCGCTGGTGACCGCCAGCGCGCGAACGCGGCCGCTTTGCACGTGCGGCATCAACGCCACCAGATTGCCAAAACTCATTGTCACTTCACCGCTGAGCAACGCTGTGGTCGCGGGCCCGGTACCGCGATACGGCACATGAATCATTTTTGAATTGGTCAGCGCAGCATACAGCTCACCCGCAAGATGCCCCGACCCGCCGTTACCGGATGACGAAAAGGTCAACTCTGCTTGCCGCGAGCGCATGAACGCGGTGAGTTCTTTGACCGACTTCACGGGCAACGATGGATGCACAGCCAGCACCGCTGGCACAATGGCAACCAGACACACGGGTGAAAAATCGCGCAGCGTGTCGTACGGCAGCTTGGCATACAGCGCGGGATTTACCGTGAGCGGCCCCTTGGACCCCAGCATGATGGTGTAACCATCGGGCGCAGATTTTGCAACGGATTCGGTGCCGTTAATGCCACCGCCGCCAGGCCGGTTTTCCACTACGAACTGCCGGCCAAAACCCTCGGTCAGCTTTTGCGCCAACGTGCGCGCCAGAATGTCCGTGCCACCACCGGGCGCATAGGGCGAAACAAAGCGCACGGGACGATTGGGGTACGGCTGTGCCGCGCACGTTGCCACCACACACAGTGCAACTGCCAACCCTGCGCGCAGCCCATTCATAAATACTGTCTCCTCATACGCTGCGTTAAGCGATGACCGACGCCGTTCGCAATCGCGCCATTTTGCCCGCATCATAACCCGGCAGCTTTGACAGCAATTCATGGGTGTGCTGTCCGGCAACAGGCACGGGGCCGAGTCCGCCCGGCGTCTTGGAGAGTTTGATACTTAATCCCGGTACGTGCATTTCGCCAGCGACAGGGTCTTGTACTTTGACTAGCATTTCGCGTTCCCACAAATGCGGATCCTTGACCACCTGCGGAATCGTCAGCACCGGTGCGACCGGTATGCCGATTTTCAGCAGCTTGTCGCAAATGTCGTTGACGGTGTGGCGCTTGCACCATGCGGTGAGCACCGGGTTGTTGTGGCCGAACAGCGAACCACCTGCACCCTGCGGCGCCTGTGTATCTTTGCCGATCAATTCAGCAAGCCGCTCCGTCAGCTTAGCCGTGACACCGCCCGTCACCACCACCCAGCCGTCTTTTGTCTGATACGGCAGGCGGCCGGATTCCCCCCCCTCCTCTCCGCTATCCAGGTAGTAACAGGCAGGAATTTCAACCATAGTAATGGCGGAATCCAGCAGACATACGTCGATGATCTGCCCCTCACCCGTCTGATCACGATGGCGTAACGCACCCAGCGCGCCGATGGTTGCATGCAGCGCCGTGGTACGATCCACCAGCGAAAATGCCGTGCCCACGGGCCTGCCCAACGGCTTACCGGTAAGCGTCATCAGCCCGCTCATCGCCTGCCCCAGCGGATCGAACGAGGGCCGGTCTTTATACGGGCCCGTCTGTCCGAAGCCGCTGCAGCGCACCAGAATAATGTCGGGCTTGACCTTGATCAGCTCATCGTAGCCCAGGCCCATGTCCTCTAGGGTACCGGGCCGGAAATTTTCAATCACAAAATCAGCAGTCTTGAGCAAATCAAAGAACACCGCTTTGCCTTCTGCCTTGCGCAGATCGAGGCAAACGCTTTTCTTGCCCCGGTTATACACGCTGAAATACACGCTCTGGCCTCTGACGATAGGCGCAGACTTGCGCGTTTCTTCGCCGCCGAATTTTTCAATTTTTATGACCTCGGCCCCGAGGTCGGAGAGAATCATCCCTGCGCGCGGCCCCGCCTGAAACCGCGCGAGTTCCAAAACACGAATACCATCCAAACAGCCAGCCATGATTCCCGTCCTTTCTTGGTGCTTGTTATCAATCGATCTGTGCGCCTGAAGCGCTGATCAGTTTTTTCCACTTCGCAATTTCAGCTTGCAAATAATTTTCAAACTCAACCGGCGTGCTGCCCAGCGGATCAGCGCCTTGCCGTGACAGGGCATCGATCACGTCGGGCGCGCGCAACGCGCGCAGGATTTCGCCATTGAGTTTACCGACAATCAGCCTCGGTGTTGCCGCTGGCGCCAGCACGCCATTCCAGCTGGCCGCTTCGTAACCCGCAACACCGGACTCGGCAAACGTCGGCACATCCGGCGCAGCCGCAGAACGTTTGGTCGACGTCACAGCCACGCCTCTGACCCTACCCGCCTTGATTTGCGGCAATGCGCCGGGCAATGACAAAAACAAAAGTTGCATGCGTCCCGCTATCACGTCCGTCATCATCACCGCTGAACCGCCTCTATACGGCACGTGTGTGAGATTGATTTTCGCCATCAGATTCAGCAGTTCTCCTGCCAGATGCGACGTGCTGCCGCTGCCGCTAGATGCAAAATTGAGTTGTCCCGGTTTAGCGCGCGCCAGTTCAATCAGGTCGCTGACCGACTTCACCGGCAACGCCAGGTTCGCTACCAGCACCTGAGGCGAAGACGCCACCAGAGCAACGCCGGCAAAATCCTTGAGCGGATCGAACGGCAGCTTTTTGGCTATCCCCGCGTTCACGGCGAAGCTCGCGCCCATCATTAACAGCGTGTAACCGTCGGGCGCCGCTTTTGCCACAATCTCCGAGGCTATGCCCGTGCCCGCACCCGGGCGGTTATCCACAACAAATTGCTGCGCAAAACTTTCCCCCAGCTTTTGTGCAACGATGCGCGCCATGATGTCGGTAACGCCACCGACCGAAAAGCCGACAACAATGCGCACAGGTTTCGTTGGGTAACTTTGTGCGCTGGCCGCAGGCGCAAAACTAACCGCAACCACAATCAGCATTACCGCCAGGGCAGCGCGCCTAGTCATGCACCCACACACGCTTTGCAGCAAGTAACTCAATGTCTCAAATATTATTGTGAGTATTTGATTTGTTTATATTTTTTATAGCAGCGCCTGCATATTTTTCGGATCCTGCTTGAGCTCTCCGCGATCAATACGCCGCACCAGCGCGGTTACTGCAGCGTGTGTCGGTGCAGGCACACCAACCTCAGCACCTTTTCCCGCGACCAGGCCGTTCGTGAAATCAATTTCGGATCGCCGTCCGCGCGCCACATCGCGTCCCACTGAGGGTTGCGACGGTTCCAACAGCGTTGCCATCCAGGCGGTCAATCCATCCTGCACGGTTTTGAGCGCCGCAGCATCGCCGTTACCCGCGCCGACCCAGTCGTCCGGCTTGATGCCGAGCACGATACCCAGTTTGTAACCCTGCGCCCGCCCTTGGCAATGGCCTCCGCTGCCAGCTTGATGCCTATGCGATGCGCAGTGCCGCGCTCTATGTAGACGCTGCGATTATCAAGCCCCGTTGCACCCAGCAAGCCGTGTGTGATGGTATTCGCCGTCAATTTGGTCCAGCGCTCGCCCCACAGATTTTGCGTGACATTGGCGCTATCCACCGCATTCAGAATTTTCGCCAGTTCCGTTGCACGCTCCGTCACTCTGCCGTGAACCTCCCCTACCCGGAACACCATGTGGTGGTCGCCGCCCGGCTGCTGATAGCGGCTGATGTGCCCGGCTTTATAGCAATTTACGCTGATGGTGCTAATGATGCAACCAACCAATAGTGTGCCGCCCAAATGCGGCCTGTTAGCGTATCCTCCGCACGCATGAAAGATCGCTTCTACGACCTCACCAACATCTGGTGAGACTTCAATGCATTGCCCCGGCATCCTGCGCGCTTATGCACGTAGTCAGAACACTCGGAGTAAAATTCTGCCCATGCGCGACACTAAAAAAGTACAGACGACTCAAAGGGTTGGCCGCCGGGCCGGCGGATTTACTCTGCTTGAACTGCTGGTGGTCGTCGCCATCATCGGCCTGCTCGTGGGCTACGTCGCGCCGCGCTACTTCAGCCAGGTGGGTAAATCCGAGGTCAACGTCACTAAAGCGCAAATCGACGCGCTGGAAAAAGCGCTCGATCAATATCGGCTCGATACCGGCCGCTATCCGACAACTGAGTTGGGACTGGCGGCGCTGATCACGCGACCTGCAAACGAACTCAAATGGAATGGCCCGTACCTCAAAAAGGCCGTTCCGCCAGACCCTTGGGGTAAGGACTATGTCTACAAGATACCCGGTGAGCGTGGCGACTATGACCTGTTCTCATACGGCAAAGATGGTCAGCCCGGCGGAACCGGCGAGAACGCCGACATCACCAATCACTGAAGCGCCAACGTAGTCACCATGCGCTTCGAACTCAAGGGCATCACGCCAGACGGTAGGGTCGAGCGGCTCGACCTGCAAGCGATGGATGAAGTCAGCGCGCGCGCGCAAGCTTCAGGCATGGGCTATGCGGTACTCTCGGTAAGCCGTCGCGCAGAAATATCATCGCTCTGGCAACGGAGCGGCGAAAGATTTCCGGTCCTGTTGTTTAGCCAGGAATTGCTGGTGCTGCTCAATGCGGGGCTGCCCCTGGTCGTTGCCATCGAGACGCTCGCTGAAAAAGAGCGTAACCCCAAACTGCGCAACATACTGGAGCGACTTGTGGGCACGCTACGCCAGGGCCGCACGTTGTCAGACGCGCTCGAACAGCATCCCGGCGCCTTCAGCACACTCTACATCGCCACCGTGCGCGCAAGCGAGCGCACCAGCGATCTGGGGCCAACACTGGCGCGCTACATTACCTATCAAAACCAGATCGACGCCATACGCAAGAGACTGGTTAACGCCTCGATCTACCCCGCGCTACTGATACTGGCCGGTGGCGTGGTCAGTCTTTTCCTGCTGCTGTACGTGGTGCCGCGTTTCGGCAAAATTTACGAGGAGCGCAGCACCGACCTGCCTTGGGTGTCGAAGATGCTGCTCTACTGGGGGCAAGCCGTGGAAGGACACGCGATGCTGGTAAGCGGCGCACTGGTCGCTGCCGGCATCGCTATCGGGTACGTTTTGCGGTTGCCGCAGGTGCGCGCCGGCATTGAGTCCCTGCTGTGGCGTCTGCCGGTGATCGGCGAGCACATGAAGATCTATCAACTCGCCCGCTTTTACCGCACCATCGGCATGCTGTTGCGCGGCGGCATGCCATTGGTGGCGGCGCTCAATATGGGGGCTGACTTGCTGCACCCGGTCATGCGGGAACGCCTCGCCCGCGCCAGCCTGGCGGTCAGCCAAGGCCGCCCGGTGTCGGCATCCATGGAAGACAACGATCTGACGACACCCGTCGCGCTACGCTTGCTCGCCGTGGGCGAACAAAGCGGCAACATGGGAGAAATGATGGATCGCATCGCGCTTTTCCATGACGAGGAAATCAGCCGCTGGGTGGATTGGTTCACGCGATTGTTTGAACCGATTCTGATGGGCGTAATCGGCATTGTGATCGGGGGTATCGTTATTCTGATGTACATGCCCATCTTCGAACTCGCGGGAAGCCTGAAATGAGTATCCTGGCGCCCGATCACGCCAAAAGCATCACCGCGCAGCAGATTACCGATGCTCGTAGCACGGCGACGAGCACGCGCCGGCGGCTGGTGGAAGTACTCGAGGAGCAACTCGGACTCGCGCCGGATGAATTTGTGGCGACACTGGGCGCAACACTGCGGCTGCCGGCGATGCGCATGGATACACTGCGCCGCGCCGCGCCCCTGTTCGAAACGGTTCCCTTCAGCGAGGGTTCGCAACGCAACTGCGTACTGATACGCAGCGAAGAAGGCAACGTGGTGCTGGTAACCGATGACCCATTCAACGGTGATTTGCAGACCTGGGCGGATGTACGCATTCAATCAGATTACACCTGGGCGCTGGTGCATCGAGGGGATCTCATCGCCTTTCTCGCCAGCCACGAAGAAATGCTGCGCGCACTGGATGCCGTACACGCCACAGGCGAACAGGCCAGCGACGACCGTGAACATCACGAAGACCTTTCACTCAAGGCGATCAGCGACGAATCCAGCGAAGTGGTGCGCCTGGTGCGTTCCACGTTACGCGATGCGCTGAAAAACGGCGCCAGTGATATTCATCTCGAAACCGTCGCCAACGGACTGGTCATCAAGTTCCGTATTGATGGCATACTTTCGCAGGTTAAAACCATTTCCGATATGCAGCAGGCCGAGCAGGCGCTGTCGCGCATCAAAGTCCTCTCGGAACTCGATGTCACGGAACGACGCATCCCGCAAGACGGCCGCTTCAAAGCCCTGGACCGCGGCAGAGCCGTTGATTTTCGGGTGTCCATCATGCCCAGCATTCATGGCGAGGACGCCGTGTTGCGCGTACTCGACAAGCAGTCTCTCTATGAGAGCACGCAGCAGCAACTGTCACTCGATTCACTGGGCTTCGAGGATGAGGACATCCGCATTCTGCGGCGCTTGTCGCACGAGCCGTACGGCATGCTGCTGGTTACCGGCCCAACCGGCAGCGGTAAGACCACAACGCTCTACGCGGCGATCAGCGAAATCAATACCGGCCAGGATAAAATCGTCACCATTGAAGACCCGGTCGAATATCAGTTGCCCGGCGTACTGCAGATACCCGTCAACGATAAAAAGGGTCTCACCTTCGCGCTCGGCCTGCGCTCCATTCTGCGGCACGACCCTGACAAGATCATGGTGGGCGAAATCCGTGACCCTGAAACCGCGAACATCGCCGTGCAATCAGCCCTCACCGGCCACCTCGTTTTCACCACCGTACACGCAAATAATGTGTTCGACGTGATCGGGCGCTTCATGCACATGAACGTCGATCTCTATGGTTTTGTGTCGGCGCTGAACGCCATACTCGCGCAACGTCTGGTGCGCCTGATTTGCCCGCATTGCGCGGAAGACTATCAACCCGATCCGCTACTGCTGAAGGAATCCGGCATTGCCGAAGCGTCCGCCTACCGCTTTCGCATCGGTCGCGGCTGCCGCGAGTGCCGGGGCTCCGGTTACAAAGGACGCAAGGCGATTGCCGAGCTCATGATACTCAACGACGAGCTACGTGAACTCATCACCACACGCGCTTCCGTGCGC
>JANMXV010000377.1:0-1003 GCA_031381325.1 Betaproteobacteria bacterium | reverse complement strand
TGTTAGCCAACCTGGGATACACCTCGGTCACCGCCTGCGAAGGCGCTTTGCGTGCGCTGGAGACCATGGACCTGGCGGACAAACCAGCGGACTTGATACTGCTGGACCTGAACATGCCGGATATGGACGGGATCGAGTTCTTGCGCCATCTGGTCAAGCGCGACTATCGCGGCAGCCTCATCCTGGTGAGCGGCGAGGACGAGCGGGTGCTGCAAGCGGCCGAGAAGCTGGTGCAGGCGCACCAGATTACGTCGCTGGGCCATCTGCGCAAGCCGGTCACGCCCGAAATGCTTGCTGCGGTTATGGAAAAATGGAAGCCTGTGCCCCTTCGCGATGCTTCAGCGGCAAAGAAAAATTACAGCGCGGAAGAGGTGCATGCAGCCATCGACAACGGCGAACTGGTCAACTACTACCAGCCCACGGTGTCGCTGAGCACCGGACACGTGGTCGGCGTGGAGACCTTGGTGCGCTGGAGACATCCGGCGGACGGCATGGTGTTTCCCGACCAGTTCATCGGCGTGGCGGAAGCCCATGGATTGATCTGTGATCTGACCCGCAAGGTGATCGCCGGCGCGTTGACGGATGTCAACGCCTGGCAGCAGGAATGGCAGCAGGAAACGGGACTGGCGTTGCAGGTGGCGATTAACGTGTCCATGGACGACCTGGGATCGCTGGATTTTGTCGATTACGTTGCCGGGCAGGCCGCCGCGGCAGGCGTGCTGCCGAACCGGGTGGCGCTGGAGGTGACCGAAAGCCGCTTGATGCAGGATATGCGTGTTCCGCTCGAGGTACTGACGCGGCTGCGGCTTAAGCGTTTTCGCATCTCGATCGACGATTTTGGCACCGGGCATTCTTCGCTTGCGCAATTGCGCGACATGCCGTTTGACGAACTGAAGATCGACCGTGGTTTTGTGCATCGCGCGTGGGCCGACGAGACGGTGCGGGCGATCTTCAACACCAGCGTGAATCTGGCAAAGCAATTGGGCATGCAGATCGTAACCGA
>JANMXV010000316.1:0-10543 GCA_031381325.1 Betaproteobacteria bacterium | reverse complement strand
ACGATGAAACACACAACGAAATTCTGAACGTCATGATTCCCCTCCTTCTTATTTTCGATCAATTCCAAGAAACTTCTTGATGTGTTTAGCCAGCACATTGTCGATTTCGTTGTGCCGCGGAACCGGCTGCTTTTGGCCCGTGGCCGGATTGAGATAGATGTCCTGCCGTCCGCCATGCCGCAACAGGACGCAGCCTTGCCGGAGCAACTCACGGACCAGCTCGTCACGCTTCACATCAAGATGTCCATGGTCTGATGATCGCCGGGAACGTCATCAAGAACCATGGCGTGATACGCATCTTTAATGTTTTCTTCAAGTTCTTTTACTGTCTCACCTTGCGTCATGATTTCCGGGTGCTCCAGAAGCTTCCCAAGCCAAAATTTCTCGCCCTTCCAATAGACCATTTTTAATTGATGTTCCATGACGTTTCTCCAACTGAAAGGAAAATGCAGCTTAGCGGATTTTCTGAGGGGTAGTTAGTTTAGGGGCCTAATTTGATATGAATCAACCTCAACGCCGCCATTAACGTTTAAGGCGCTTGGGCGGACCGCGCCACAACCTTACTGCCCGCCGCTGCGGACAGCAAGATTTTGTTTTTATTGACTTTTTACACATAGCATCGTGACCTATGCCTGCTCGTAATTAGCGTCCGCGAAACGATGAATACGAACGCTCCGGTTTGCCACGCGACGCGGCAGGACCGCCGGCGGGCTTGTTCCAGCGTCCCGCTGCACCCGGCGCTGGCCGGCCCGACCCTGCGCCTGAACGCCCTGCGTAGCCGCCCGGTTTACCGCCCTGACCTGGACGTCCTGCCGGTTTATGGCTGCTACGCTGCGGCACTTTGGGCTCCATCCCTGCCACCACATGTGCCGTGATGGCGTGACCGGTATAACGCTCGATCTGCCGCACTTGCCAGCCGTCGTCGGGCGCCGCGAACGAAATCGCAATGCCGTTCGCGCCCGCGCGTCCGGTGCGCCCGATGCGGTGTACATAGTCTTCAGCAACCTTGGGCAGATCGTAATTGATCACGTGTGAAATGGTCCGCACGTCAATGCCGCGCGCCGCAACATCGGTGGCCACCAGCACGCGCACGTTGCCGCTGCGCATTTTGGCCAGCGTGCGATTGCGCTGCGATTGATTCATGTCGCCATGCAACGCCGCTGCGGCGTGGCCATCTTCGTAGAGCTTGCTGGCGAGACGATCCGCGCCGCGCTTGGTGGCAGTGAAGACAATCGCCTGATCCAGCGCTACGTCGCGCAAAAAATGGTCCAGCAGCCGTGATTTATGGCTGCCGTCATCGACGTAATGCAGACGTTGTTCGATGTTTTCGTGACGCTCCTTCGAGCCTGCGACTTCAATCAGCTTGGGATCACGCAGCAGGCGTTTGCCGAGCTGGCCGATGCCGCCGTCGAGCGTGGCCGAAAACATCATCGTCTGGCGCGTGGCCGGCGTGGCTGCGGCAATCATCTCCACGGGTTTGATAAAGCCCATGTCGAGCATGCGGTCGGCTTCATCGAGCACCAGCAACTCCAGCCGTGAAAAATCGACCTTGCCCTGCTCCATGAAATCGATCAGACGGCCCGGTGTGGCCACCAGAATATCCAGCGGGCTGTCGAGCAGCTTGCGTTGCTTCGGGTACGGCATGCCGCCCAATATGCTGCCGGTACGCACCTGGCGCATACCCCTGCTATATTTGGATACGGCGTCGGTGACTTGCAGCGCGAGTTCGCGCGTGGGGGTGAGCACCAGCACGCGCGGGCCGCGACCCGGCTTCGCCGGCGCGGATAACAAACGTTGCAACGCGGGCAGCACAAACGCGGCGGTCTTGCCGGTGCCGGTGGGCGCCGACACCATCAGGTCGTGACCGGCAATAGCCACGGGTATGGCTTGCGCCTGCACCGCAGTGGGTTCGGTGTAACCGGCAGCGGCAACAGCCTGCGCGATAGCGGGATTGAGATTCAGCGATTCAAATGACATATTGTTGTTCTTTCATTCTTTCAATAGGTACGACGGACCACAGACCCAACGGAATAGGCTTGGCGGTCTAAAAAAGCGCGGACAATAAAGGAACGGCTGTCGCATTTACAGCAACAGGCGAGCACGGTCAGCGCACGGGTATCGTCGCTAACCGTGGCTGTAGCGGCTGCTCGAAAGAGCGAATAAGGACGGCCGGAACGGATGGGTCAGGGACAGATGCAACTCAACAATCGCAATAGTTCTGGTTCGGGGCGGCTGCGAGGTGCGCGGATAATACCCGTAAGCCTTGGAAATTGCTAATATTTTTTGCATTGCATCAATTGCTGACTTAAATCCGTCTTTTGCAGAAAATTCAAAGACCTACAGCAGGACATCTCAGTGCCTGTGCTACAATCGCGGCCTTTTTTACCATTTGCCCAGCCGCTGTAACCGCCAGCCATGCCCCAACTTGCTCCGGACCGATAACATGAATACCACGTCTTCCACGTCGATCGCCGACGACCCTACCCGCTCCCCGCTGCGCGCGCCGAGTCCGGTTCGTCCCATCCGCAACATCGCCATCATCGCCCACGTTGACCACGGCAAGACCACGCTGGTCGACAAGCTGCTGCGCCAATCCGGCACGTTTGCGGCGCACCAGCACATCGAAGAACGGGTGATGGACAGCAACGATATCGAAAAAGAGCGAGGCATCACCATTCTGGCCAAAAACTGCGCGGTAACCTGGCAGGGCACGCATATCAATATCGTGGATACCCCCGGCCATGCCGATTTCGGCGGCGAAGTCGAACGCGTGCTGTCGATGGTCGATAGCGTGCTGCTGCTGGTCGATGCCGTTGAAGGCCCGATGCCACAGACGCGTTTTGTCACGCGCAAAGCGCTGGCGCTGGGCTTGAAACCCATTGTGGTGGTGAACAAGATCGACCGTCACGGTGCGCGCCCCGATTGGGTGGTGAATCACACCTTTGATCTATTCGACAAGCTCGGCGCAACCGAAGAGCAACTCGATTTCCCGGTCATTTACGCCTCGGCCCTGAACGGCTACGCCAGCCTCGACAGCAGCGCGCGTGAGGGCAATCTGGATCCGTTGTTTGAAGCCATCCTCCGCCACGTGCCGGTGCGCGAAGATGATCCCGACGGTCCCTTGCAACTGCAAATCTGTTCGCTCGATTACTCCAGTTACGTAGGCCGCATCGGCATCGGACGCATCACGCGCGGACGCATCCGCCCCGGCCAGCAAGTGATGGTGATGCGCGGCCCGGAAGACACGGCGCCCAAACTCGCCAAAGTAGGCCAGGTACTGGTGTTTAAGGGACTCGATAGAACGATGGCCGAAGAGGCTATGGCCGGCGACATCGTGCTCGTCAACGGTATCGAAGATGTCGGCATTGGCGTTACGCTGACCGACGTTGAAAAACCCGAAGCGTTGCCGCTGCTGAAAGTGGACGAGCCCACGCTCACCATGAACTTTCAGGTCAACACCTCGCCACTCGCCGGAAAAGAAGGCAAATTCGTCACCAGCCGCCAGATACGCGAGCGGCTGCAACGCGAGTTGATGAGCAACGTCGCGCTCAAAGTCCTGGAGACTTCGGACGCCGATGTATTTGAAGTGTCGGGCCGCGGCGAACTGCATCTGACTATTCTGCTGGAAAACATGCGGCGCGAAGGCTACGAACTCGCGGTGTCGCGTCCGCGTGTGGTGATCAAAGAAGTCAATGGTGAGCGGCAAGAACCCTACGAAATGCTCACCGTAGATTGCGAAGACGCCAATCAGGGCGCGGTGATGGAAGCGCTGGGCACGCGCAAAGGCGATCTGCAGGACATGCAATCCGACGGTAAAGGCCGCACGCGTCTGGATTACCGCATTCCCGCGCGCGGGCTGATCGGATTTCAATCGGAATTTCTAACCATGACGCGCGGCACCGGCCTCATGAGCCACGTGTTCGACGACTATGGCCCGATGAAACCCGACCTGGAAGATCGCCGCAACGGCGTGCTGATCTCGGCGGAAAACGGCCCGGCAGTGGCCTACGCGCTGTGGAAGCTGCAGGAGCGCGGCAAAATGTTCGCCAGCCCCGGTGATCCGCTGTACGAAGGCATCGTCATCGGCATCCACAGCCGCGACAACGACTTGGTAGTCAATCCGATCAAGGGCAAGCAGTTGACTAACGTGCGCTCCTCCGGCACCGATGAAGCCGTGCGCCTGGTGCCGCCGATACAAGTCACGCTGGAGTCGGCGATTGAATTCATCGCCGATGACGAACTGGTTGAAATCACGCCGAAGTCGATACGCATTCGCAAGCGCTTTCTGCTGGAGCATGATCGCAAGCGTGCAGCACGCGCAGCAGCGTAGATTTATCTAGCGCTTTTTTCCCAACATAGTCCCGCGGCAGCGCCGCGCGCCACAGCAACACGCGTGTTCGCGTTTTAACTTCTCGGTCTGGCGTCCCTCGACGATCAACTCATAATCGTAGGCGAGCTCCTCGCCCGTGCGAATCGCGCGTTTGGTTTCTATGTAGACGCGGCCTTCGTCTTCTATCGCCTCACAATTCGGCGCACACGAGTGATTGATCCAGCGTGCGGAGCTGCCCCATTGCGTGGCGTCTATCACCACTGCATCGGTGGCCGCAAACAGCATGGTGTGCGCACTGCCGTCATGCAAATCGCCATAGCGGCGGTCGGCCTCTTTGTGAGACATACGCTCACCCAAATATTCGATCAAGCGTGTGCCCTTGGCGATATCGGCCAGCGCGAACATGCCGCGCCCGTGTATGCCTGATTTACGCACCACGAAACGTCGTGGGGACGATTTGGAACGATGTTTGAAAGAGCGTGGGGTGCGAAGTTTTGATTTATTTATTTTCATTTAAAACAATAGGTTAAGAGTCTCTAACAGAATGTAACCCGTACTGCGCTGACACGATTTTGGCTCAAGGCGCGAAGCGCGCTGCAGCCAACATAAAAGTTATCCATGCCAGCGGCAAGCGAGCATGGTGATATCGTCAGAAGGCTTGGCGTCGCCCGCAAAGGCTTGCACCGCCCCCAGCACGGACGCAATCACTTCGCGCGGCGCCTGAGCCTCCGGCGTCACGCACGCGCGTAGCGTCGCGTCGAGCCGTTCCACGCCAAACATATCTTTCTGGCTGTTCATCGCCTCGGTAATGCCGTCGGTGTAGAGAAAGAGGCTTCCCCCCTTGGGGATTTGCCCGGTCTCGGCATTGCGAAAAAATTTGGGATCGATGCCTACCGGTATTCCGCACTCGCCGCCGAGCACGGTAATCGCACCCTCGGCGCTCATCACGTACGGCGGATTGTGGCCGGCATTACACCATTCGATCTCCCCGCTGTGCGGGTTCACCACCGCCAACAACAGCGTGATGAACATGGCATGCGGATTGTCGCGCGACAGCTCGCAGTCGATGCGCTCGACCAGTTCCGCCGCATTGGGAAGGTAGCCGGATTTTTCGCTGCCGCAAAGAAACCGTATCGACGCTTTGGCCCGTGCCATGTGCAACGCGGCCGACGCCCCTTTGTCCGACACGTCGGCCACCAGCACGCACAGCCGGTCGGGCGACAACCAGAAAAAATCGTAGAAATCCCCGCCTACTTCATATGCGGCTTGCAGGGTCGCGTACACTTCCAGGCCTTGCGCATTCTCGGCCACCGGGAAATCCGTCGGTACCATGCTCAACTGGATTTCACGGGCGGTCTCCAGATCGCGCTCCATGCGCCGCAAGTGGCGCAGGATGTCATCGCGCATGCGTTTTTTCTCGAGACTCGCCCCCACGCGGGCGCGCAGCAGCGTCGGATTGAACGGCTTGGGCAGGTAATCCTCGGCGCCGAGTTCGATGCAGCGGATCACGCTGTCCAATTCGTCGACCGCGGAAATCATGATCACCGGCACATGGCGCATTTGCGCATCGGCCTTCATGCGCTCCAGCACTTCATAGCCGTTGACTTCCGGCATCATGATATCGAGCAGCATCAGATCGAACGGCTGCGCTTTCACCATTTCAAGCGCCTGCCGACCGTTTTCGGCAACCGCAATGTTGGTGTAGCCCTCGCGCTTCAGACGCCGCGTCAGCGTATAACGGTTGTCCTCGTTATCATCGACTACCAGCAGCGCATAGTCGCCGGGGCTCGCGGCAAAGCCTTGCGTGCCATGCGCGTTCATCCGGCCCCCGGCATCAACGCCTGAATTTTGGCCATCAGGCGCGGCAACTCCACCGGCTTGGTATCAAAATCATCGCAGCCCGCTTCGAGCGCGGTTTCGCGCGCTCCGGCCATGGCGTGCGCCGTCAGCGCGATCACCGGGATATGGCGCGTCGCCTCGTCGGCTTTCAACTGGCGCGTCGCATCCCAGCCGTTCAGTACCGGCAGACTCAAATCCATCAGTATCAAATCGGGCTTTTCGCTGCCCGCCATGGCCACGCCCTGCGCACCGTCCATCGCGATTAACACCTCGTATCCCGCCCGCATCAGACGCTTTTTCAGCACGTAGATATTATCGTCGTTGTCCTCGACATAGAGGATTTTCATGTTGCGTTCCCGGGCATAGTGTCGGTAGTCCTATCGGCTTTCGCACTCGCATCGGCGCGCTTCACATAAGCCGCCAGCGTGCGCCCGACTTCCTGCAGTATTGTATCGCGCTCCGAGGCATGCTTCTGAATAATACGATCCACGCCGCTACTCAAACGTTGGCGATCCTCGGCGGTCAAATCCTTCGCGGTGGCAACCAGCACCGGAATTTCACGCCACTCGGGCCGGCGGCGCATCTGATCGAGAAACTCGAAACCATCCATCTCCGGCATCATCAAGTCGAGCACGATCACATCGGGCTGATTGCCGGCCAGATACTCAAGCGCTTCTTTGCCATTGACCGCCTGGCCGACACGCCACCCGTCGCGTTCCAGCGCCTGCAACATGCCTTTGCGCACGATATCATCATCGTCCACCAGCAGCGCATGCTGCCCCGTCGCGCCGCAAATTTTGCGGATCGCGCCGCTCAGCTTCTCGCGATTCACAGGCTTGATCAGATAATCGGTTGCGCCCAGCGAATAACCGCGGTTCTTTTCATCCACAATCGACATCAGCACCACGGGAATATCCGCCATTATCGGATCGCCCTTGAGCGCTGCGAGCACCGTCCAGCCGTCCAGATCGGGCATCATCACATCCAGCGTGATCGCGGCCGGTCGCAATTCGCGCGCGCGTTTCAAGCCCTCGATACCGCCCTGCGCGGTGACCACCGCAAAACCTTCGCGCACTAGAAAACGCTCGGTCAATTCGAGCACCGTGATGTCGTCGTCTATCACCAGAATTACATGCGGGCCACCCGCTGCGGGGGGGCTGCGCAAGCCGGACAACGTCGCACCCGCGGCACGCAACGACTGCACCGGCTGCACGGCTTGCGCGCCCGCTGCCGCCTGCGCCGGCAATCTGATAGTGAATGTTGAGCCCTTGCCCTGCTCGCTGTCGACGGTCACATCGCCGCCCATCATCTCGCAAAAACGCTTGGTGATCGCCAGACCCAGCCCGGTGCCGCCGTACCTGCGCGTGGTCGATGCATCCGCCTGCACAAAATCCTGAAACAGCCGGCTCACCTGCTCGGACGTCATGCCGATGCCCGAGTCACTCACCTTCAGGGTCACCCAATCCACGCCATTGAGCATGGCGCGGCTGACATCAAACGTCACCGTGCCGTGATCGGTAAACTTGTTGGCATTGCTGGCGAGATTGAGCAGCGCCTGGCGCACGCGCGTGGGGTCGGTGAACATGGCGCCGATGTCGGCGGGGCAGTTCACCACCAGTTGATTGCCGGTTTTTTCGGCCAGCGGCTGTATCGTCTTGACCACATCGTCCAGCAACGGCGCCAGCGGGAAGTTTTCCGGGTGCAGTTCCATTTTCCCGGCCTCAATCTTGGACAAATCAAGAATATCGTTGATCAACGCCAGCAAGTGGCGCGCCGCGCGCAACACACGATCAAGCGGCTCGAGCTCATCTTCGCGCTTGAGATCCTGCGCGTCTTCGAGCAACATTTCGGTGACGCCGATAATGGCATTCAGCGGCGTGCGCAACTCGTGCGACATGTTGGCAAGAAATTGCGATTTGAGCTTGCTCGCCGCCTCGAGCTGCTCGCCCTTCTCCTGGATCTGCTGGAACAAGCGCGCATTCTGGATCGCCAGCACCGATTGCGCGGCGAAGGTCTGCAACAACGATACCGTGGAATCCGGAAACAAGCCGCGTTCCGTGCGGCGCACCACCAGCGCGCCGATCACCTGCTCATCGCGGATCAGCGGCACGCCGAGATTGGAATGTATGCCTTCGCTCAACATGAGTTCGCGCAGGCGGTAACCCGTTTCCTTTTCAATATCGGGTATCTGCACCGGACCGCGCTGCTGGAGGCAGCGCGCGCCCACCGTAGTGCTGGCGATAGTAGCGCGCGATTGGTGCAACGCCATCAGCATCGCCTCACTGACGCCGTGATTCGCTTGCGGCATCAGGAATTGTCCTTCATTATCCAGTACATAGATGGTGCCATCCTGGGCGCCGGAAATTTTGACCGCTTGCGAGACGATTTTTTCCAGCACCTCTTGCATATCAAGCGACGAATTCACCGTCTGCACCAGTTCGCTCAACACCTGCAGTTCGCCCACTGTGCGATTTAGTTCCTGCGTGCGCGCCTCGACCTTTTGTTCGAGACCATACTGTGCTTCCGCCAGTTGCGCTGCTGTGCGATTAAACTCTTCGGCCAGCGACTGCAATTCGTCTCCGGTACGTACGTCGATGCGGTGATCCAACTCGCCGCGACCCACGCGCGCAGCCCCTTCCTGCAAGCTGCGAATCGGCGCCACCATCCGGCGCGCCAAAAAGGCGGCCACCAGAGCCGACAACCCCAGGCCCAGCAATAGCACGCCAAAGCTGCGGTAGAGTCTGGGGCGAAACTGCTCCTGCACCTCTTTAAGCGGCCGCTCGACAAACACAAACCACCCCAACATCGGCGATACCGCGTGCGCTATCAAGGCAGTCGCGCCATCGCGGCCGGGCGCCGTCGCAAGCGGCTGATCTTTCGTATCTTTCTGCTTGGCCAGCGACAGAGCATTGCTAACCTGCGGCAATGCCGATAAATCCTTGCGCCGCAGCGAGGTCACCACGTCGGGGTGAGTAATCGCACGGCCTTCAGCATCGACAATGTAGGCATAGCCGTCGCGCCCGGCTTTGACCTGCGCGGCAGAATCCCAAATTGGCGTCAGATTAATTTCGGCAATAGTGACATCGGCGTTCTTTTCATTGCGCGAAATGGCCGCCTTGATGCGTGGATCGGTGTTATTGCGATAATAGACGGAACCATACCAGGTCTTTCCACTGCGCCCATTTTGAAATTCCGCGGTGCCCGAAAAATCGGCGCCGCTGTTCACATCCGCGGGCGCGCTGCGGGAAATGGTCAGCCGCTCCGCACCCTTGCCGTCCAACAATTGAATACCGGCAATGTCCGGCACATCGCGCAGCAAGCGGTTGAATTCGACGGCCTTGTCCAGCAATTCCGCGGACGTGCCCGGCGTGCCTTCCTCCTGCGGCCCTCGCTTTGCACCTGCCGCATCCGCTACGGGCGCGGCAGCCGCCGTCAACGTCCCGCGCACTTGCGCCACCACCGGCTCGATGAATTGCTCAATACGACTGACCACCGCAGCGGCTTTCTCGCGCTCCAACTCCGTCGTTACGCGCTTCAAATCTTCGTAGGATGCGTACAGCTCAATCACGCTGGCCGCTGTCAGCACGCTACCGACCAACAGCAGGATGACCACCAGATATTTCCAGAACAGACTGCCGCGAATCAGCGTTACGGACATGGGCTTGCGCTCGTGATCATCGGTTCGCGCGTGGAACTTTGACCAATAAGGGCGGCGCAAGAAACTCAAAGTCGCAACCCCGATCGGCCTGGGTGACTTCATTCATAAACAGTTTGCGGTAGCCGCGGCTGTCTTCCTTGTGCGGACGCGGTTTTTTCCACAGCTTGCGCCGGACTTCGAGTTCTTCGTCGGACACCAGCAGTTCCAGTTTGCGCGCGGGCACGTCGAGCTTGATGCGGTCACCGGTTTTCACCAGCGCCAGCGGCCCGCCCAGCGCGGATTCGGGCGTCACGTGCAACACAATCGCGCCGAACGCGGTGCCGCTCATGCGCGCATCGGAAATGCGCACCATGTCTTTGACGCCCTTTTGCGCGAGCTTTTTCGGAATCGGTATATAGCCGGCTTCCGGCATGCCCGGCGCGCCTTTCGGGCCGGCGTTTTGCATCACCAGAATGTCGTCTTCTTTGACATCGAGCTTTGGATCATCGATGCGGTTGGCCAAATCCTCCAGGGACTCGAACACCACCGCGCGCCCGGTGTGCTGCATCAGTTTCGGGCTCGCCGCCGCCTGCTTGATGATCGCGCCTTCGGGCGCGAGGTTGCCGCGCAGCACGGCAATGCTGCCGCCTTTGAATATCGGATCGCTGAACGGACGCACTACGTCCTGCTTCCACGCGGGCGCTGCTGCTTTAATGCATTCGACAAAATGGGACGCG
>JANMXV010000271.1:0-1336 GCA_031381325.1 Betaproteobacteria bacterium | reverse complement strand
TGCGTCCGCGCCGGAGGCCGAACTCGCCGCGCTGGCGCACGCGCACGGTATTGAATACATCGTCGATCTCGGCAGCGGCATGCTGGTCAACCTCGAAGACTACGGCCTGCCGCACGAACCCACGCCGCGCGAAGCGCTGGCGAACGGCGCCGACCTGGTAACATTCAGCGGCGACAAGTTGCTCGGCGGCCCGCAGGCAGGACTAATGGTCGGCAAGAAAGAACTGATCGCGCGCATCCGCAAGAATCCGATGAAACGCGCACTGCGGGTGGACAAAATGACGCTCGCTGCGCTGGATGCGCTGCTGCGCCTTTACACCAACCCGGACAAGCTGCGCGAGGAAGTCACCACGCTGCGCTTGCTCACACGCACGCGAGCGGACATCCGCGTACAGGCCGAGCGCGTGCTGCCGCATGTGCAGGCTGCGCTCGCGGACAAAGCCCTGGCGTCGATCATCGACACCGGCAGTCAGATCGGCAGCGGCTCCCTGCCTGTCGATTCGCTGCCCAGCGCCAGCATCGCCATCCACCCACCAGGCAAAGGCAAAAGTTCATTCGCCGACAAACTCTCGCTCGCGTTTCGTGCGCTGCCGGTGCCGGTGATCGGCCACATCAAGGATGGCGCGTTTATTCTCGACCTGCGTTGCCTCGATCATGAAGATGAATTCATCGCGCAGCTTATGCAGCTAAAGGTCAAGCCTCTTTAGCCACAGAGAGCACAGAGAGCACAGAAAAATTCAATGAAAACATATAGTTATATAACTTTTCGGTCATTGGATCACTGGGGGTATTCCTCTGTGTCCTCTGTTGCAAAAAGTTTTTCGTCGAGAAAACAAATCAATGATAGTAGCCACCGCAGGCCACATCGATCACGGCAAGACGCTGCTGGTGAAAACACTCACCGGCGTGGACACCGATCGCCTGCCCGAAGAAAAAGCGCGCGGCATTTCGATTGATCTTGGCTTTGCTTATCTGCCGCTGCCCAATGGCGAGTTAATCGGCTTCGTCGATGTGCCCGGCCATGAACGCTTCGTGCGCAATATGCTTGCGGGCGTGTGCGGCATCGATTATGCGTTGCTGGTGGTAGCGGCGGACGATGGCGTGATGCTGCAGACACTCGAACATCTGAACATTTTGAACCTGCTGCACATCCAACGCGGCGCAGTGGTCATTACCAAGATCGACCGCGTTGAGGATGCGCGTGTGCAGCAAGTCGCGGAAAATGTGACTGCGCTGTTGTCCACTACGCAACTCGCGGGCGCGACCGTAATGCCGGTCTCCGCCATTAGTGGCGCGGGCATGGCCGAATTACGCGAGTTGCTGATGCGCGAGGCCAC
>JANMXV010000193.1:0-6479 GCA_031381325.1 Betaproteobacteria bacterium | reverse complement strand
GGAACCCCGGAATACGCTACGCTCCTTCCGGGCTACTGATAATTATAATTATTTTTGCTGTGACGCACCGCCGTCGATGGTGATCACGCAGCCCGTGGTGTAGCCCGAACAATCCGAACACAAAAACGCCACCATGTTGGCGACTTCATCCACCGTGCCGAGCCGGTGAAACGGATGATCCGTTACCAGCTCGCGCCAACGCCCGGCACTGCCGAGTTCTTTTTCCGCGCGCGCACGCCAGCGCACCACTTGCCGGTCGGTCTCGGTGCCGCCGGGATTGATGCCGATCACGCGTATGCCGTCCTTGTGGCTGTCCGCACCCAGTGCGCGGCTGAGCGCCATCAAGCTCGCGTTGCCCATGCTGCCCGCGATGTAGCCCGATGAATGGCGTTCGCCCGCGGCGCCGATGACGTTGACGATGACGCCGCTCTTGCGCGCGGCCATACGGGCGTAATACTCGCGCGTTAGATTGATAAACCCCCATACTTTCAGGTCCCACGACTTGCGCCAGGTTTTCTCGTCGAGGCTGACCACCGTGCCCTGCGGAATCGCGCCGGCGTTGTTCACCAGGAAATCGATGTCGCCGACTTCGCGCGCAAGCTTCTCGGCGCTGCCTTCCGCGCCCAGATCGCAGGGGTGGCAGGTCACATTGACTTTGTAGGCGTCGGTGATTTTCTTTTTCGCCGATTCGAGATCGGCGGCGGTGCGCGAAGTGAGATGAACGTTGCAGCCCTCGGATGCGAGCACGCGCGCCGCGCCAAAGCCGATGCCGCGCGAGCCGCCGGTGATGAGTGCGGATTTACCCTTGAGGTTCAGTTCCATGATGAGTCCCGTGTGTTGATGGAAATTAATGTCGTGAAATGGTGCGCCGGACCATGCTAACATTTGCGCCGCGAATACGCCGCGCGGTCAACGGGTCAACCGGACAAGCAGCAGCCGCGTTTTATGCACATCCCCGGAATTCCGGTCACGCCAACCCTACTGCACCTTGTAATCCGCACCTTGAGAGGAAACCAGCATGAACAAGATATTGTCCGTCCTGATCGCAACCATTTTCGCAGCGACCACGTTCACCGCAGCGGCGCAGGCGCCGTCCGCACCCATAGCCCCGGCGCAACCGGTGGCCCCTGCCGCCGCGCCCGCCCAAGGCGATAAGGCTAAGGCCGACACGCCGAAAGCGGAAAAGCGCAAGGCCAAAAAAGGCGCCAAGAAAGCGACAAAAGCGAAGCGCGCCGCCAAGAAAGCTGAAAAAGCCGGCAAGGCTGATGCTGCCGCGCCGGCAGCCACGCCAGCCGTACCAGCCGCACCTATTGCGCCAGCGGCAAAAAGATAAACCGGCTGCATCAGTAACAGCCAAGGGCCGTCCCAGTGCGCTGCATGTTTGCAGCGCGCCCGGGCGGCCTTGATTTTTTTTGTAAGCCGTTCAATCGCTTTATTGTAGCCGCCGGCGGCTGTTGTTACACTGGCGCGCCCCCTACCATTGTTGGAGGAAATTCTTTGAAAAACAAATACTTAACTATCGCTGGCGCGCTCGTGATTACTGCTGCCTTTTTGCCTGTGGCCAGTAGCGCACAACAATTTCCCATGCGCCCGATCCGTTGGCTGGTGCCGGTGCCCGCGGGTGCAACCACCGATATTGTCACCCGCATCGTGGCGCAAAAAATGAGCGATGCCTTCGGCCAGCAAGTGGTGGTGGATAACCGTCCCGGCGGCGTAATGACCATCGCCACTGATGTGGTGGCCAAGGCGCTGCCCGACGGCTACACCATCGGAACATTGCTCACGCCGACGGCGGTCAATCCCTATGTGCTGAAAAATCTGCCGTACAACACCGAGCGCGACTTGCAGGCGGTAAGCCAGATGGTCGCGGTGCCGGGCGTGATGACCATGAATCCGGGCGTGCCTGCCAATAATCTGAAAGAAGTCATCGCGCTGGCGAAAGCGAAACCCGGCTCGTTGAACTACGGTTCGCCGGGGCAACTCACTTCCGGCCATCTGTCGATGGAGTTGTTGAAGCTGAACGCCGGCATTAACATCCAGCACATCCCCTACAAGGGCGGTGCGCCGGCGATAGCCGACATGATCGGCGGACAGATACAATTTCTGATCAGCGGTCCGCCGGGCGTGCTGCCGCACATCAACGCAGGGCGTCTAAAAGCGATTGCAACAACTTCCGCCAAGCGTTCGCCGGGGCTGCCGAATACGCCGACCTTCATCGAGGCGGGTGTGCCCAACTTTGACACCTCCGAGTGGTACGGTGTATTCGCGCCCGCCAACGTGCCCAAACCCATACTCAATAAACTCGCCGGCGAAATCGCGCGCATCGTCAAACTGCCCGACGTGGCGGAAAAACTTTCCGCGCAGGGCGCGATTCCGGTGGGCAGTAATGCGGACGAATTTACGCGCTTTGTCAAAGCGGAAATGATTTTGTGGGGGAATGTAGCGAAGAAAATTGGGATGAAGCCGGATTGAAACATCAGAAACCAATGTCACTCTATTGGGTAGTCTGTGTAGCCCGTAGGATGTCGGTGACGAAGGAACCGCATCAATCCGCGATCGCAGTGTGGCTGCGTGCAAGACTCGAACGATGCGGTTCCTTCGTCACCGCATCCTACACGGACTGAACTTCTTCCTGACATCCTCGCCATTCACCCGCTCCACAAACCGCTCTGCATCTTCCTTCAACAACAGGCGCGCCGCGACCAGTTTCTGCGCGGCGTCCGCGACTTTCTTCACGTACGCCGCGTGCGTGCCGTAGCGCTCTTCGAGCGACGGGCGCGGATCGCCTTTAGCCGTGCGCGCATCGCGCGATGCCGCGAATGGAATATAAGTGCCGTCGCGATCGCACAGTTCGCCTTCGACATACGGCGCTTTGTAGAGATTCCAGCCGGTGTAGGTGCCCAGCGGCACGGCGATTTCCGGCAGCAGGATGCCGCTGGTTTCGTTGCCGTCGGCATCGACGTTGGTCACCAGCGGCCGGTAGGGCTTGCTCATGTCCATCGCGGGCTTGGTCCAATCAGTCAACACGCCGAACTCGCTGACGCGCCGCGCGACGACCACGCCCGGTATGACGGGAAACTGAAGCTTCTGCACGGCGACCAGTGTGTTGTTTTGCAAGCGCGGCGTTTGCGAGGGCGGCGGTGCTTTGCCGTCCACCCATTCCGACAGGGCTACCAGCAGCGCGCGCAGCGCGGGTGTGGGGCTGTGCGGGTTGCGCGGATTGACGCAGTTGCCTTGTGTGGAGGTCATCCACGCCTGCCCGCCGTGTTGCGTGCCGGCGATAAGATAGGCGCGTGCGTTCGCGGGCAACGCCACGTCGCGTTCGCTCAGCGGATCGGTCACCAGCAGCGACGCGCCTTTTTGCCAGTATTCGGTGGAGGTATTGGTTTCCATCCACAGCGGGTCAAAGCCGTCGTTGCGCATCAAGCCATCGGTTTTCCCGGTGACCGGATCGGTCATGCGCGCGGTGGAAAACGGAAACGCGTTCTCCGGCATCAGGTGATCTTCAAATTGGGTATTGGTGCGCGCCGGCTGGCCGAATTCGGCATTGAGAAATACGCCGCCCACGCCGGCGGTATGCGCAAGCGTGCCATCAAGCACTTTGCGTGCGCGTTCGTCCTGATTGAAGCCCTGATAAACGAAATCGCGCAGGAAGCGCCCGCTTTGCGAAACCCCGAAACCCAGTGTGGCCTTGATGCCGCGCGCAGGGTTGGCCGTGCCTTTGGCGTCCGTGCTTTCGTAACGCATGAACGAAATAAGATCGCGCGTGGCCGCCATGCCGATGCCGAGCACGCGCGGATCCTTCGCCGGGTAATGAAATTCGTAAATCGATCCCTGCGCCGGCTTGGTGTTCTCCGGCAGCAGGCGGATTTCACGGTCGGTGACGTACGCCCAGCCGGACGCGGGAATTTCCTGCCGCGCGTCGGCTTCGCGACGGCGCACGGTGAGTTTGGCCTGCGCCTGATCCAGCGTGGCAGCGTTGTGCGTGAGGCGAAAGGTTTCGCGCACGGGACTGCGCGTGCCGCTCACCAGTTCATCGCGAATCACGCGCACAATGGGTTTGCCATTGTCGGTGGCGATCACCGGCTTCATGGCCATGCCATTGTTAGCGCGTGGCGCGTCGGGATCCCAACCGCTCCACAGAAACGTGAATCCCATATTGAAGAACAGGCCGTTGCCCGCGTCGTCCAGGGTGCGCGGGTCGTTGGACTGGGCGACGGACTTCGTGCGCGCATCCATCAGCCGCCAGTGGATATATTTGCGGCCGCGATTGGTAACGTCGTAAATTAGTTTGCCGTTGCCGCGCGCAGCATCCACCGGACGCAGCATAAAAAAATCCGCTTCGTATTCAACGCGGCCTGCTGCGTTGCGCGGCGCTTTGTCGATGTTGACAATGACCTTGTTGCGCGCATCGGCGGGATCGAGCTCGCCCTTGAACGTGCCGCGCACGCGCTCATAGGCGCCGCCGCCGCTAAATGAGGCGCCTTCCGCAAACGGCTCGACCGCGGCTATGTTGAGTTCCGTAACGCGAGCATTCGCGGGTTGTGCTGCGTAAGCGGTCAACACAGTGAGGACGATGAGACATTTCAAAGATGAGGTCATGCTGGTGTGTTGAGAAGAATAAAAACCCTTAACCAGGTTTTACCGCAACCGGTGGCACCCGTAAGCAGGCAGTTGTGCGGGTGGGTTGACGTATTTTTTGAGATTCCCGTGCGTCACGAACACCTATCGTCGCCGCGCCGCTGCCCGATCCGCAGCCCGGCGATCACTTGCACGCTGGGCAGCGCGGTTATCCGCGGCCCGCGATGCGGCACGGTTATCCGCTGCTTTTGAGTCGGCGCGACGGTCCGCGGTGCGATTCTCCGCGCGTTTGGCATCCGCGCGGCGTTCCGTGTTGCGCTGGGCACTCTGTTTTTCTACTTGTTTGCGCTCCGCGGCACGCGCAGCATCGACTTTTTCGCGCCGTTTACGTTCGGCGATTTTCTCCTGACGCACTTTTTCAGCCCTTTCCGTTTCCTGCCGTTTGGCGGTAGCGGCTTGCCGGCGCTCAAACGCCCTCTGAGCGTCGTCGGTGCTTGCTGCCATCACAGACGGCGCGGCGAATGCCAGCGCCAACAGCAGTGACGCGGCATAACCCAAGAATAAACGGTTCATGACAACCCCCTTTCCATTTTAGACCTGCATGAGAAGCTTACCCTGATGCCTTAGGGTGAGTACAGTATGACTCATACTCAGCCATTCACGGTGGCGTGTCAATTCAGCGCTGCCCGCTTGGCCGGCCGTTGCCGTGCAATGGTTACGTAGCCGTTGGCCGCAGCCGGGATACCTGATGCGTATTCCGTGTGCGGCGCTTAAGCGGTTCCATCTGGAGATGTGCCGGCGCTTTATCGGGTTAATTGCTTCGTGGCCTTCGTGGCGTTGGCAGCCTCGCTGTCCGGCGCGTGTATTTTGCGCCAGCGCCAGTAGGCAAGTCCCGCGGCGATAGTTGCCTGCACCAGCATCACGGCAGTTGCAATCGCCGTGTTTTTTGCCAGAGGCGGCAATACCAGTTGTGCAAGAACGTCGGCGCCCATGGCCGCCAGCAGCCCCGGCACTATTCCATACAGCAGAATCAGATAAAAACCAGTCGCCGCTTCGACCCGGCGCGGTTGCCGCGCGAGGGCGAAGAACTGGAAGATGGCCGCATCACGAATCGCGAACAGCATCACCGCCACGGGCGCAAATCCCACTTCCTGCAAAAACGAGCCTTTGCTCGCGCCCGACGACGCAAACGTCGCCGCCAGCGCGAACACAAAACCCGTGGCCAGCGCCACCAGCCACAAGGGCAGTTCCTGCAGCGCGCGCCGCCATTGCTGCGCGCGCAGGCGAACGCGCAGGCGTTGCCAGGCGGTGGCGCCGCTTTTTTCCGCGACCAGCAGCAGATAGCTGAAGCCTGCCGCAATCACCACGCCGCACACCATGATGCCGAAAAATGCCTGCGGGTCCTTGGCTTCGCCGCGTATGGCGAAGCCCGCGAAGTAGGCCGCGGCAAACAGGATGAACGCGGGCAATGCCCACGGCGTGGTGCGTATTTCAAGTTCGTTGCACATGGAGCGGTAGGCGCCCAGCAGCGCCCATGCGCCGAAGGCTGCCGTGGTACCGAGCAGCATATCCACGGGCTGCAGCGACAACGCCCACCAGCGCACCGATTTTTCCATGTTGCCGAAGAGGGCGATTCCCGGAGATATCAGCAGGAATGCGAGCAGCAAAATTACTAACACGCCCGTACCGCGATACTTGACGCCTTTGCGCGCGGCCAGCACGCTGGCGTTGAGCGCCGTGGCATGCATCAAAATCGCGCTACAGATCATCACCGCGGCGGTTTGTATGACGGGCACCTTCAGATCACTGCCGGTCGTCAAAAATATCAGCAGAAGAATAAGGCCGCCATACCAGGCGAAGGCGGGAGCGCCCAGCAGTTTTCCCCAGGTCATCGTCCA
>JANMXV010000596.1:0-2355 GCA_031381325.1 Betaproteobacteria bacterium | reverse complement strand
CGGCGGGCCGCACACCCTGGTAATCACCGATGACCAAAGCACCATCTGGTTTACGCTGCAAGGCGGCAACAAGGTGGCAAGTCTCGATACAAAATCCGGCGCAATCAAGGAGTACCCCTCCTCCGGCGGCCCGTATGGGCTGTCCATCGACAAGACGGGCAACATCTGGTTCTGCCGCATGGGCGACAACAAGATGGGCAAGCTTGATCCGAAAACCGGACAGATGAGCGAAGTCGATACCGGCCGCGGCTCGCGTCCGCGCCGCGTAGCCACCGCGCCCGATGGCATGCTGTGGGTTGCCTACTACGGCAATGGCAAGCTGGCGAAACTCGATCCAGCGGCGATGAAAGTAGTGAAGGAGTACCAACTGCCGCACGGCGACGCCGGCGCTTACGCCGTCAACACCGACGGCGCCGGTATCGTATGGGTAAACGAAATCAACACCGACACGGTTGTGCGTTTCGATCCGAAAACCGAACAGATGCGCGTGGTAAAACTGCCTTCGACTGGCGTTGGTATACGCAAGATGGTGGTCGATGCGCAGGGCAAATTGTGGTACATGGGCAGCCACAATGGCCGCTTGGGCGTAGTGGAATAACTCGTATCTATACACCCTCACGCGCACTCGCCAATAGGTTTCAGCGACCTGGAGGACGAAGCGCGCAAGCTCGTTGCCGCAGGCAAGCTGCACGAGGCCGTCAAACTAGTGCGCGATCACAAGAACCTGGGCTTGAAGGAAGCGAAGGATTACATCGACCGGCTGTAAAGTGATGAACGAACATAATTCTGGCATCCGCCAGAATGACGGGGCCGAGTGAAGTCGTTACGCAGTGACGTAGGATGCCGGTGACGAAGGAACCGCATCGGTCGAGGATGCATTGCATTACAGGTTTCGCACTGCGCTGCCACATCCACGCCTGATGTGGTTCGCTATGCTCACCAGCATCCTGCGCGCAATCAGGCCCGCAACCGAATCACATTGAACGCCGGCACCGGTTGCGCAAAGCCCTTCAGAGTAAGTATTCCCAGCGGCTCGGCCTCCGCGAGTGCTTCGACCCGGCCATGCGTTTTCAGATTGGTGAGTATCTGCCCACCCTTGGCTTCGCCGCACAAGCGCGCGGCCAGGTTTGCGACACTGCCGATCACCGCGTAATCCCTGCGCCCTTCAAAACCAATCACCCCCAGGGTCGCAAAACCGGTTGTGATGCCCATACCCAAGTCGAGGGTGTAACCGCGTTTGATCCAGCTCGCCCGCAGCCCTGCGAAGCGCTCGCGTAGCGTCAGCGCCATGCGCACCGCGTCTGCCGGCGCGTTTTCCAAGGGCACCGGATCATTAAAAAAAATCATCATGCCGTCGCCGGCGAAATGTTCAATCGTGCCTTGATGCGCCGTTACCAAGCCGCCCACCAGATTGTGATACTCGGCGAGCACCGCCATCACTTCCTCGGGTTCCGCCGTTTCGGTAAACGCAGTGAATCCGCGCAAATCCAGATACAGGATCGTGATCTCCCGGCGATGCGGCTTCAATAAATCTTCGCCGCCTCCGGCGACTATCAGTTCCGCAATCTGCGGCGGGAAAAAAGTCTTCAAGCGGCCCAGCCGGTCGAGCTGCGCCACCTGTTCCTGCACGCGCTGCTCAAGCTGTTCGTTGAACGTTTTTAGCTCAAGCGCCTGCGACTGCACGGTGTCGTAATACTGCTTCACGCGCAGCAGCGACTTCACCCGCGCCAGCAATTCCGGCTGATTGATGGGCTTAGACAAAAAATCATCGGCGCCCGCCTCGATGCCTTTGACGCGTTCGCTGCCGGGGTCGAGCGCGGTCACCATCACCACCGGCAACATCGCGGTTTCGGGCTTCGCGCGTATCGCCTTGCACACCTCGTAGCCGTTCATGTCCGGCATCATTACATCGAGCAGCACCAGATCGGGAATTTCTTTGTCCAGCGCCGCCAGCGCCGCCTTGCCGCCCGCCGCGATCGCCACCTGATAGCCCTTGAACGTGAGAATGTCGCAAAGCATTTTCACGTTCATCGGGGTGTCGTCCACCACCAGAATTTTTGCCGCAGTAGTCACGCAGCAGTGCCTTTGCGCCGGTCAAGCGTTTCGCGCACCACCTGCACGAACTCTTTCACATGAATGGGCTTGGTTTGCAGGCTGTCAAAGCCCGCCGCGATGATGCGCTTGCGATCTTCCGTCATCGCCGATGCCGTCACTGCAATCACCGGAATGTCCTTGGTGGAAGCGTCCGCGCGCAAATGGCCGAGCGCTTCAATGCCATTCATGCCCGGCAAATGAAAATCCATCAGAATCAAATCAGGATGCCGCTCGCGCGCGAGCTTGATGCCTTCTTCGGCG
>JANMXV010000152.1:0-1978 GCA_031381325.1 Betaproteobacteria bacterium | reverse complement strand
CCGGAACACATTGCGCCAGGTGGGTTCATCGAGATCGGCGCCGACGCCGAACACGGTTAGCTTGTCGTGATGCCATTGCGTGATGCGCTCGGTGGTGCGCCCGCGCAATACATCGATCAGATGCACCGCACCGAAGCGCTGACCGGTGCGGTAAATGCACGACAGCGCTTTGCGTGCGGCTTCGGTGGCGTCCCAGGTTTGCGGCGGTTCGATACAGTTATCGCAATTGCCGCAATTACGATTCGGCGTGCTCGCTTCGCCGAAATAAGCCAGCAGACGCACGCGGCGGCAGCCCGCACTTTCACACAGACCGAGCAGGGCATCGAGCTTGGTCAGCAGCACGCGCTTGAAGGTTTCGCCGCCTTCGGACATATCGATCATGCGACGTTGTTGCACCACGTCACCGAGGCCGTAGGCCATCCACGCATCGGCGGGCGTGCCGTCGCGTCCCGCGCGACCGGTTTCCTGATAGTAGCCTTCGATGCTCTTGGGCAAATCCAGGTGTGCGACAAAGCGCACGTCGGGCTTGTCGATGCCCATGCCGAAGGCGATGGTGGCTACTACCACGATGCCGTCTTCCTGCTGAAAGCGCGCCTGATGTTTCGCGCGCGTGGGCGTGTCCATGCCCGCGTGATACGGCAGGGCGCGCACGCCCTGCGTGGCGAGCCACGCGGCGGTTTCATCCACCTTTTTGCGCGACAGGCAATACACGATGCCCGCGTCGCCGGCGTGATCTTCACGAATGAAGCGCAGCAATTGCGCGCGCGCATCCTGTTTGTCGACGATGGTGTAGCGGATGTTGGGGCGGTCGAAGCTGGAGACGAATAGGCGTGCGTCGTCGAGCTTGAGCCGCGTGATTATTTCGTCACGCGTCTGCGGATCGGCGGTAGCGGTGAGGGCGATGCGCGGCACATCGGGAAATTGTTCGTGCAGCACCGACAGTTGCAGATACTCCGGACGGAAATCGTGGCCCCATTGAGATACGCAATGCGCTTCGTCGATGGCGAACAGCGCGATGCGTGATTCATGCAAAAGCTCAATCATGCGCGGCATCATCAAGCGTTCCGGCGCCACATACAGCAGATCGAGTTCACCTGCACGCAGCGCACGTTCAACCGCGTTGGCTGCACGGCCATCGAGTGTTGAATTGAGGAACGTCGCGCGCACGCCGAGCTGTTTGAGCGCCGCCACTTGGTCTTGCATCAGCGCAATCAGCGGCGACACCACCAGCGCAGTTCCGTCGCGCAGTAATGCGGGCAACTGATAACAAAGGGACTTGCCGCCGCCGGTGGGCATCAACACCAGCGCGTCGCCGCCGCCGGCGACGTGCGTGACAATCTCCTGCTGCGCGCCGCGAAAAGCGGGGTGGCCGAAGACGGTGGTAAGCAGGTGCAGGGGAGCTTCTGTGACGTCTTGTTCCATCTTAGAGACCACTGTAGAGTTCACTGAGCCAAAGCGGTGCTCCGCTCAAGTTAGCTTCTGCTGCGTTGTGCCGTATTCTTTTATGGATTGCTGAATCGTGCTTTCAATGACAGTGGGTGCGGCGGATTTGCGTAACGGTGTCAGTATGATGCTGCCGGGGTCATGCACGGTGCTGTTGACCTGATCGCCTGCCTTGAGTCCGGTCAGTTCGCACAACTCGGTATCGAAAATCAAACCTGGCGAATTACCGATTTTAGAGATGGTCCTGATCATGAAAATCTTTCGAAGGATAAATTTTGGTCTCTATTCAGCGTGAACGAAAAGTCAAGAACCTCCCTCACCCGGCGCTGCGCGCCACCCTCTGCTCCGCTTCAAGTGTTCCCTTGTCCCGGAGGGCGAGGGTTTGTTCCCCACCCCCTCCGGGAGAGCAACTGTGTCGAAAGTCAAGCGCTTTTAGGGCTTTTGAAGTTAGGATTCCACGGGACATTGGATTTGAAAATAGCATTCATAATGGAAAGCAATTTGTGCATACAAGCGACCAGAACAACTTTTTTTG
>JANMXV010000132.1:0-20105 GCA_031381325.1 Betaproteobacteria bacterium | reverse complement strand
CTATTTGTTTTTATTCATGTTTTTACTATCTTCATACATCGATTTCAGCTTTCCTCGCGGTCGGCCTCGAACAAGGTCAACAATTCCTCACTGGCTTCGCGCGTGGTCTGTATCAGTTTGTTCTCGTCCAGATAGATTGCTTGCTGGCGTTTGAGCAGTGCGAGGTCGTGGTCGCGGAATTTTGCAATGGCGATCGTCGCTTCGGAAGGCGGAATCCGCAGTTGCAGCAGACTTTGCAACGCCATCTCTACGCTGGTATGCCAGGTTTCGCGGTAGTAGCGGGTCACACCTATTTCGGCCAGGCGATGTGCGTGCGTGCGATTGCGCGCACGCGCGATGATGGGAAGGGTTGGGAAATTATGCCGCACCAGCCGCGCGCATTTCACCGAGTCTTCCGGATCGTCGATGGCCAGTACGAACAGGCGCGCGCCGCCGACATTGGCCGCGCGCAGCAGTTCAAGGCGCGTGGCATCGCCGAAGTACAGCTTGCCGCCGAACTTGCGCACGCTGTCGACCTGATCCGCGTCTTTTTCAAGCGCCACGAAAGGAATGCCTTTGAGCGCAAGCACGCGCGTGATGATCTGGCCGACACGTCCATAACCGGCAATCACCACATGGCCCTGCGGCGCGTCGATGGTGTCGAATTCGCGGGTTGCCTCGGGGTCCAGCGCGGGTGAGAGGACTTTCTCTTCCAGCACGAACAACAGCGGCGCGATCAGCATCGATAGCGTAACCGCTACTATCAACATTTGCGCAACCGGCTCGGTGAAGATGCCAGCGCCCGCGGCGGAACCGAACAGCACGAAAGCGAACTCGCCGCCTTGTGCCAGTGCCAGCCCCAGCTTGCGCGCGCTCGGCGCAGCGGTGCCGGCCGCGCGCCCGATGGCATAGAGCAGCCCGAATTTGATGACGATCATGCCGGCAACGATGGCGGCGATGGTCAGGGGTTGCTTCGCCAGCAAACCAAGGTTGGCCGACATGCCGACGGATATGAAAAACAAACCCATCAGCAAGCCCTTGAAAGGCTCGATGTCGGCTTCGAGTTCGTGGCGGTATTCCGAATCGGCCAGCAGCATGCCCGCGAGGAATGCACCGAGCGAAGCGGTGAGGCCCGCAATGTCCATCAGCAAGGTCACGCCGATCACGATGAACAGCGCGGTAGCGGTAAAAATCTCGCGCCCACCGAGCGTCGCCACCAAACGGAACAGGGGGCGCAGCAGGAAGCGGCTGGACACAATCAACGCGCCGATGATGCCAACCGCCTTGGCTGCATCCAGCCAGCCGCCGTGGCCTTGAGCGCCAGCGCTGCCCGCGCCCAGTGAATGCGCGAGGAACGGCAGGGCGGCCAACAGCGGGATCACCGCGAGATCCTGAAACAACAGGATGGCGAAGCTCTCGCGGCCGTGACGGGCGGTAAGTTGTTTTTTCTCCGCTAGGGTTTGCAGCACGAAAGCGGTGGAAGACATGGCCAGCCCCACGCCTGCCACCAGCGCCGCCTGCCAGGTAAAGCCCATGATTAGCGCAATCCCGCCGAGGGCCAGGCCGGTCGCCACCACTTGCGCAGTGCCAAGCCCGAACACTTGTTTGCGCAACACCCACAGCCGCGACGGCTGCAATTCCAGCCCGATGATGAAGAGGAGCAGGATCACGCCGAACTCCGAGATATGCAGCATGGCCTCGACGTTGTCGATCAGTTTCAGGCCCCACGGGCCGATGATCATTCCGGCGCCGAGGTATCCCAATATTGCGCCCAGCCCGAGTTTGCGCGACAAGGGCACGGCAATGATGGCGGCGAGCAGAAAAATAGCGATTTGAGCTAGCATGGGGATCGATGGCGTAACGTTGCGGTGATCGAAGCATCGTGCGGTGCTGCATGCGTTCGTGTCAAGCGGGTGGCGTCTTCATAGCGCTGCCTTAAGATTTATTCTCAACGTGCAGTGATATCTACGCTGCTCAAAGTAACGCACTCGCCCGCCCTGGGGCGGGAGAAGGGAGCGTCGAGTCCCCGCCCGAGCGGGGAGGTTCATGGAAAGCGTAGCGAGGGGGCGGGTACAGACTATCTTGCAACAGAGTTACCCGCGGTCACCCGCGTCGGAACGTTACGCTTTACCCATGAATTTTTTGTCGTTCCCGAAGGCGGGAACGACAGTGTTAAGCGAAAACAGGATGAATCATTCTAATCCGCCTGCTTACGCAAAAACGCAGGTATATCCAGCATTTCCACGCCCGACTGGCGCATGGCTTCCACCGTCTGATCGCGATTGCGACGGCGCATCACTGCGGGTTGATCAAGGTCGTCGTAATTGACGGGTTGATCGTCGGTGCCGGTTTTTTGCGCCACCACTTGCAGCGGCTTCATTTGCGGGCGGCCGGTGGGCTTGCCCAGGCCGGTGGCCACGATGGTCACACGCAGGCCGTCTTCGAGCGCTTCGTCGTAGACGGTGCCCACGATCACCGTTGCCGAATCCGCTGCAAACGCCTTGATGGTTTCCATCACGTCATACATTTCCTGCAACTGGAAGCTCGCCTTGCTGGCCGATATATTCACCAGCACGCCGCGCGCATCGGAAATATTGATGTCTTCCAGCAGCGGGCACGCCACAGCTTGTTCGACCGCCGCGCGTGCGCGATCCGGGCCTGCCGCCTTTGCCGAACCCATCATCGCCATGCCCATTTCCGCCATCACCGTGCGCACGTCGGCGAAATCCACGTTGATCAAGCCGGGATTGCTGATGATTTCCGCGATGCCCGCCACCGCGCCGTGCAGCACGTCGTTGGCGGCCTTGAAGGCTTCGTCCAGTGTCACCGTGTTGCCCAGCACTTGAGTCAGCTTGTCGTTCGGAATCACGATCAGCGAGTCAACATGCTGCGACAGCGCTTCGAGGCCCTCTTGCGCGATGCGCTGGCGCTTGCCTTCAAACGCGAAGGGCTTGGTGACCACGGCAACGGTCAGCACACCGAGTTCCTTGGCGATCTCCGCCACCACCGGCGCAGCGCCGGTGCCGGTGCCGCCGCCCATGCCGGCGGTGAGGAACAACATGTCGGCGCCGCTGATCAGCTCGGCGAGCCGCTCGCGGTCGTCCATCGCGGCCTGGCGTCCGATTTCAGGATTGGCGCCGGCCCCCAGTCCTTTGGTGACGGTAGCGCCCAGTTGCAACTGCACCCTGGCCTGGTTGCGCCTGAGCGCCTGCGCATCGGTGTTGACGCAGATGAACTCCACGCCAGCCACGCCTTGCGCGATCATGTGATCCACGGCGTTGCCGCCGCAACCACCCACGCCAATAACTTTGATTACCGCTTCCTGCGATTGCGCATCGATTAGCTCTATCATTTTGTGCCTCCGTTTTTGCGTCGATTGTAAAATTAACAACTATTAAAAAAACAAACACTTAAATTAAAACGATTTTTAGAAATTTCCTTTGAACCAGGCCTTCATGCGATCGATCAACTGTTGCAGCGCGCCGGTCTGCGTGCGCGCGAATTCCTGCTGCCGGTATTGCTGCATGCCTATCAGCAACAAACCCATGGCCGTTGAATAGCGCGGATGCCGCACCACCTCGGCGAGTCCGCCGCTATACGAAGGCTGGCCCACGCGCACCGGCATGTGAAAAATCTCTTCACCCAACTCGACCATGCCCTGCATCATGCTGGAGCCGCCGGTAAGCACGATGCCGGACGACAACAGTTCTTCATAACCGCTGCGGCGCAGCTCCGACTGGATCAACGAATACAGTTCCTCGACGCGCGGTTCAATCACTTCGGCGAGCGTCTTGCGCGACAACTGCTTGGCGCCGCGATCACCGACACCGGGCACCTCGATCATTTCCTGCGGATCGGCCAATTGCGACAACGCGCAGCCGTGCTTCATCTTGATGTCGTCCGCATCCTTGGTCGGCGTGCGCAGCGCCATCGCGATATCGCTGGTGATCTGATCGCCCGCAATCGGAATCACTGCCGTGTGACGGATTGCGCCGTGGGTGAACACCGCGATATCCGTGGTGCCGCCGCCGATGTCGATGAGGCACACACCGAGGTCTTTTTCATCTTCGGAAACCACCGCCGTGGCGGACGCCAGCGGCTGCAGCACGAGGTCACTCACCTCCAGCCCGCAGCGGCGCACGCACTTGATGATGTTCTGCGCCGCCGACACTGCGCCGGTAACGATATGCACCTTCACCTCAAGCCGCACGCCCGCCATGCCCAGCGGCTCGCGCACATCATCCTGCCCGTCGATGATGAATTCCTGATTCAGAATGTGCAGGATCTGCTGGTCATTTGGAATCTGCACCGCTTTGGCGGTCTCGATCACGCGCTCGATGTCGATCGGTGCGACCTCCTTGTCCTTGATCGCGACCATGCCCTGCGAATTAAAACTCCTCACATGACTGCCGGCAATGCCCGTGTTCACCTGACTGATTTTGCAGTCGGCCATCAGCTCCGCTTCTTCCAGCGCGCGCTGAATCGCGGATACGGTGGTCTCGATGTTGACCACCACGCCCTTCTTCAGGCCGCGCGACGGATGCGAGCCCATGCCGATAATCTCGAAACCGCCGTCAACCTTCATCTCGGCGACAATCGCGACGATTTTCGAGGTGCCGATGTCGAGACCGACAATGATGTTTTTATTTTCGCGCGCTTTGCTCATCGCCTCACGCCCCCGGCCGCGCTGTGGGCGCCGCGTGCGGCATCGTTGCTGCATCCTTGGCATGCGCCAGTTCAGGCACGCGCACCGCGAATCCGTTGGCGTAGCGCAAATCCACGTAGTCCGCGCGACGGCCCAGGGGCGCTATCGTTTGCGGATACGCCGACAAAAAACGTGTCAGGCGCGCCGCCACCTGTTCGCGCCCCACCTCCAGCGTCATGCCGTTATCCAGACGCACTTGCCAGGCGCGCCGCGGCGACAGCCGCACCTGCACCGGCGTGCGACCGATGGCGGCGAGTTCGCGCCGGAATACGTCATACTGCATGGCGATTTCTTTCGCCGTACCCGCCGGGCCTGTGAACACCGGCAGCGTCGCGTCATAAGCCGCCTCGAACACCTCGCCCTGCGTATTAACCAACGCATCGCTACCCCAGCGTGCCAGCGGCTTATGTTCTTCGATCACCACATCCACGCGATCCGGCCACTGCCGCCGCACGTCCGCCCGCCTTACCCACGGCAATTTCTCGAACGAAGCACGCAAGCGCACAATGTCGAGCGTAAAAAATGTGCCGCGAAAATCGCGCTGCGTAATGGCCTCCACCTGGTCCAGCGTGACGTATCCCGGCGCGCCCACCACGCGCAATTCATTCATTGCAAACACCGGCTGATGGATGGCAAAGCGCACCGCGCCAACCAGCAGCAGCAGCGCCGCAGCCGCGACCAGCAGGTCCGACAGGCGATTTAACGCAGCGGCGCTATTCCACATGGCCCACATGAGAGGCCTCCAGTATGCGCAGCACCAGATCGTCAAAGCCGATGCCGGATGCCCGCGCCGCCATCGGCACCAGGCTGTGATCGGTCATGCCCGGGATGGTGTTCACCTCAAGAAACCACGGACGGTTTTCAGCGTCCAGCATCAAATCCAGCCGTCCCCAACCGTGACCGCCGATAAGGCGAAACGCCGCCAGCGATTGCTGCCGGATACGCGCTTCGAGTTCGGCAGGCAGGCCGCTGGGACAGTGGTATTTCGTCGCCTCGCCGAAATATTTATTGTGATAATCGTAGTTGCCCTGCGGCGCTTCGATGCGCACCAGCGGCAACGCCTGGTCATTCAGAATCGCCGCGGTCAGCTCGCGTCCGGCAATAAATTGCTCGGCAATCACGCTGCCGTCGTGCTGCGCAGCCAGTTGGTACGCCGCATCGAATTTCTCGATGGATTCGACTTTGCTGATGCCGATGCTGGAACCTTCATGCGCCGGCTTTACCATCAGCGGCAAGCCCAGGCGCGCGATCACATCGGCAGCCTTCGAGTCAGATGTCAGCAGTTCGTAAGCCGGTGTGGGAATGTCCGACGCCAGCCACACCAGTTTGGTACGCCACTTGTCCATCGCCAACGCACTCGCCATCACGCCGCTGCCGGTATACGGAATACCCAGCACTTCGAGCGCGCCCTGCACCGTACCGTCTTCGCCAAAACGTCCGTGCAGCGCGATGAACACGCGCGTAAAGCGCTGAGCCTGCAGTTGCTCGAAGCCTTGATCACGCGGATCAAAAGCGTGCGCATCCACGCCTTGACGTTGCAACGCCGCCAGCACCATGGCGCCGCTCTTGAGCGAAATCTCGCGCTCGGCGCTGCGGCCGCCCATCAACACCGCGACTTTTCCGAGATTGACGCTCATGCGCGTTCCCCGATGATGCGCACTTCACGTTCAAGTTCAACGCCGAATTTTTTGCGCACGGTGTTTTGCGCGAGATCGATCAACGCTTCAATGTCCGCTGCACTTGCGCCGCCCACGTTGACAATGAAATTGGCGTGCTTAGGTGAGATTTCTGCACCGCCCACGCGCGCGCCTTTCAGCCCGCACGCTTCGATCAATCGCGCAGCGTGGTCACCCACAGGGTTACGGAACACCGAGCCGGCATTGGCTTGTTGCAACGGCTGGCTGGCGATGCGCTCTGACAGTAACGCCCTGATTTTATTGCGGGATTTTTCACCATCGCCACGCGGGACCTTTAACGTTGCGGACACGAACCACTCATGCGTGGGGCCGCTAACGCTGCGATAGCCAATCCGATATTCATCGCGGCTGCGTTGATGCAAGCAGCCCGCGCGGTCGATGGTGGTGACGCCGGCGACCAGATCCCACGTTTCGCCGCCATAACAACCGGCGTTCATCGCCAGCGCGCCGCCGAGTGTGCCGGGAATTCCCGCGAGAAATTCCGCCCCTTCCGCGCCATGCAGCGCGGCGTATCGTGCAGCCTTGGGGGACGCTATGCCGGCCCCGGCGTGAATTTCGATGTCGCGTTCTCCCCTGCTCAACAATGTGATCTGCCGCAACGCCCACTGCGTAAACACGACAGTGGCTCGCACACCGCCGTCGCGAACCAAGAGGTTACTGCCAAGTCCGACAAAGTACAAGGCCTCCGTACCCGGAATCGTACGTAAAAAAGCGGAACGATCGTCCACATCCACCGGCGCGTAGGTACGCGCCGCCGCACCGCCGGCACGCCAACTGACGTGTTTGGCCATGGGCTCGTTAAGCCGCAGCTTGCCCCGCAGGTGTTGCAGATTCAGTGCTTCCGTCATATTCATGACCCGCTATTACCCTTGAACACCAAAACAACAACCCATCGGTGAGGTTTTTGGTGGTTCATTTGCCTGGCTTCACCAGCTCGCCCGCCACGCCGCCGATCGATCCTGCGCCCATGATCAGCACCACGTCGCCGTCGCGCGCGGCGCCGCGTATCGCTTCCGGCATCGCTGAAACGGCATCCACAAAAATCGGCTCGACCTTGCCCTGCAAGCGCACCGCGCGTGCCAGGGCACGTCCATCGGCCGCTACAATGGGCGCTTCGCCCGCCGCATAAACTTCAGTCAGCACCAAGGCGTCCACCGTGGACAGCACTTTCACGAAATCCTCGAAGCAGTCGCGCGTACGCGTGTAGCGGTGCGGCTGAAACGCCAGCATCAAGCGCCGGCCCGGAAAAGCGCCGCGCGCGGCAGCCACGGTGGCGGCCATTTCCACCGGATGGTGACCGTAGTCGTCGATCACCGTGCAGCGCCCGACCCCTGCCAGTTCCACGTCGCCATAGCGCTGAAAGCGCCGGCCCACGCCCTTGAACTCCGCCAGCGCGGTGACAATCTTGACGTCCGGCACGCCCACTTCGGTTGCCACGGCAATCGCCGCCAGCGCGTTCAGCACATTGTGTATGCCCGGCAGATTGAGTTCGATCTTAAGGTCCGCCGCGCCCTCATACCCCGAGCGCACCGCGCGAAAACGCATTTGGCCGCCGTTGTGCGCCACCTCCACCGCGCGCACTTGCGCTGCTTCGAATAAGCCGTAGGTCATTACCGGCTTGGTGATTCTGGGCAGAATGTCGCGCACGTTGGCGTCGTCCTGACACACCACTACCATGCCGTAGAACGGCAGGTGCTGGGTAAAATCGACAAATGCCTGCTTCAGTTTGTCGATGGAATGACCGTACGTCTCCATGTGATCGGCGTCGATATTGGTGATCACCGACAGCACCGGCGACAGATGCAGAAACGACGCATCCGATTCATCGGCTTCGACCACGATGAAATCGCCGCCGCCCAGCCGCGCGTGCGTACCCGCGCTGTTAAGCCGCCCCCCAATCACGAACGTCGGATCGAGCCCGCCCTCGGCCAGCACGCTCGCCACCAGACTGGTGGTGGTGGTCTTGCCGTGGGTGCCGGCGATGGCGATGCCCTGCTTTAAGCGCATCAGTTCCGCCAGCATCAGCGCGCGCGGCACCACGGGAATGTGTTTTTCACGCGCGGCAACCACTTCGGGGTTGTCGTCTTTTACCGCCGTGGAAACCACCACGGCGTCGGCGCGCGCAATGTTTTGCGCGGCGTGACCGGCGAACACCGTGGCGCCCAAACCCGCCAGCCGCCGCGTCGCCGCGTTCGCCGACAAATCGGAACCGCTGATGTCATAGTTCAGATTCAACAACACCTCGGCGATGCCGCTCATGCCGGAGCCGCCGATGCCGACAAAGTGTATATGTTTAACTTTATGCCGCATGCGCAAGCTCCATGCAAATGTCACCGACTGCGCGCGTCGCATCGGGTTTGGCCAAGGTGCGCGCCGCGCGTGCCATCGCCAGCAGTTTTTCGCGCGTGTAGCCGAGCAACAGTTGTGCGAGTTTTTCGGGCGTGAACTCCGCTTGCGGCATTAACACCGCTGCGTCGCGCTCGGATAAATACCGCGCGTTGGTGGTTTGATGATCATCAACTGCCCACGGTAGCGGCACCAATATCGAGGCCACGCCGACAGCGGCAATTTCGGTAACTGTGGATGCGCCCGCGCGGCAGATCACCAGATCGGCCGCCGCGTAACGCGCGGCCATGTCGTCTATGAACGGCAGCGTTTCGGCTTGCACGCCCGCTGCCGTATACGCCGCACGCAAGGCATCGATGTGCGCAGCACCCGATTGATGGGTCACTTGCGGGCGTTGTACTGCGGGCATCAACGCCAGCGCTTTGGGTAGCGTGTCATTCAACACCGCCGCGCCCTGACTGCCGCCGAGCACCATCACCTTCAGGCGTGCATCGCGTGTGGCGTAGCGAACCTCAGGCACATCGATCTGCACGATATCCGCGCGCGTAGGGTTGCCCACACATAATCCTAACTTATTGTTTTTAAACGCATTTGGAAATGCCATCAAAACGCGCTCGGCAAACCGCGCCAGCACGCGATTGGTGAGTCCCGCCACCGAATTCTGTTCATGAATCACTAACGGCCGCCGCAGCAGCGAAGCCATCAGTCCGCCCGGAAACGCCACATAGCCGCCCATACCCAACACGACGTCGGGCCGATGCCTGCGTATCGCGCACGCGCTTTGCCAGCACGCGATCAGCAGGTTAAACGGCAGCAACGCGGCGCGCAGCAAACCTTTGCCGCGCAAGCCCGAGAAACGTATCCACGCCATGGCATAGCCTTTGGGCGGGACGATGCGTGCTTCCAGGCCCGCTTGCGAGCCGAGCCAAACAATATGCCAGCCTTTTTCACGCAAATATTCCGCCACGGAAATCGCGGGGTATATGTGCCCGCCGGTGCCGCCGGCCATGATCATCAGGGTGCGGCTCATACCTTGAAACCTCTGGCGATCTGGCGGCCTTCCCAATCGATGCGCAACAGAATCGCAATCGCGACACAGGTTGCCGCGATGGCGCTGCCGCCGAACGACAACAGCGGCAAGGTCAACCCTTTGGTCGGCAACACGCCCATGTTCACACCCATGTTGATAATGGCCTGCACGCCGATCCACAAGCCGATGCCTTGCGCCACCAACGCCGCGAAATATCGCTCCTGCAACACCGCGCGGCGGCCGATGGCGAACGCCCGTTGCACGATCCACATGAACATCAGCACTATCGCCAGCACACCCGCAAAGCCCAACTCCTCGGCGATCACCGCCAGCAAAAAATCGGTATGCGCTTCGGGCAGATAAAAGAGTTTTTCCACGCTGCCGCCGAGCCCCACGCCGAACCATTCGCCGCGCCCGAAGGCAATCAGCGAATGCGACAACTGGTAGCCTTTGCCATACTCGTCGGCCCACGGATCCATGAACCCCTTCATGCGCTCCATGCGATACGGCGCAATCCAGATCAGCGCAATAAACCCCGCCACCAGCATCACCATCAGTCCGGCGAACAGCTTCCAGTTCATGCCGCCCAGAAAAAGAATGCCCATTGCAATCACGGTAATAACGGCGCATGCGCCGTAATCCGGCTCGCACAGAAGCAAGCCGCCGGCAAGCAGCATCACAGAAAACATCGGCATGAAACCCTTGCGCAGGTTGTGCATGAACGCCGCTTTGCGCACGGTGTAATCCGCCGCGTAAAGTACGGCGAATACTTTCATCAGTTCCGACGGTTGCAGATTAAAAAACACCAGCGGAATCCAGCGCTGTGCGCCGTTCACCTTGCGCCCGATGCCGGGAATCAACACCAGCGCGAGCAACACCAAGCCCACTACGAAGAGATACGGCGCGAAACGTTGCCACACCGAGACGGGTATTTGAAATGCGATCAAACCCGCCGTCACGCTGATCGCGAGAAACGCGGCATGGCGCGTCAAATAGTGCATCGGCTGTTGGCCCGTGTTGCGCCCCGCTTCGGCGATGGAGATCGAGGCCGAGTACACCATCACCAACCCCAGGCCCAGCAGCAACACGGTTAGCCACACCACGCTGCGATCGAATTCTGCCGCGGGCGGCTGTGCCGATGGTGATTTCAGGGCTGCGCTGTAAAACATGTCAGGACACCTGCCGTGCGAGTTGCCGTACCGCGTCCACAAACACCTCGGCGCGATGGATGTAGCTGCGAAACATGTCGTAACTCGCGCAGGCCGGCGACAGCAGCACCGCATCGCCCGCCCTGGCCGCGCCATAGGCCACAGCGACCGCTTCGTGCATGTCGCCCGCGCGCAGCACCGTAACGCCGGCAGCTTGCAACACGCGCGCGATTTTGTCGGCGTCGCGTCCGATCAGCACTACAGCGCGCGCGCGCGACGCAACCGTTGCTAACGGTGAAAAATTCTGCCCCTTGCCGTCACCGCCGGCTATCAACACCACCGGCTGTTGCATACCCGTTAACGCGGCAACGGTGGCGCCGACATTGGTGCCTTTGGAATCGTCGAAAAACGCTATCTTGTTGATCTCATTTATTTTTTCCACGCGATGCGGCAAGCCTTTGAAAGACCGCAGCGCACGCGTCATGGCCTCATGCGTGACGCCCACCGCGTGGCACAGCGCGCCTGCGGCCAGCGCGTTCGCGGCATTGTGCAATCCGGCAAGCGGCAACTCGGCCACCCGCATCAGAGCCGTATCGCCGTGCGCAAGCGCCAAGGTGCCTTGGGCACCCGACAAGCCCCATTCATGATCCGACAGCGGCGCGGAAAAACCGAAGGTCGCCAGCCGCCGGCCCGCACGCCATGCCGCCAAACTGTGTTCGTCATCCCGATTCAGTACCTGCACGCCGTCGCCCGCGAATATGCGCGCCTTGGCCGCGCTGTAGTCGGCAAAGCTGTCGTAGCGATCCATGTGGTCTTCGCTCAGGTTCAGCAGGGTTGCGGCGGCGGGTTCAAGGCTGGCCGTGGTTTCAAGCTGGAAGCTCGACAGCTCCAGCACGAACGCATCGGGCATGGCGCGCCCGTCTTCTATTTGCGTCATCACCTCGAGTACCGGCAGGCCGATGTTGCCCGCGACGACCGTATCCAGTCCGGCGCTCGCGCACATGTCGCCGCACATCGCGGTCACCGTGCTTTTGCCGTTGGAACCGGTAATCGCAATCACGCGTGCCGCGCTTGCGCGCTCGCGCAGCGCCTGTGCGAAGAGCTCCACATCGCCCACCACCGGCGTACCGCGCTTGATCGCAGCCGCCAGTTCGCCCGCCCGTGGGTCAATGCCGGGACTGAGTGCGATCAGTTCGGCCTGCGCGAAATCCTCACGCGCAAAAGCGCCCGCGCGCAAGCGCACCTGCGGCAATTCGCTGGCTAACTGCTGCGCGTACGGCGGCGCTGCACGGGTATCGGCGGCAGACACGGCAGCGCCCTGCCGCGAAAGCCAGCGCGTCATCGACAAACCTGTGTCACCGAGACCAAGCACCAGAATCTTCCTTCCTTTTAACGCCAGCGCCATCTAACGCAACTTCAACGTCGAAAGCCCCACCAGCACCAGCATCATGGTAATAATCCAGAATCTGACAACCACCTGGTTCTCTTTCCACCCTTTCAACTCATAGTGGTGATGCAGCGGCGCCATGCGAAACACGCGCTTGCCGGTCATTTTGAACGAGGCAACCTGGATGACGACCGAGAGGGTTTCCACCACGAACACGCCGCCCATGATGAACAGCACGATTTCCTGGCGCACGATGACGGCGATAGTGCCGAGCGCCGCGCCCAGAGCGAGCGCGCCCACGTCCCCCATAAACACCTCGGCCGGATAGGCGTTGAACCACAGGAACGCCAACCCCGCACCCGCAATGGCAGCGCAAACCACCAGCAGTTCACCCGCACCGGGGATGAACGGAAACGCGAGGTACTTCGCGAACACTGCATTACCCGCGACATAAGCGAATATGCCCAGCGCGCTGCCGACCATGACGGTCGGCATGATGGCAAGACCGTCCAGTCCATCCGTCAGATTCACCGCGTTGCTGGTACCCACGATAACGCAGTAAGTCATCACCACGAAGCCCACTATCCCCAACGGATAGGCAATGGTTTTGAAAAACGGTACGATCAGCAGCGTTTGCGCCGGCAGATTGCTTGAGTAGGCGATGTAACACGCGGCGGTCAGGCCAATCACCGACTGCCAGAAAAATTTCACGCCTGCGGAAAGTCCTTTCGGATTGCGGTGTACTACCTTGCGGTAATCATCCACCCAGCCCACCGCACCGAAACCCAAGGTCACCAGCAGCACAATCCACACAAAGCGGTTCTGCAAATCCGCCCACAGTAACGTCGTCACCGCAACCGAAACGAGTATCAGTGCACCGCCCATGGTCGGCGTGCCGGCCTTGACCAGATGCGTTTGCGGGCCGTCGTCGCGCACCGACTGGCCGATTTTGTAAGCGGCGAGCTTGCGGATCATGACCGGCCCCACCACGAACGAAATAATCAGCGCCGTCAGAGACGCCAGTACCGCGCGCAAGGTAATGTAATTGAACACATTGAACAAACGCATGTCTTTCGCCAGCCATTGGGCGAGGTCTAGGAGCATGCGGCGCCTCCGGCGGCAAGCGCGTCAACCACCCGTTCCATTTGCATGAAGCGCGAGCCTTTCACCAGCACGGTCACGCCGGGCGCGAGTTCGACTTGCACCGCGGCCAACAAGGCTTCAAGCGTTGCAAAATGGCGCGCGCCCGCGCCGAACGCGGCCACGGTATGCGCCGACAAGTCGCCCAACGCATACAGCGTTTCGATGCCCGCGGCACGCGCATACGCGCCCGCTTCGGTGTGACACGCCGCCTCGCGCTCACCGAGTTCACCCATGTCGCCCAGCACCAGCAAGCGCCGGCCGTGTGTGCGCGCCAGCACGTCGATCGCTGCGCGCGTGGATTCCGGATTGGCGTTATAGGTGTCGTCCATCAGCGTCGCACCCGCGTGCGCTGCTTTGCGCTGCAAGCGTCCTTTAACGCCGGTGTAACGCGACAAGCCTGTTGTAATGGCCGCCAGCGGCGCCTCAAGCGCGATGGCCGCAGCGCACGCCGCCAACGCGTTGCGCACGTTGTGCAGGCCCGGCGCGTTGATCGTTGCGCTCACCTCGCCCGCCGCCGACTTGATGTGGATATCGCTATCGAGTGCGCGCAGTTCGTAACGTGCGCTGACCTCGGCAGGCTGATCCAGGCCAAATCGTAAGCATTTGTTTTTATTAGATAATTCCTGCCATAATTTGGCGTAAGCATCGTCCGCGTTGATCACCGCGATGCCCTTGCTGGAAAGGCCGTCAAAGATTTCGCCTTTGGCGCGTGCGATGGCTTCCTCGCTGCCCAGATGCTCGATGTGCGCGCGGCCGGCGTTGTTAATCAGCGCGACATCCGGTCGCGCGAGCCGGCTCAAGCGGCTGATTTCACCGCTATGATTCATGCCCAGTTCGATCACCGCGCAGCGATGCCCGGCGCGCAGCTCAAGCAGCGTTAGCGGCACGCCGATCTCGTTGTTCAAATTGCCTTGCGTCGCCAGTACGGCACTATCCGCGGCCTCGCGTAAAATTGCGGCCAGCATTTCTTTCACGGTGGTTTTTCCGCTGCTGCCGGTGAGTGCGACTAACGGGCCAGTGAATCTGCTGCGCCAGGCGTAAGCAAGTTGGGTGAGTCCTTTGTGGGTGTCATTCACGATGATCAGCGGCAGTGAAGGCGGCGCCAGCGCCGCGCCGGCCACATCCACCATTGCCGCCAGCGCGCCTCCCGCGTGCGCCGCACCGATATAGTGGTGCGCGTCAAAGTGCTTGCCGCGCAGCGCGATGAATAACGCGCCCGGCTTGACGTTGCGGCTGTCGGTCCCCACCGACGTAAACAGCGGATTGCCGCCGCGATGCTCGACGCCCAGCGCGAATGCGGCTTCAGAGACGCGCATCATGCGCAGTACCTCGCGAGCGCCGCCTGCACCGCCGCTGCATCGCTGTAGCGGTGGCGCACGCCTTTGATTTCCTGATACGGCTCATGGCCCTTGCCGGCGATCAGCACCACGTCGCCGGGATGCGCCATCGCGATGGTTTCGGCAACCGCACGGCTGCGCGATTCGATCACTGCGCAGTCCTGCTTCGCGCCTTCCCGTATGTCCACGATGATCGCCATCGGGTCTTCACCGCGCGGATTGTCGCTGGTGAGAATAACTTTATCGGCATGACGCGACGCGATTGCGCCCATCATGGCGCGCTTGCCGCGATCGCGCTCGCCACCGCAGCCGAATACACACAGCAGCCGGGACTGCCGCGCACGCTTGGGTGTGCCGAGAATTTCACGCAACGTCAGCAGCATTTTTTCCAGCGCGTCCGGCGTGTGTGCATAATCCACCACCACCAGCGGACGCCCGCTGCCGCCAAAAAATTGTGCGCGTCCCGGCACCGGCCGTAACGCGTCGAGCGCGCGTGCGGCTTCGCGCAAACCGATATCGCTGGCCAGCAATACCGCCAATGTGCCCAGCAGGTTCGATGCGTTAAAGCGTCCCAGCGCAGCGCTCTTCACGCGCACCCGCCCCCACGGTGTCGTTGCATCAAAGCGAATGCCATCCAGCCCCAGGCGCAGATTGCGCCCTTGCACGCAGTGCATGCGGGCGGCGTGCATATCAAAACCGTAGCCCAGCACGTTGACACCCGGTGCTGGCCGCTGGCTCGCCAATGACGCCAGTGAAGCGCCGGTGCGGTCGTCGAGATTAAATACCGACGCCTTCAGCGTGTCCCAGTCAAACAGCCGCGCCTTGGCGCGCCGGTAGTTCGCCATTGTGCCGTGGTAATCAAGATGATCGCGGGTAAGGTTGGTGAACAGCGCAACGTCGAACTCCACGCCCGCCACGCGCCCTTGATCCAGCCCGTGCGACGAAACCTCCATCGCCACCGCGCGCGCGCCGTCGCGATACCATTCACCCAGCTTGCCGTGCAGCCACGCTGCATCGGGCGTGGTGTTGATGCCTGCTTCCAGCGCATCGGGAAAGCCATTGCCGAGCGTGCCGGCCACCGCGCAACGCTTGCCCAGGTGGTTGAATGCTTGTGCGATCCACTGACTGCACGAGGTTTTGCCGTTGGTGCCGGTCACACCCACCATCCATAGCCGTGAACTGGGCCGGCCATACACATGGCTGGCGATAGGGCCGATCTTGTGACGCAATCCGCGCACCCCAAGGTTGCGCACGCGCCATGAGTTTTTCCATTTAAACCCGGCGGCTTCCCACAATACGGTGCGCGCACCGTCGGCAATGGCGCGCGCTATGAATTCCCGCCCATCACGGCTTTCTCCAGGATATGCAACAAAAGTGTCGCCCGCGCGCAGCGTGCGGCTGTCGCTGGTCAAGCGCCGTATGCCCAGCGCGTTGAGGGCGGCCCAGTCAATGTTTTCGACGCAGCGCGCCGAAGACTCAGTTCTCAATCCTCACTCCTAAATCCTCAATCCGAACTTCACACTTCTTCCTTGATCTCTGGCGCCGCGGGCAACACCAGTTTTTCCACCGGCGCATCCGGTGGCACACCCATCAAGCGCAATGCCCCGCCGACCACTTCGCTGAATACCGGCGCGGCAACCGCGCCGCCGTAGTATTGCCCGGCAGCCGGCTCGTCGATCATCACGGCAACAACCAGTCGCGGGTTCGACACCGGCGCAAATCCCACGAACGATGCGATATAGCGATTAGCCGCATAGCCGCGGCCTTCGATCTTGTGCGCGGTGCCGGTCTTGCCCGCCACGCGGTAACCCGCCACGCGCGCCTGCGGTGCGGTGCCGCCCGGCTGCACGGCCATCTCCAGCATCTTGCGCAGCGCCTGCGCGGTTTCCACGGAGATAACGCGCCTGGATTCCGCCGGCGCATCGCGTTTGATTAGCGCCGGCGATTTCAGTTCGCCGTCTGTCGCAAAAATGGTGTAAGCGCGCGCCAGTTGCAGCAACGATACCGAAATGCCGTGACCATATGACATGGTCGCCTGCTCGATGGGCTTCCAGTTTTCGTACGCGCGCAAACGGCCCGACACTTCACCGGGGAAACCCGATTGCGGCGGTGTGCCGAAGCCGACGCTGTTAAACACGGCCCACATTTTTTCCGACGGCAAGCGCAGCGCCAGCTTGGCGCTACCCACGTTCGATGATTTCTGAATCACCTGCGCCACCGTCAATGCGCCCGACGGATGCGCGTCGTGTATCGTCGCCTTGCCGATGGTCAATTGCCCCGGCGCGGTGTCGATGATGGTCGCCGGCGTCACCGCGCCCGTCTCCAGCGCAGTGGCCACGGTGAACGGCTTTAGCGTGGAACCCGGTTCGAACAAATCGGTGACCACGCGGTTGCGCATACGCGCGGCATCGACGCCGCCGCGCAGGTTGGGGTTATACGTCGGGAAATTCGCCATCGCCAGCACTTCACCAGTGGCCGCGTCGAGCACTACGATGCCGCCGGCCTTGGCGCGATGGTTCGCCATGGCTTTTTTCAACTCGCGAAACGCTAAATTCTGAATCTTCGCATCGATGGTGAGCATGAGGCGCTCGCCGTGCTGCGGCGCGCGGATGCTCTCCATGTCTTCGACGATGCGGCCCTTGCGATCCTTGATCACACGCCGGAATCCGGGCTTGCCGCGCAGCTTGTCCTCGAACGCGAGTTCCAGCGCCTCCTGTCCTTTATCGTCTATATTGGTAAAGCCGATGACGTGCGCCAGCTCTTCGGCCGCCGGATAAAATCGGCGGTATTCGCGCTGCAGAAAAACGCCGGGAATATTCAGTTCCACCACCTTCGCTGCTTGCGCCGGCGGCAGTTGGCGCTTGAGGTAAACGAACTCACGCTGGGCGTCTTCCAGCTTGCGCTTTAAATCAGCCACGCCGGTTTGCAGGAGCTTCGCCAGCTTAAGTGCTTGATCCTCGGAAATCTCGATGTCGGCCGGGCTCGCCGCCACCGATTCCACCGGCGTGGAAATCGCCAGCAAATCACCATTGCGGTCAACGATCACGCCACGCGTGGCGGAAATTTCAATCGAGCGCGTATAACGCGACTCGCCTTTGGCCTGCAAAAAGGCGTTATTCAGCCCCTGCAAATACACCGCGCGCCCGGCGAGCACGCCGAAACAGATTAACAAGCCTGCCAATACCGTCCACGAGCGCCAACCGGGCAGGTGCGGCGTCTGGCGCGGATTTTCACGCCGATGCACGGCAGCGTTCATGGCGCCGTCTCATTGACCTGCGGCGCGCTGTGCGGCACCACCTGCGTGCGTGCCGCGGTAGGCGCGCGCATGCGCAACTGCTGGCTAGCCATCTGTTCGACGCGGGCATGAATCGCCCACACGCCCTGCTCCAGTTGCAATTGATTCCACTCCAGGTCGTAGCGCTTTTCCAACTCAAGCTCTTGCTGCAATTCCACGTATAGTTTGCGCGACCGGTGTTGCGAGGTCACCAATGCCAATGCACAAGCGATCAACACCAACAGCAGCACTAGATTGAGCCGGTTGATCACGACCTGCGCCTTACTTCCTTTCCGCCACGCGCAAGGTCGCGCTGCGCGCGCGCGGATTGCGCGCGATCTCATCGTCACCCGTGCGCTGCGCCTTGCCGATCAAGCGCATCAATGGCTGCGGCAGTTCGCGTGATCGCAGCGGCAGCCGTTCGGGCAACCGTGCGCCCGCCGCTGCGTCGCGCATAAAGCGCTTGACGATGCGATCTTCCAGCGAATGAAAGCTGATCACCGCCAGGCGTCCGCCGGGATTCAACAATTCAACGCACTGCGGCAACACTAGGGATAGCTCCTCGAGTTCCTGATTGAGGTGAATCCGTAGAGCTTGAAACGTGCGCGTCGCAGGGTCCTGGCGTGGCTCCCGCGCCGGGACGGCGTGCGCCACGAGCGCGGCAAGTTGTCGTGTGCTGCCAAGATTTCCCTGCGGTCGAGCCGCAACAATCGCTGCTGCAATCTGTTTAGCAAACCGCTCTTCGCCATGATTTTTTATAACCTCCCTGATTTCAGACTCATCCGCAATGGCCAGCCATTGCGCCGCAGTCAACCCGCGACTCGTATCCATGCGCATGTCCAGCGGCGCGTCGAATCTGAAACTAAAACCGCGCGCCGCATCGTCCAACTGCGGAGAAGACACGCCCAGATCGAGCAATATCCCGTCCACCTTACTTGCGCTCACCGCTACGCCCGTCTTTGCCAACAACGTGTGCAACTCTCCAAACCATCCGTGCAGCAGGGTGAAGCGTTTATCGTTTATCGCCGCACCCGCCTTAATCGCATCCGCATCACGATCCAGCGCAATCAAGCGTCCACCGCTGCCCAGCAACGCCAAAATTCGCCTGCTATGCCCGCCGCGCCCGAACGTGCCATCCACGTAAATTCCCTCAGGACGCACATTCAAACCCTCGACCGCCTGCTCCAGCATTACCGCCTGGTGCTCACCCACGCTCACAAGGAGAAACCCTCCAGCTCCGGCGGCAATCCGCCGGGCACAAGGCCGCCAGGGGCGTCCATGCGGCTATCCCAGTGCTCTTGATTCCACAGTTCGAATTTTTTGCCCTGGCCCACCAGCACCACGTTTTTTTCCAGTTGTGCGTAGCGGCGCAACTCAGGCGACACCAGCACGCGACCGGCAGCATCCATTTCGGTATCGACCGCGAAACCGATCAACCGGCGCTGCAGTTCACGCACGCGCGGATCAAGGTTCGACAAACCTTCGAGTTTTTGCTGGATGACTTCCCATTCCGGCAACGGGTACACCAGCAAACAACGGTCGGCGTCCGCGGTGATCACCAGATGACCGCCGCAACGCTCTAGCAACACATCGCGGTGGCGCGCCGGTACGGCGAGCCTGCCTTTGACGTCCAGATTGAGTTGCGCAATGCCGCGAAACATCGAATTCCCCGCGATTATTTGACCGCTTATGTGTGTACTCACTTACAAAAGCCGCCCCAGCACTGCAATCAAATAACTTCTAGCGGTCTTTCCCACTTTTTACCACTTTATCCCACCAAAGTGGAAGTACTTTTTAACGGCTTGTTAAAAATGGATATTTTCTTTTGTTGACAATGACTTAAGTATAGAAATTCAGCACAAAATTGATGTGTATTAAAAAATTAAAATTTAATAAAAACAAATGGTTACAAACCTCTCCAAAAGTGAATTATTAAGTATGTACGCTGAGTGTACGAAAACACAGGGAATAGCAGTACGTTGCGGTACCGCAACATAAATTGGCGGACGGGGAACGTGCGGGGGCGCAAAAACGGCCTAAATAAGCATGGATTGGCAGG
>JANMXV010000072.1:0-1009 GCA_031381325.1 Betaproteobacteria bacterium | reverse complement strand
CAGTGTGGCGCATGATCACCATGCCGCCCGGACTCACCCCGGCGCAACTCGCGTTCTGGCAGGACGCGCTGCGCAAAACCACCGAAACGCCGGAATGGAAGCGCGATCTTGAAACGAATTACCAGAGCGACGAATTCATGGCGGGCAAGGAATTCGCGCAAGCGGTGGAGGTGCTTTATGGGCAGTTGAAGGCGTTGCTGACGGATTTGGAGTTGGCTAAGGGGGCGGGGAAATAATTCCACTCAGTCCACCGGTGGAATCTGCGCACGTGCGACGATGTCTTTCCAGAGCTGGATTTCGCGCCGGTACCACTGCGTAAGGTCATTCACACTCACGGGCGCGGAATTACCGCCTTGCTTTCGCAGTTGTTCCTTCACATCGGACTGGGAAATGACGTTGTTGATCGCGGTGTTGAGTGTCTGCACGATGCCGGCCGGCGTTTTGCCGGCGACATAAACGGCGGCGGTGGCGCCGGCTTTTAGTCCCGGCAATCCGGCTTCGGCGACGGTAGGCGTGTCGGGGAACGTAGGCAGGCGCCGGTCGCTGGCCACCGCGAGCAATCTGACCCGGCCGGAGGTCAGAAAGGGCTGGAAGGGTGTGGTATCCATGATCGCCAATTGGGTTTCGCCCGTTGCGACGGCGAGCGCGGCCTGACCGGCGCCGCTGTAAGTGATGACTTCGATGCGAATATTGTTGCGGATCCTGAATAACTCCACCGACAGCCGCGTGCCGATGCCGCCTGCGGATGCGTTGAGGCTGGCTGGATTTTTCTGCGCCAATGCTATCAGATCACGCACATTTTTGACCGGCAAGTGCGCGTTGACCACAATGGCGTAGGGATACTCCGCAATCGCGGCAACCGGTTGTATATCGTTGATGGGATCGAAGCGCAGCTTGCGAAACAGCGCAGGATTCTGTGTCGATGCCGTTGCGCTGAACAACAGCGTGTACCCATCGGGCGCGGACTTGGCCACCGCTTCGATGCCGATGTTGCCCGCCGCGCCGGGCC
>JANMXV010000024.1:0-10490 GCA_031381325.1 Betaproteobacteria bacterium | reverse complement strand
CGGGAATCAGCTCGAGCGTATTGAGGCTCGCCGGTTCCTCGATCGCGTAGTAGGTCTCGCCGTCGACCGCAAAGCGTCCCTTGCACAGCGTCGGATACGCCGCGTTCTCATCCGCTGCGTATCGATCGATCAATATCCCGTTCAGGCGCGATTCAAGCCCGCCCGGCGTGTGCTGCCAGCGCACCGCCTTCGCCGGCGAGCATACGCCGCAGGTGTTTGGCGATTCACCGGTTGCGTACGACGAGAGCGCACAGCGCCCCTCCACCATCACGCACAGGCTGCCGAAGCCGAACACCTCGATTTCGACCGGCGTGCCGGCGATCACCTGCTTGACCTGCGCCAGCGACAGCACGCGCGGCAACACGGCGCGATTGATGTGGAAATGCTGGTGAAAAAAATTAATCGCTTCATAATTAGTCGCAGACCCCTGCACCGAAAGATGCAGCCGCAACTGCGGATGCCTTGCGGCGGCATATTCCATGATGCCGGCGTCGGCGACGATCACCGCGTCGACTTCGAGTTCCGCTGCGCGATCGACTGCGCGCTGCGCGCGCTCCCAGCCTGCAAGCTGCGGAAACGTATTGAGCGCGAGAAACACCTGCCGTTTTCTCTCATGCGCGTAGCGCACGCCTTCACGCGCCGCGGCGAGGTCGAAATTCAGCCCGGGAAAGTTGCGCGCATTGGTGTCGTCGCGAAAGCCCATGTAAACGCAGTCGGCGCCGTTATCGATGGCGATTTTGAGCGCGGGCAGGCTGCCCGCCGGACACACCAGATCCATGACCGCGAAACTCCAAAGGTAATGCAGGCGCCGCGCTTTGCAGCGTGTGCCGGTCAAACCCTGATGATGCCCGCACTGTTTGTGAATGCATTTGATATGCATCAAATAAATGGCGCCGTTGCAGCGGCGAGTGGCGCAAAGTTCAGGCGCGGCGCACCGAGAATGAGCAAAACAGCGGCGCCAGTGCATTGATAAACTGCTCGGTGAGGTACGAGGCGGTGTTCTGCAACGCCGCGCTGGCGCAACCCTGTGCACGAAACTCCTGCAGCACGTAATGGCGCACACCCAGTTGCGCCAGCGTATGCGCCATTCGGGACAATGCGTGCGGCGCCAGCAGCGAGGCGTGGACCGTGGTGCGGAATTCGTGGTCGATGCCGCTGGCGAGTATCAGCCGCAAACTTTCAAGCGCGCTGTCGCCGCTCGCGTGCCGGCCGGTGGTGGCGGCATACGCGTCGAATGGCGCCTTGATATCCATTGCCACCCAGTCGGCAAGCGGCAGCAGCGCTGCAAGACGCCGTGGCGCGATGCCCGCAGTGTGCAGACCAACACGAAACCCCATTTGCTTTACTTCGCGCATGGCATCCGCAATCCCGGCCTGCAGGGTCGGTTCGCCGCCGCTGAATACCACGGCATCGAGCAGACCGCGCCGCCGCTCGAGCAACGCAAGAATGTCCTTCCACGCGATTTCGTCGTCGCCGCGGCGCGCAAGCAGATGCGGATTATGGCAATAGCCGCAGCGCCAGGGGCAGCCCTGGCAGAACACCACCGCTGACAACTGTCCGGGATAGTCGGTGGTGGACAGCGCGGTGAGCCCGCCGATACGCAAAGCGGCCGTGGCGTCAGGCGCCAAGCCGTGCCGCCTGCTCCTCAAAAAACCGACGCTCATGAAATTCGCCTTTCTTGCCGATGTTGAATGATGCAACGGGACGGTGATAACCCATTACGCGAGTCCATACCTCGCAGCGCTGGCGTTCGCTGTCATCGAGCGCGACGGCGCCGGTTTCGAGGTGGGTCAGTGTCATGTCGTTCATGGTGGTCCTCCGTTTAAATGAAAATGGTTCAGGCTGCCGCCTGCAATTCCTGGCGCTTTTTCGCGATAAGTTGTGCGTCGCAACGCGGGCAGAATTCATGGGCGCCCTCGAGATAGCCGTGCTGCGGGCAGATCGAAAACGTCGGCGTGATGGTGATGTAGGGGACGCCGAAGCGCCCGAGTGCGCGTCTGACCAGCGTCTTGCATGCAGTGATCGACGAGATACGCTCGCTCATATAGAGGTGCAGCACGGTGCCGCCGGTGTATTTCTTCTGCAATTCTTCCTGCCGCTCGAGCGCCTCGAACGGGTCGTCGGTAAACCCCACCGGGAGCTGTGAAGAGTTGGTGTAGTACGGCATATCCGCCGTGCCTGCCTGCAATATGCCGGGGAAACGTTTGCGGTCTTCCTTGGCGAAGCGGTAGGTGGTGCCCTCGGCAGGCGTCGCCTCGAGGTTGTACATGTGGCCGGTTTCCTCCTGGAAGGCGCGGATTTTCCCGCGCACATGATCGAGCACGCGGCACGCAAAGGCATGGCCCCATGCGCTGGTGATGTCGTGCGCATCGGCGGTGAAGTTGCGGATCATTTCATTGATGCCGTTGACGCCTATGGTCGAGAAGTGATTGCGCAGCGTACCCAGATAGCGTTTGGTGTAAGGAAACAAGCCGTTGTCCATATGGCGCTGGATGACCTTGCGCTTGATTTCCAGGCTGTTGCGCGCAAGCTCGAGCAGGCGATCGGTGTGCGTCAATAATGCGCTCTCGTCGCCGCGGCAGACAAAGCCGAGCCGTGCGCAGTTGAGTGTGACTACACCCAGCGAGCCGGTTTGCTCCGCCGAACCGAACAGGCCGTTGCCGCGTTTGAGCAACTCGCGCAGGTCGAGTTGCAGGCGGCAGCACATCGAGCGCACCATGTTGGGTTGAAGGTCGGAGTTGATGAAATTCTGGAAGTACGGCAGGCCGTATTTCGCTGTCATTTCGAACAGCAAATCCGCGAGCGGGCTATCCCACGGAAATTCGCGCGTGATGTTATAGGTGGGGATCGGGAAGGTAAAAACGCGGCCCTTGGCATCTCCAGCCATCATCACCTCGATGTAGGCGCGATTGATTAATTCCATCTCGGGCTCGAGTTCGCCGTAGGTGAACGGCATTTCTTCGCCGGCGATCACCGGCACGCTGTCGCGCAGGTCCTCGGGGCAGGTCCAGTCAAAAGTAAGATTGGTGAACGGCGTCTGCGTGCCCCATCGTGAAGGCACATTGAGATTGTATATAAGTTCTTGAATACATTGCTTTACTTCGCGGTAGGGCAAGCCGTCTTTGCGCACGAACGGCGCCATGTAGGTGTCGAACGAACTGAACGCCTGCGCGCCGGCCCACTCATTTTGCAGCGTGCCGAGAAAATTGACGATCTGCCCCACCGCGCTGGACAGATGTTTCGGCGGCCGCGATTCCACTTTGCCCGGCACGCCGTTGAGACCTTCAGCGAGAAACGTGCGCAGCGACCAGCCGGCGCAGTAGCCCGCAAGCATGTCAAGATCGTGAATGTGGATGTCGGCCGCGCGATGCGCTGCGCCGATTTCCGGCGGGTAGACATGGTTGAGCCAGTAATTCGCCGTGACTTTTCCCGCCACGTTGAGAATCAACCCGCCGAGCGAATAGCCCTGGTTCGCGTTGGCGTTGACGCGCCAGTCCTGCTGCTCGAGGTATTCGTTGACCGAGGTTTCGACGTCGAGTAGCGTCCGGCAGTCGTCGCGCAGCAGTTTGTGTTGTACACGGTAAGCGATGAAGGCGCGCGCGGTGGTGAAATAACCCGCCGAGGCCAACTGCTGTTCGACGCTATCCTGAATGTCTTCGACCGACGGCGCACGCCGTTCGAATCGGTGCGTGATGACGCGCAGCACATTCGTGGTAATGCACCGTGCTTCTTGCTCTGCAAATTCTTCGGTCGCCGCGCCAGCAAGCGATATCGCCGACAATATTCTGGCTGCGTCAAAGAGTTTAAGACTGCCATCACGCTTGACGACTTGTGACGGTAATGACGCAGTGCCTGTTACGATCACTTCCACTTTTTCTCCTCGGCCTATCCAGTATGTTGTAGGTGCCCGGTGATTGTGGCCTATATCTAGTGGTGGTCAATGTCTTTTGCGACATCGGAAGGGGGTATTTTTCTTTTTCTTGATGTGCATCAAATTCTGCGAAGGCGGGTGGATTGGCTCACGGCTACATTCGTCGGGCTTTCCAGAAACGCTGCGGCAATCTTCCAGTGCTCAAAGATATGGTCACGGTGATAAGTAAGGTATTCGCGCCTGCCATGCGTGCGAAATTCATCGGGAAGGGAAAAATGTGCTTTTAACTTGAGAGCATCCGCTGCTGACTGAGCCTGGTATTCGACAACAATCGTTTCTTGGCGCTAAGTTTTAACCCAGATCAAAGTCTTGCAGGTTGGAGGTGGATAGACTGAAGACCTAAATTTTCGTGGTCCTTCAACCTTCTATGCTTAGTCCTGCCAGTCCGTTAGTGCATAACCCTGTCACGGGTACGGTTGTAACTGCGCCCGTAGATTCCGCAGCACGGCGCCGCGTTATCAATGTCGCCTTGGTATTTGTATGCCAGGCATTCCATAGTCTGACGTTTATCGGTCTCGCGCTGTTTTTGCCGCTGATCCGCGAGGATCTGCATATCAGCTACACGCAGGCCGGCGTGTTATCGGCTGCGGCGACGCTGAGCTACGCGCTGGGGCAGATTCCTGCTGGCTTTCTCGCCGACCGTTTCGGCCCGCGACGCTTGTTCTTCATCGGCCTGATGGGTTGGTCGGCACTGTCGTTGACGCTGGGGTTGATTCATACCTTCTGGCTGGCCGTACTCAATCTGTTTGTCGCGGGCGCGTTCCGCGCGTTGCTGTTCGCGCCGGGACTGGCGCTGCTGGCGTCATGGTATCCGCGCGAGCGCGGCGCCACGTCGATGAGCCTCTACATGCTCGGCGCCTACTCCGGCAATATTCTATTGGCGCTGGCGGGCCCGGCGCTCGCCGCTGCGCTGGGTTGGCGAACCGCGTTTATGCTGTTCGCTGCAGCGGGCGTGTGCGCGGCGATGGCGTTTTATTCGTTGGGCAGCGAGAAGGCGCGTAAAACCAGCGCGCGGCCCTTCGCCATTCGCGAAGCGCTGCACCTGCTACGGCACAAGGTGTTGTGGTTGTGCAGCGCGATCCAGATCGTGCGCTTCAGTGCGGTGACGGGTTTCGTCTTCTGGCTGCCGTCGATGCTGGTTGTCGAGCGGGGTTTTTCGTTGCAAGCCGTCGGGTTTGTGGTTGCGATGAGCGCTGCGCTGTCGGCGCTGGCCAATCCGCTGGGCGGTTATCTCTCCGACAGGCTCGGCAATCCACCCGCGATCATTGGTACGTCGCTGGCGGGGCTTGCGTGCGCATGCGCGCTGCTGGTGTGGGTGGAATCCCTGTCGGCGTTGCTCATTGTCATCGCATGCGGGTCGATATTCGTGCAGATTTACTTTGGGCCGCTGTACTTTATCCCGGTGGAGGTGGTGGGGCGGCGCGCGACCGGTACGGTGATAGGTTTCAGCAACCTGTTCGCCAATATGGGCGGCCTGGCGACGGCCTATGCGCTGGGCGCGGTAAAAGATATGAGCGGGTCGTTCAAGTGGGGATTCCTCGGCATTAGCGGGCTATGCATCGTTGGCGTGGCACTGAGTGTAGCGCTCGCGCATGTGCGCAAACGAGAGCTGGACAAGCAACCTGCCTACAATTAAATTGATTGGCCTCCTCAATCGAGATCAGGTATTGCTGCGATAATGCGCAACTTGCATTGAGGGAAACTAAGTATGGGCTTTCTGGCCGGCAAGAAGATTCTCGTCACTGGACTCCTGAGTAATCGCTCCATCGCCTACGGCGTAGCGGCGGCAGCCTGCCGCGAGGGCGCCGAACTGGCGTTCACCTACCAGAATGAACGTTTCCTGGATCGTGTCAGCGAGCTGGCAAAGGATTTCGGCAGCCGTCTTCTATTTCCGTGCGATGTCGCCAGCGACGTCGAGATCCAGGCGGTGTTCGACGGTCTGGGCGCCGAATGGGACGCGCTGGACGGTCTCGTGCATTCCATTGCCTATGCACCGCGCGAGGCACTGGCCGGCGATTTTCTCGATACCCTCTCGCGTGACGCGTTCCACATCGCTCACGACATCAGCGCCTACAGCTTTCCCGCGCTGGCGAAGGCGGCGCGACCGATGATGCAGGGCCGCCGCGCCTCCCTGGTGACGCTCTCCTATCTGGGGGCGATCCGAACCATGCCCAATTACAATATCATGGGATTGGCGAAGGCCAGCCTCGAGGCCTCGGTGCGCTACCTCGCGGCCAGTCTCGGAGCCCAGGGCATACGCGCCAACGCTGTCTCGGCGGGGCCGATCAAGACCTTGGCGGCCGCCGGGATTGGCAACTTCGGCAGGTTGCTCGCCTACAACGAGCGCCAGGCGCCGCTGCGGCGCAACGTCACCATCGAGGAAGTGGGCAATGTGGTCGCATTTCTGCTCTCCGATCTGGCGAGCGGCATAACGGGAGAAGTGGTCTATGTGGACGGCGGCTTCAATTCCACGGCGCTGGGCAACGCCGACGCTGCATAGTTCGCGACGCGTTCGGCACTATCATGCGGAAACCTTGGGGTTACCGATCTTGATAGCCGTGCGCATCAGTTCTCGAAACCTGGACCAGAAAGGTAACGTAATAGTATTCAATCCGATCAATACGCGATGCAGTTTTCGCACACCGTCCCGCGCACATCCTTGCGCAGATGCGCCGCCCGAAGATTGACGAATGCGGGTGAGTTCCATGCATCCATGAACGGCAACTGGTTAAGATCGCCCATCGTCCAATGCGCTGTCGCGTCGAAGCAACACGCGGAGAGCTTGCCCTCGGCGGTGACATGTCCCTCGGTAAATGCCGACCAGCACGGCAACGGTTCGCGCAGCGCGCCCAGACGCCCCTGATTGCCCGCGGTGGGGCGGTATCCCAGTTGTTCTTCGCGTTGCGTTGCGAAAGCGCCCATGGAATACAGCGGCAGCCAGTAATGCTGGTCCACGTAGGGACGCACGCGTTGGTTCAGCAAGGTCTCCATCTTGTCGTGCTGCTCGCCATCGTAACGGATCGACGACGCGTAGAGTCCGGTTTTGTAACCCTTTTCCAGCCGTATTTCCCATGTGCTGCTGACGTTTTCCAACGCTCGGTGGAATAGTTTGCCGGCGACGCCCATGATTTTTTCGAACTGAACTTCATCGGCTGCGTTTACCGACCACTTCAGCGAATCCAGGCCGGCGCGCATGCAAGCCTCTGCGGCCTCCGGGAATGCCATCGAGGCGTTAGACGTGAGAAACACGTAAGGCATGGCGATGTCCTGCTTGAGGTAGCGTATGCAGTCCACCAACAGCCGCGGATTCATGAAGGACTCGCCGAGGTAGAACACGCCTATTTCTTCGACCCCGGCATCGCGCATTTCCCGCGTAATGCGCTTGAACAGGTCGAAATCCATGTCCCATTTGGGCTGCACTTCGCGCGTGCGTAACGCGCAGAAGCCGCAGCGGTAATTGCATCGAGGCGATATTTCGATTTTGACGCTTTTGGGGGCGGGCAGCCGCGCCTGCCGGCGGGCGGCGGGTATGCAGGTGATGTCGTCGATGCGGTCGGTGATGCTCATGGTGTCTTTTTTCCCATTATCGGTGTTGGCGATGCCGTGCGCGAATCGGCGCCACCGTCCGCATGCAGATTGGAAATGATGGCGCGGATGTTTTCGAACTCGTACGTCTTGTCCAGAAAATAATGCGCCCCGAGCTGCAGGCAACGTTGGCGGAATGCGTCCTCCATGTGTTCAGCAAGTACGATCACAACCGTAGAGGGGCCGCCGCGGCTGATCTGTTTCAGCAGCCGGAATTCATCTGCTTCCGCAACCGTCATATCGACTATCACAACATCCGGGCGGTGGCGGATGACGCCTGCGGCGGCCTGCGCCGGATCGCAGGCCTGTCCGACGACAATCGCCACGTCCGTCAATAGCGCCCTGAGGCGATCACAGACAAAGGCCGAACGGTCGATCAGGAACACGCGCGTCGTCTGCAGGTCCGGGCGTTTCACGGCTGACTCTTGATTGGGAAGCTGGAAAGTATGTGAGAATGCGGGTTGAATTTGTCGTCCTTGAATGAGCATAGGGTAGGCCGTTTCTCCCAACACGCGTTGATACATATCAATCCGCGAAACAACCGGATTCATCACTTAAATGGGTAAGCAATCATTGGCGGGATCGGCGGCCATGCCGAATCGAGCGTCGATACGCACCGGTTCGCGCGGCGCAACCGTTTCCGGCGAGCGCTCGGCGCTGGGCGAGGAAATCATCCGCTCGGCCAAGGATGCGGTTATCGCCGTCGATCCGCAATACAACATTGCGTTATTCAATCCTGCAGCGGAAGTCATCTTCGGCTGTTCCGAGCGCGAGGCGATTGGCACCCCGCTGGATCGGTTTATCCCGCACCGTGCGCGGGCCGTGCATCGGCGCCACCTTGATGCATACAGCCAGCAGCAGGATGCGGTGCGCGCCATGGGTGGCGACCGCGTGCTGACCGGGCTGCGTGCGGACGGGGAGGAATTTCCGATTGATGCCACGATTTCGCATATTGATTTTCGCGGGGAGAAGCGGTTTATCGTGACCCTTCGCGATATTACGGCCCGGTTGCGCGCGCTCGAGGAGTTGCAGCGCTATGCCGACATTGTTGAATCGTCGGATGAGGCTATTTTTAGTTATTCGCTGGACGGCAGAATCCTTACCTGCAACCCTGCCGCGGCGCGAATACTGGGCTACGCCCGCGATGAAATTATTGGCATGGAGATCAGCAGCTTTTACTCTCCGAATACGCCTGAAGATCATCGTGATCTGACGAAACGCGCCATGAGCGGCGAGCGCATCACCCATTTTGAGACGGTGCGCCGGCGCAAGGACGGCACGGATATTTTGGTGGCAATCACCCTTTCTCTTATCCATGATCGCCCAGGCAAAGTGATAGGGTCGTCCGTGGTGTTTCACGACATCGGCGAGCGCAAACGAATGGAGCAGGAACTGCGTGAATCGCTGCGCCATCAAAAACGGGCTGAAGCCGACGTGCGTGAATCACGCGACAGGTTGCGCGAGTTGTCGGCTGCATTACAGTCAATTCGCGAGGAGGAAAAGACACGCATCGCACGGGAATTGCATGACGAACTGGGGCAGGCATTGACCGCGCTCAAGATGGATGCATCGGTGATTGCGAGTGAGCCGGAGATGCCTAAGGAAGCTCTCGTCAAGCGAGCGCAAGACATGCGGCGCCTGATTGACGCTACGGTGACATCGGTGCGGCGCATTTCAGCCGATCTCAGGCCCGTCATGCTGGACAATCTGGGGCTTGCGCCTACACTGGAATGGTTGCTGCGGGATTTTACCGCGCGCACCGGCATTAGCGCCGCATTGTCCATGCCGGAAGAGGATCTCGGGGCAAGCGGGGATGCCGCAACGGCAATATTTCGCATCGTTCAGGAAGCGTTGACCAATGTTGTCCGGCACGCGCATGCCGGCCATGTTGATGCATCGGTTGCCCGTGTGGCCGGTAATGTGGTGGTGCGGGTAGCTGACGATGGCGTGGGTTTCAGCAATGCCGATCAGCACAAGTTCCGCTCGTTCGGACTGCTCGGTATGCGCGAGCGCGCGCATGTGCTGGGGGGGGATTTCAAGATGCACAGCGTTGCAGGCAAAGGCACTACCATTGAAGCGACAATTCCGGCGTTTGGCACCGTGCGGGGACGCGTATCATGATAAGCGTGCTGGTCGCGGATGATCACACGATCGTGCGCGAGGGATTGAAGCAGATACTCGCCAAGAGTGGCGATCTGCTGGTGGCGGGAGAGGCCGCGAACGGCAACGATGTGCTGCGCATGGTGCGTGAGCAGGAATGGGATGTGCTGGTTACTGACATGTCCATGCCGGGGCGTAACGGGCTGGAACTGATCAAGCTGGTGAAAGCGGCGCGCCCGAAAATGCCGGTGCTGGTGCTTAGCATGTACGGTGAGGAACAATTCGCGGTGCGCGCAATACGTGCCGGCGCTTCCGGTTATCTCACCAAGGAAAGCGCCAGCGATCAACTGGTGAGCGCTATACGAAAGATCGCCGGCGGCGGCGTGCATGTGTCAGCGGCCGTCGCGGAGGCACTGTTTCACAATGTTCGTGACGGCGGACGCCAGTTGCCGCATGAGCAACTGTCCGACCGTGAGTTTCAGGTGTTGCGGCTGATCGCGGCTGGGCAATCAGTCAACAACATTGCGCACACGTTGAACCTTAGTCCCAAGACCGTCAGTACGCACAAGGCGCGCATTCTGGAAAAAATGAGGATGACCAACCAGGCCGAACTCATCCGTTACGCGCTCGAGCACCGCCTAGCCGACGCCGTGCTCCCGCTCGATGGCGCTTAAGCATAAGCCGGTCTATCCGGGAAGTTGTTCTGTAACTATTTGTTTTTAAATGTTTTTATGTTTATTGTCCTGACCATGAAGCAGGCTTGCGCGTTGTAGGGATTTCCCTATACGCGATTGCGGCGGTTCCCGAAGGCCCTTTCAGCCGCGCCTGATACCGGGTATTGCGAGGCCCGCCTACAGTGGAGCCAGCCATCGTA
>JANMXV010000013.1:0-1482 GCA_031381325.1 Betaproteobacteria bacterium | reverse complement strand
AAAATAGCTTTCGCCTCACGCCGTCCCGGCTGCGAAAAAGGCATCATGCATGAAGACGGCGCGGTGCAAACGGCTGTGTTTCGCGTGGCACCGGGGTCGGGCGTGCCACGCCATCTGCACTCGCGCGTGTATGACCTGTTCGTGGGCGTGAAAGGCTTGCTGGAAATCCGCTACGAAGGCCAGCATGGGCATGGCATCTTTGAACTTAAACCGGGCGCATTTTGCGCCATGCCGCCGGGCGTGCGGCACGAGGTGTTTAATCCGAGTAAAAGCGACGAAGCTTTTTTCCTCATCGTGCATGCGCCGCATGACGGCTATGATTTCGTGCCGGTGGAATTCAAGCAGTTGCAGCCGGCGTTGAATGATGTTCAATATACTCAAGGAGGGCTACGGTGAAAGCGAAGAAGGCAAGCAAAACGGCAAGCAGCGTCTATGGATACCCGTTCTGGGAATGGGTCGCGAAGGAAGATCCCGAATACGTCGCGGCGCGTGAGCCCTTGGGCGAGTTGTCGATCGGCAACGGGAAAGCGCTCAAGATCAAGTATCGTGAGATGGTAATCATCGGCATTCTCGCCTTCCGCGGTCGGAAGGAGGGCATCATCGCGCACATACAGCGCGCTATCCAGCACGGGGCGACCAAGCGGGAACTGCTGGAAGCGATCCAGTCTGCCGCTGTGCCGGGCGGCGGGCCAACGTTTAGTGCGGGAGCGCAGGCGCTGATGGAGCTAGACCACGCGGGCGCGTTCAAGAAATAGGGCGTTCAAACAGGCAGCGATGATCCACGCGAGAATGGGTGCTATCGTTTGCGATCCCGCTGTGCATCCTCTTCGCCGTGCATTCCCCCGATTGTGTGAAGGGCGTGAGTGACTGATACCCTATGCTCTGTTCCCGTAATCGATTGGGCGCAACGATGAAAACGAACTCCTCGATTGGTTTTACCTGTGCAGCGGTTGCCGCTGTTACGGCGGCGCTGGCATCCAGTGCATCTGCACAAACCTGGCCCGCCAAAGCCGTAAGAGTTATCGTTCCCTTTGCCTCTGGCGGCGGTTCCGATCTCACGGCGCGGCCGGTGGCGCAAAAACTCAGCGAAGCGCTTGGTCAGCAATTTGTGATTGACAATCGTGGCGGGGCGGGCGGGGCGATCGGCATGGAGTTGACGGCGAAGGCGCCGCCGGATGGATACACGGTGATGAATATCTCCGGCAGTTTTTCTGCGACCTCGGCCACGCACAAGCTACCCTTCGATTCGTTCGACGCGTTTATTCCCGTGGTCGAGTTAGGTTACGTGGCTAATGTGCTGGTGGTGCATCCGGCACTGCCGGCGAAAACGACCAAAGAACTTATCGCGCTGGCGCGCGCCAATCCGGCCACGCTCGTTTTCGCCTCGACCGGGGTCGGCGGGAACACACATTTATCGACCGAGTTGTTCCTGAGCATGGCGCGCGTCAAGATGATTCATGTCCCTTACAAGAGTACTGGTGC
>JANMXV010000881.1:0-4199 GCA_031381325.1 Betaproteobacteria bacterium | reverse complement strand
CTTGATCAGACCGGGCGCCGCCCAGGGCTTACGCAAGACATGTGCGTAGTAGAACTGCAACCCATACCAATCAAGCTTGACCGTACTCCAGGAGTGCGAGGCCACGAGCTCGGTAAAGTAGTCAGTCAGCTGCCCCTCGGTTAGACTGTCAATCTGATGAGCAAAGCGCTCCCCAATTCGGCGGATGGCGCGAGAATAAGCATCAATCGTCTTGGGTTGCAGTCCTTTGAGTTTCAGGTGCTTCAGATGCAACTGGTAGTTCTGTTTGAATATTGCTTCGGTCGATGATTTCATCTTGGTGTAACCTCATAGGTTGTTGTGGAACAACCCCTCGTGTGAGGGGATGAGGTTACATTTTGACTTCAATCCGGCAGCGCTGTTTCCTCCGCGTAGCGGCTTCGTCCAACAAGTACTTCGAGGAGATGTGCGCGCGGCCGACCGAACAGGAGTTCTTATCGGCGCTCGCGCGGTCCTATGCGGCACAGTTATCCACGGAAGACTTTAAGGCGTCGATTGCGTTCTACTCAAGTCCGGTTGGGACACGACTGATCGCAGCTCATCGCAAAGCAGCCGGGAACTTCTACTCCGAGTGGACTCGCATAAACTCCACTGAAATGCCGCGTGCTGAAGCCAACTATAGTCGACGGATACGCGATGTCGCTAAGAGAGCCGGTCTTCGCTAGGCGGTCTGACAAGGCGGTGGTGGCGGACGCGCAACCAGCACGCACGCTTCTTCGAGCGGCGTGCCCGGCGCGCCGCACACCTCCACGTTAGCCCACAGTCAAAATGAGTTCCGCGCAGTTACTAGCCGTCGTCGAAGTGCCCCGCGACGACCGAGTACGCTGCCAATCTGCCGGATGCAATCACCCGGTTTTTCGCCGCATTCATGTCGTGCGCGAGAACTCGGTAGTCCGCGTCTACGGATCGGAGTGCTTCAAAAAGCTATTCCTCGGGCGGCCGGTGGTGTCCTCTATGCCAACCTACACATCATCTGAAGGGCGCCACCTTACCGATGAGGAACGGCAACTTCTCATTGAGAACACAGAGCGTCTCGTTCAGCAGTTTGAGTTCGAATATCAGGCAGAGGCTGCTCGCAAAGCCGCCCTTGCAGTTCTCCGTCCAACGCCTGCTCAAATGGCGCCAGTCCTGCCTGTACCACCCAAGCCCGTAACCGTTGTAAGCGAAGTTGCTCGACAGGCCGCCGAAGCGCAAGCGAAACAGATCGTGCGCTCAAAGTATGGTGTAGATCCAGAGCTTCCAGGTTGGCGTGGGCTTGTACTTTCAGAAATGAAGCTCATCTTCCGTGACTAGGCGGGCTAACCTGGAAGTGAGCCGGATCTGCGCAAAAGCGCGCAGCCCTCAATTTACTGTCCGTTCTTTTCTGAATCCAGGCCGCGCTGGGCACGATGAAGGCGTTGGACGCTTGTCAGCGTGTTCAGCCCGCCAGCGCCCTTACGATGAGCGACGCCCCACTCAACAACAACAATCCGCCGATGATGCGTATCGCCTGATCGCGCGTCAGCCGTCCATGCAGCCGATGACCGCACCACAGCCCCAGCGCCACCACCGGCAGCAGCGCTGCCGCGGTGATCACTACCTGCACATTGAATAACCCGACGCTGGCGAATATCGCGATGCGCGCGACGGTGGTAAACGAGAACACCGCCGGCACGGTGGCGCGTATCTGTTCCGGCGTTGCACCGCGCGCGGTGAAGTAAAACACGTAGAGCGGGCCGCCCACGCCCAGCGCCGATGAGGTGGTGCCCGCGAACAGACCTATGGGCGCTACCGCCCAACGTGGCAGGCGGACACGCGACTTGCGGTCGATCAGATAATGGGCGCCGAACAGCAGAACAAATCCGCCCAATCCCAGGAGCAGCCAGTGCGTGGGCGCCTTCAACAACACCAACGCACCCATCAGCAGCCCCACCAGCAGAAACGGCAGCATGGGTATGAATTCGGCCTTCCACACATCGGCGCGCAGTTTAAGCCCCATGCTGATGGCGCTGACGCAATCGAGCACGACCACCACGGGAATCACGAATTTCAGCGGCATCAGGTGTGCCAGCAGGGGCACCGCGATCAATGTCGAGCCAAACCCGGATATGCCGAAGATCAGGTAGGCGACCAGTATGATGAGCGGGGCAAAAATCAGAACTTCAAGGTTGGGCATGGCGGGATGCGCGGTGCGCGGCGGCATTCATGGCAAGTAACGGCGAGTATAACCAGAACCGTTACAATGACGCGTTTACCGAATGCGCTGTGGCGGCGTTATTCGATTTTGAGTCTGTGAAAATGCATCGAATATCCATAATTTTGTTGACGACATTGATGCTGCCGGGCGGTCACGCAAGCGCGCAAGCGCCCGCGTCCAATACTTCAGGCGCACCGGCGCCTGCGTCCAACGCTTCGGGCGCACAAGCTTCCCTGGCGGGCAGCCGCTCGGACATCCAGGCTAAAATCGCGGCGGCTCGGCAGCAAATGGAAAAAGATCGCGCGCAGCTCAAACAGGATCGCAACACGCTCGAAGACATTCGCAAGAGCGGCGATAAAGCTAAAATCGACAACGCCAACAGTCGCGTGCGCGTGAGTCAGCGTCGGTTGGGCAGCAGCCAGACATCGCTCGCGCAAAGTCAGGAAGCGTTGGCTCGCCTGGAAAAACCGCAACGGGATGCGGCAAAAGCCGGCGGTGATGCGGCGCGCGCCGCCCGTGCCAGGGTGCGCGTCGAGCGCGCCAAGGAACGCGAGCAGCGGCGGGCGCTAGCGGATAAGGCGCAGCGCGAGGACGCTGAAAAGAAAGCGGCTGCAAATGACGCACGCGACGCGGCGCGTGAAGCGGGTGCGGCGGAACGCGAGGCCTCCCGCGCTCGCGCCGAGGAAATACGCAACGCGCAACGCGCGCAAAAAGAATTGAACGCAGCGGAGCGCGAACAGACTAAGAAGCTGCGTGAACAACAAGAAGCCGAGCGCGCTGAAGCGCAGAAGAAACGACAGCAGGACAAGGCCGCGCCGAAGTAGAGTTCGTTACTGCCATTGTGAATGGTTTTATGCCAATAGTGTGAAGTAGTCATTGTTTTAAAAAAACAAAATATTATTTTTAATCTTCGTTTATCGGCGTTTATCCGTGGCTAAAAAATGACTGAACTGATTTTGATTCGCCACGGCGAAACCGCGTGGAACCGCGAACGGCGCATGCAAGGCCAAACCGATACGCCGTTGTCCGACACGGGACGCGCGCAGGCGCAGGCGGTGGGCGAGCGTCTCGCGCATCATCCGTTTGCGGCGCTGTATAGCAGCGATCTATCGCGCGCATGGGACACCGCCGCTGCGATTGCGCGCGCGAGCGGCCACAAGATTCGGCGCGAGCCGGCGTTACGCGAGCGCACCTTCGGCGTGTTTGAGGGGCTGACTTACGATGAAATGGCGCAGCGTTATCCCGATGAACATATGCGTTTTTCCGCTCGCGATCCCGATTACGCTGTGCCGGGCGGCGAGAGTCCGCGCCAGTTTTTTATGCGCAGCCTTGCCTGTCTGGAGAACATCGCGGCTGCCCATGCGGGTGAAAGCGTTGTGGTGGTAACGCACGGGCTGGTGCTCGATACGCTATACCGGGCCGCGCGTAACATGCCGTTGGAAGAAAGGCGCGATGCGCCGCTGCTCAATGCAAGTCTGAATACCTTTCGCCGTACCGAGGCCGCATGGATCGAAGTGTCATGGGGCGATGTCGCGCACCTGGCCGAAGCGGGCGTCACGCGCTACGACGGGCGGGCAGTCTGACGATCATGCCCGCGAATGAACAGGTGGTGCTGGTACATGGCCTGTGGATGCACGGCGCGCTGATGCAATGGATGGCGCGGCGCATCGCGCGCGCGGGCTACACCGTGGATCGCTATACCTACCCCTCGGTGCGCATGAGCATGGCGGAAAACGCGCGCCGCCTTGCTGCGTTTTGCCAGTCGCTGGGCGCACGCCGCCTCAATCTGGTGGGCCATAGTCTCGGCGGTCTGCTGATTGCGCGCATGCTGGACGAGCCGCACCGGCTCGACATCGGTCGCGTAGTGTTGATGGGATCGCCGTTCGTGGATAGTTTTGCCGCGCGCCGCTTGTGCCGTGTGCGCATGGGACGCGCGGCGGTGGGCGCCTCGGTAGGCGAGTGGTTGCGTGGCGCGCGGCCCGAAACCCTCGCACGCTACGACATT
>JANMXV010000840.1:0-1540 GCA_031381325.1 Betaproteobacteria bacterium | reverse complement strand
TATACGCGCAGTCCAGAGCGGGCATTGTTTTCTGCCATGGTTGCGCGGGAGTCCCGCACCTAAGCGAGGCCAACTTTGGGGACAATTGCCAGGTTTACGCCACAACAAATTACATTGAATCAATAGTGGTGTGCTAAGGTAGCTTGTTGTTACGCACCGAACATTCTCGATCATCCGATAGGACTCGCGAGCGCGTGGCAGGGCGATAACGCCGGCATGAGTGCCGCACTCGGCACGACGGTGCGCTCGACGATGACCGCGGGCGCCAATCACTGGCTGCAGGTTCCGGTCGCAAAGTACGCGGACGGCTTGCCGATTACCGGTTCTGTCTTCGGCAGAATCATCAACCGTTCCGGCGCGAATGCGCAGCCGCTGATGGTGCAGACCAATCCGCTGCCTTATATGCCGGAGAGTCTGGACACCTCAAAAGCCAAACTGGTATCGCGCGATCACGAATCGATGGAAGGCGTGGTCACCGGCGAAACATCGATCGCGAGCGCCGACTGGAAGTTCTGCAGTGGCGGCACGTTTGACGATGCACAGCCGCTGACAAAATTGCCGGTTCACATATGCCTGAAAGGCGGCTTCAACCCGGCTAAGCTCTATCAGGTGGTGTACACCGCGAAAAATCCGTACGTGCTCGGCATCGGCTTTGCCGCCTGGCGCGATGTCGCATCGTTTTTTAGATACGCAGCCAAAGATGATGTCGGTACCGAGACAATGAACGCGTTGACGGCGCACTTCCGCAACTGGGTCATGCGCAACACGCCGCCGCCCGCGAGCCGCTATCCGACGCTGCGCGAGCGGCAACTGGTGGAACCGACCAAGGCAGCGCTGGGCTTTCCGACACTACCGGGGTTGCGAGCGACCGCGCCAGAGCCTGGGTTCATCAATCCGGTGCTGGATTACGACTGGGGCGCGGGCTTCGATGCAAACGACGGCTCCGGCGTGCCCAGCAACGCACCGCCGCGCATCAAGCAGATCATCAAAATGCTGGTGCCTAAGGTTGACGCCGACGGCAACGAAGTCGGCGGCGTGCCGGTCGTGCTGCGCGACGCCCCGCTCGGCACCTACCTCGGGTGGAACATCACCGCCGGCGGCGAGCGTCCGTTCCACAAAGACAAGCTCTGCATGTACGCCGGGGGCATGATCCCGTTCGCAAAAACAAAAGCCGAACGCGCGGCTAACGGCGACCCGCGCCTGTCACTGGAAGAACGCTATACCGATCATGCGGGTTACGTCGCGGCGGTGAGGAAGGCTGCGGCTAACGCGGTGGCACAGGGGTTTTTGTTGCAGAAGGATGCGGGGGCTTTGATTGTGGCGGCGGCTAGTGGTGTGCTAAGGTATCCATAATGCTTTCCCGGACAACGCAATGCACCGGACACACAAAATGCAGGCGTAGGGCTCGAAACGCGCACGCGAAAGGAACGCGGATGGTACGCAGTGCGCGCCCTACCGGCTGGCCAACAACGCGTTGATTTGGATGTGCCTCAGGTAGCGCGCCACTGAACGCAACGTTTGACTTTCGGCAAAGGAGAAG
>JANMXV010000827.1:0-4572 GCA_031381325.1 Betaproteobacteria bacterium | reverse complement strand
GTCGCTAACGGCATACCAGCCCGAGGAGAAGGACAAGGTGCAGGGTGCGATCAATTTTTGCGTGTTCACGCTGATGATTATTACGTCCTTTTTATCCGGCGCTTTGGTCACCACGCAGGGCTGGACGCTGCTCAACTACATTTCGCTGATTCCGGTCGCACTGACTGGCATGGCCGTCCTCTGGTATGTGGTGCAGGGGCGGCCACGGCAAACTGCCTGATATTGGCCGCTACTCCGGCTTCACCCCCGTATCCGCAATCACCTTGCCCCAGCGCTTGATTTCCTCGGCCAGATAATCGCGCAGCACCTCCGGGGCGCCGCCTACCGTTACCATCCCCATCGCGAGGAACCGGGCACGACTTCGGGCTTACGCAGGAGCTGGTTGATACGGAGCCTCCTCACCTTATGTGCGCAAAGTGTAATCCGTCGCAGCGAATACGAGAATGGCGCTATTAACCCTTGTTTTTACTGCTCTTTTCAGGTTCGTCACAAAGGGGTAGTATTACCGCCACTTTGCCGCCCAACGTCCCTGGCGACACCAAAATATATTTAATAAAAACAAATAGTTAAGATAGTTCTTCTAAACTCCGGAGTAGTGATTGAAAGCCACCGATATTTCGCACCCCGATTACTTTCACAAAGTGGTCGATTGTCAGTGGGCCTGCCCGGCCCATACCCCTGTTCCTGAATATATCCGCATGATCGCCGCAGGCAAGTACGACGATGCCTACATGGTCAACTGGAAATCTAATGTGTTCCCCGGAATTCTTGGGCGTACCTGCGACCGCCCGTGCGAGCCGGCTTGCCGTCGCGGTCGCGTGGAAGAAGGCAATGTCGAATTGCGCAAGCCCTCGGAACACGGGGTGCCGCATGCGGAACCGGTGGCAATTTGCCGCTTGAAGCGTGTCGCGGCCGACAACAAAACCAAAGACGCCGTTGCTGCGCGCATGCCGCATGCGCCGAAACAAAAAAACGGCAAACGCATAGCGTGCATCGGTGCGGGCCCGGCGTCGCTTACGGTCGCGCGCGATCTGGCGCCGCTGGGTTATCATGTGACGATATACGAAGCCGATCAAAAAGGCGGCGGTTTCATGCGCACGCAAGTACCGCGCTTTCGATTGCCTGAGGAAGTGATCGACGAAGAAGTCGGCTACATCCTCGACATCGGCAACATCGAACTGAAATCCGGCAAAACCATCGACAGTCTGAAGGCCGTGCTAGCCGAAAACTACGACGCCGTATTCGTCGGCACGGGTGCGCCGCGTGGCCGCGACCTCGATGCACCAGGCCGCAATGAATGTGCGGCCAACATCCACATCGGCATCGACTGGTTGAACAGCGTGTCGTTTGGCCACACCACCAAGATTGGCAAGCGCGTGATCGTGCTCGGTGGCGGCAATACCGCGATGGACTGCTGCCGTTCCAGCAAGCGCCTCGGCGGCGAAGACGTGAAAGTGATTGTGCGCTCCGGCTATGAGGAAATGAAAGCCTCGCCGTGGGAAAAAGAGGACGCGGTGGACGAAGGCATACCCATACTCAATTTCATGGTGCCCAAGGCGTTTATCAATTCCAACGGCAAATTAACCGGAATGACTTTTGAAAAAGTCAAAGCCGAGTATGACGCCAAAGGGCGGCGCAACCTGGTGCCCACCGGCGAGCCGGAGCAACTGGTTGAATGCGACGACGTGCTGGTGGCCATCGGTCAGGAAAACGCGTTTCCCTGGATCGAGCGCGATATCGGCCTCGAATTCGACCAATGGAAAATGCCGGTAGTGGACAAAATTACCATGCAATCCACCAACGCGAAAGTATTTTTCGGCGGCGATGCTGCGTTTGGCCCCAAGAACATCATCTGGGCAGTAGCACACGGCCACGACGCTGCGGTGTCCATCGACAAATTCTGTCAGGGCGAAAATCTACAGGAGCGCCCCGACCCGATGACCAATCTGGTGTCGCAGAAAATGGGCATCCACGAGTGGAGCTACGACAACGATATCTCCGACGCGCTGCGCAATCGCGTGCCTTGGAAAGACAAAAAAATCACCTTGAAAGACATCAAGGTTGAGGTTGAACTCGGCTTCGATCCGCTGTCCGGCTTCGCCGAGGCGCAACGCTGCCTCAACTGCGATGTGCAAACGGTGTTCTCCGAGACGCTGTGCATCGAGTGCGATGCCTGCGTGGACATTTGTCCGATGGATTGCATCACCTTCACGCCCAATGCCGAAGAAGCGGCGTTGCGCACCCAGTTGAGCGCGCCGTCGCTGCATGCCAAGACGCAAGACCTGTATGTGTCGGAAACGCTCAAGATGACCGGCCGCATCATGGCCAAAGACGAAGACGTGTGCCTGCACTGCGGGCTGTGCGCCGAGCGCTGCCCCACCGGCGCGTGGGACATGCAGAAGTTTCTGCTGGAAATGACCAACGCCGGCCCGGGTTGCCATAAGACAAAATCGCCGCAGCGCAAAGCAGCGTAAGGTTCAACAACGAATTAGCCACAGAGAACACAGAGGCACACAGAGAAAACCACTGAAAGATCAACTCACAAGTCTCTCTGTGATCTCTGTGTCCTCTGTGGCAAAAAAAGATTTTCTGGAATCCAAATTACGAACAACATGAAACAAATCACAGCAATCAACGACTTCGTTGTTAAGTTCGCCAACGTCAACGGCTCCGGCTCGGCGTCGGCCAATGAACTTTTTGCGCGCGCCATTCTGCGCATGGGCGTACCGGTGTCGCCGCGCAATATTTTCCCGTCGAACATTCAGGGCCTGCCGACCTGGTATGAAGTGCGCGTCAACGAACAGGGCTATCAGGGCCGGCGCGGCGGCGTCGATCTGATGGTCGCGATGAATCCGCAGACCTGGGACAAAGACCTGAAGGAAATCGAAGCCGGCGGCTACGTGTTTTACGACAGTTCCAAGCCGATGCCGAAATCGAAGTTCCGCGACGACATCAACGTGATCGGCATTCCACTCACCGAAATCTGCAACGCGACTTACTCCGATCCGCGTCAGCGCCAGTTGTTCAAGAACATTATTTACGTCGGTGCGCTATCCGCCTTGCTGGATATCGACCCAGCGGAAATCGAAAAACTCTTTTCCGAGCAATACAAAGGCAAGGAAGCGCTGCTGCAATCGAATGCGAAAGCACTGAAACTGGGCCGCGACTACGCCACACAGCATCTCACCTGCCCGCTGGGCATCCGCATCCAGCGCTCGAACAACGTCGGCAACAAAGTGTTCATCGACGGCAACAGCGCGGCGGCGCTGGGCGCGGTCTACGGCGGTGCAAGCGTGTGCGCGTGGTATCCGATCACGCCGTCATCCTCGCTCGCCGAAGCATTCATCAAGTATTGCCAAAAGCTGCGCGCGGAACCCGAAACCGGCAAGGCGCGCTATGCCATCATTCAGGGTGAAGATGAACTCGCTTCGGTCGGCATCACCATCGGCGCGGGCTGGAACGGCGCGCGCGCGTTCACCACCACCTCCGGCCCCGGCATTTCACTGATGACGGAGTTCATCGGCCTCGCCTATTTCGCCGAAATTCCGGTGGTGCTGATCGACGTGCAGCGCGGCGGCCCTTCGACCGGCATGCCTACGCGCACGCAGCAATCCGACCTGATGGCCTGCGCCTATGCATCGCATGGCGATACCAAGCATGTGTTGCTGTTCCCCGAGGATCCAAAAGAATGTTTCGACATGACGGCGCAGGCGTTTGATCTCGCCGAGCGGCTGCAAACACCGATATTCGTGATGACCGATCTCGACATCGGCATGAACACGCGCCTGTGCGAGCCGCTGGCGTGGGATGACGAGAAGGCCTACGACCGCGGCAAAGTCATGACCTACGAAGCACTGGAGGCGGGCGCCGATTTCGGCCGTTATAACGACGTCGACGGCGACGGCATCGCCTACCGCACTTACCCCGGCACGCACCCCCAACACGGCGCCTATTTCACCCGCGGCACTACCAAAGACCGTTACGCGCGCTACAGCGAAGCCGGTCCCGATTACATCGAGAACGTCACGCGCCTGCTGCGAAAATTTGAGACCGCCAAGAAACTGGTGCCCTTGCCGGTGTTGCATGCGTCGAAAAAGCCCGCACGCATGGGCGCGATTTTCTATGGCTCCACCAGCCCGGCGATGCAGGAAGCGCTCGACGTGCTGGCTGAGAGCGGCATACACATCAATGCGCTGCGCGTGCGCGGCTTCCCGTTCGCGGATGAGATCAATGGCTTCATCGCCGCGCATCCGGGTGTGTTCGTGATCGAACAAAACCGCGATGCGCAATTGAAATCCATGCTGGTCAACGAAGGCCAGATCGATCCGAAACGCCTGATTTCGGTACTGCACTATGACGGCACGCCGATCACCGCGCGCTTCATCGTCGATCATATTTCCAAACATATCGCGGCGCACACCGTAGTGCCCATCAAAACCGGGCGCATCAGCGCCTAATATCTCCCTTCTCCCTTCGGGAGAAGGGCCGGGGATGAGGGAAATATCCCGACCAAGGAACCCAATGACCTACATAGCCAAACCCAAACTACACCACCCGGCACTGACCAAGAAC
>JANMXV010000751.1:0-4196 GCA_031381325.1 Betaproteobacteria bacterium | reverse complement strand
GTGATCACCATCATCGGCAGAAAATGTCCCATCAGCGCGCGCGCACCGCCGGCAGCGGGCGGCGTGGAATTGAGTATCGATCCTGCCGGCGCGGTGATGGTGATCGGCCGCAACACGCCTTCGTTGTTGGGAATGTTGGGCGACAGCACCGCCTTTACGCCATACGAGGTGTAAGCGCTGGTGTAAGCCAGGCACACGTTGATCGAACGCGGCACCTGCGCCGCAGAACCGGCAAAGTCGATAGCGATGGCTTCGTCGTGTACCGTCATCGCCATCTTGAGTTCGATGGGCTGCTCGAATCCGTCGCAAACCGCACTGTGACGGTAAACGCCGTTGGGCACCTCGCGTATCGCCGCGCGCATCGCCGCTTCCGAACGGCGGTGGATTTCATCCGCCAGCACTTCCAGAGTAGGCAATTTGTGTTCAGTGAGCACCGCCAGCACGCGATTTTCTATCAGATGCAGCGCGGTGAACTGCGCCCACAAATCGCCCATCACCTGATCCGGCACGCGCACGTTCTTGCGCACGAAGCGTTCAAACGTCGCATCGATCCTGCCGCGGCGAATGACCTTCATCACCGGAATCTGCAAGCCTTCTTCGAACACCTCGCGTGCATCGGCAGAGCGCATTTTGCCGCCGATGTCCGGCGCATGCGCAACCGAGCCGGCAAAACCGACCAGCCTGCGTTGCAGAAATATCGGCTTGGCGCAGGTGATGTCCGGCAGATGGCCGGTGCCGAGCCAGATGTCGTTGGTAATCAAAACGTCGCCGGGCTCCAGCGTCTCAACCGGAAACTCCTTGAGGAAATGACGAATCGTGCGCGGCACCGTGCCGATGAATGATGGAATGCTATCGGTCGCCTGCGCCAGTGAACGCCCGCGCGCATCGGTCAGCACGCAAGCGAAGTCATTCGATTCGCGCACGATGGTCGAGAACGAGGTACGCACCAGCGCGGCGGCGGCCTCATCGACGATGGAGATCAGCCGCGTCCACAGCATCTCCAGTGTAACGGCGTTGAATTTATTAACCATGTGCGCCTTGTATAGAAAAACGAAACCTTTTTAACCACAGATGAACACAGATAAACACAGATGAAGCGCAAAACAGATTCGCGGACAACTGTGCTACGTAATCATATGTTTTAAATGATTTTATCTGTGTGTATCTGTGTTCATCTGTGGTTAATCGTTTTTGAACTGCTTCAGTCCCCACGTATGCCTGCGGCCTTGATCACCCGGTTCCACTTCACGGTTTCGCTGGCAAAAAACCTGGCGGCGACTTCGGTTGAACCGCCGAGCGGCGTAACGCCCATTTCCTTCCATCGCGCCTGCATATCCGGCGCTTTCAGCCATGCATCGATATCGGCGTTGAGCTTGCGCACGATGTCCGCTGGCGCCTTGGCCGGCGCACCGATGGTGAACCACGCAGTGGCTTCGTACTCCGGCAGCCCCGACTCGGCGATGGTGGGCACTTCGGGCATGCTCGGCGAACGCTGCCGGCTGGTCATGCCGATGGCGCGAATTTTCCCGGCGCGCACATGCTGAATCGCCACCGGCAGGTTCTCGAACATCAGATGAATTTGCCCGCCGAGTAAATCCGCCATCGCCGGCGCGCTGCCCTTGTACGGTATATGCGTGAGATTCACCCCCGCGACCACTTTGAACAATTCGCCAATCATATGCGTCGACGAGCCGCTGCCCGCGGTGCCGAAATTGAGTTCACCCGGCCGTGATTTGGCGAGCGCAATGAATTCTTTGGTGGTACGCGCGGGCACCGACGGATGCACCACCAGTATGTTGGGCAAATCAGCCAGCAGGCTCACGGGCTGCAAATCTTTCGCCGGATCGTAGGAGAGCTTCGAGTAAATGCCGTACGCCGCATGAATGCCGATGGTGCCGAACATGATGGTGTAGCCGTCGGGCACAGCGCGCGCGACAAACTCGGCGCCGACATGCCCCCCTGAACCCGGACGGTTCTCGACCACCATCTGCTGGCCGTACTGCGCGCTCAGGCGTTGCGCCATCATGCGCCCCAGCACATCCGCCGTGCCGCCGGCCGGAAACGGCACCACCAGCCGTACCGGTCGCGTGGGGTAAGCCTGTCCTGAGCTTGTCGAAGCGGTTTGCTGAGCTGCTGCAGTCAGCGTAATCAAGCAGGCCCCAAATGCCACGCCGGCCCCGATGGCAGCACGAACCATTCTGCTTTTCATGTTTCCCTCCGTCACTATTGATCTTTTCAAAATTCAGTGCACCATTCGGGCTGAGCTTGTCGAAGCCCTGTTGCCCTTCGACAAACTCAGAGCCTGCCCCGGATTCGATCCGGGGGCGAACGGAATTGGTTTGTCACGTACTGTGGAAAACTCGCTGATACAGACGCAACGTAACTTGCGCACAGCGCAGAGTCAATACGCTGCGTTTGCTAGAATGCGCGCATGAGTGCTCACGCCGTCGTGCCTATAGATTTTGCCCGCCAGAGACAGATGGCGCACGCATTGCGCGCGTTTCTGCCGGAATCGGCGGTGCTGTTCAACGCGGAAGACGTCAAGCCCTACGAGTGCGACGGCCTGTCGGCGTTCAGGCAGGTGCCCATGGTGGTGGCGTTGCCGGAAAACGAAGCACAGGTGCAGCGCGTGCTGCAAACCTGCCATCGCATGAAAGTGCCAGTCGTACCGCGCGGCGCGGGTACCGGGCTTTCCGGCGGCGCGCTGCCGCTGGGTAATGGCGTGCTGCTGTCGCTGGCCAAGCTGATGCGCATCATCGAGATCGATCCGCTGGCGCGCAGCGCGCGCGTGCAGCCGGGTGTGCGCAACCTGGCAATTTCCGAAGCTGCGGCAGTGCATGAGCTTTATTACGCGCCCGATCCGTCGAGCCAGATCGCGTGCTCCATCGGCGGCAACGTCGCCGAGAACTCCGGCGGCATGCATTGCCTCAAGTACGGCCTCACCGTACACAATATATTGAAGCTGCGCGCTTACACCGTCGAGGGCGAGTTCATGGAGATCGGCAGTGAGGGACTCGACGCGGCCGGTTACGATTTACTGGCGCTGCTGACCGGCTCGGAGGGACTGCTGGCCGTTATCACCGAAGTCACCGTCAAGCTGCTGCCCAAGCCCGAGCGTGCGCAATGCGTGCTGGCCGCGTTCGACGATGTGGTTAAGGCTGGACAAGCGGTAGCGAATATCATTGCGGCAGGCATTATCCCTGCCGGACTGGAGATGATGGACAAAATCACCACCGGCGCGGTGGAGCCTTTCGTCAACGCCGGCTATCCGCTGGATGCCGAGGCGATTTTGCTGTGTGAATCGGACGGCGCCACGGAAGAAGTCGCCGATGAAATCGAACGCATGAAAGCAGTGATGCAGCAAAGCGGCGCCACCGAAGTACGCGTATCGCAAAGCGAAGCCGAGCGGCTTCGTTTCTGGGCCGGGCGCAAAGCAGCATTTCCGGCCGCCGGACGCGTGTCGCCCGACTACTACTGCATGGACGGCACCATACCCAAGCGCGCATTGCCGCGCGTGCTGAACGCCATCGCTGCACTCTCCAAGGAATACGGCTTGCGCTGCATGAATGTGTTTCACGCAGGCGACGGCAATCTGCATCCGCTGATTCTTTACGACGCCAACCAGCCCGGCGAGCTCGAGCGCACCGAGCAGTTTGGTGCGGCGATATTAAAACTGTCGATTGATGTCGGCGGCACCATTACCGGAGAACACGGCGTGGGCGTGGAAAAAATAGACGCCATGTGCGATCAGTTTCGCGCACCGGAATTGGCAATGTTTCATGCCGTGAAGCACGCATTCGACAACACGGGCCTGCTCAATCACGGCAAGGCCGTGCCCACGCTGCACCGCTGCGCGGAGATGGGCCGTATGCATGTGCATGCGGGGCAGGAAAAGTTTCCGGATATTGCGCGGTTTTAGGTTTGCGCAATGAACGGCCTGACGCCAAGCGTGCGCGGGAGGTACAGTAACTTATTGTTTTTATTTAATTATTTTATGTTTTTTCGATTTGCATCATGGCCTCATATTTTCTATTTTTTCACTGATAATAGCTGAAGGCGACGTTGACGAGGCTAAATTCAGTCTTTAAAATGACTGATAATTATTCTGTGGAGCGCCCCCATGAAACTCTCCGAGCAAGTTAAACCCATCAGCTACTTCAAAGACAATGCAGCCAAGGTCATCAGGGACATTACCG
>JANMXV010000744.1:0-1821 GCA_031381325.1 Betaproteobacteria bacterium | reverse complement strand
AGGATGCGGTGACGAAGGAACCGCATCGGTCGTGTGCCCTATGCCCGCGATTGATGCGGTTCGCTGTGCTCACCGGCATCCTACAAGCCACCCGCATTTATCTCACAATCCGTTGTAGGGTGCGCATCGCGCACCATTCATCAACGAAACGCGTGCGCAGTGCGCACCTTACCGCTGCCGGCGTGGTCATTTTCGACTCCACAGTTATAGCGAAAACTGCCGCGCAAATTCCAGCACATCTTTCCAGTCGTTGACGTTGATCACGCGCCCGCCTTGCGACTTCAGCCTTTCGACATACTTTGCGAATGATTTGAGATGTGCCGTCGTCGCGTGCAGCAGCATCGTGCCGCCACCGCCCGCCTCGCGCAAGCCCGCTTCGGCGGCCTGCCAGCCTTCACGTTGCGCGTTGCCCTTGCCTTGCACCTCTGCCAGCGAGGTAAAAATCGGTATCGGTAATGATCAGCAGATGCACCGGCCGCCGCAGCTTGACGAGTGCTTTTGCCATGTCGTCGAGACGAAATATGCCGTAACTGTAACCGCTGCCCAGATAATCGGTGAGCAGGCGCGATACCGACTCCTGATCGCGGTGAAAGCCGTCGGGGGCGATGGATTTGCCGGGTTCGCCCGACAAACACGCCATCACACGCCATCACATGCCCGCCCGCGCGAAACGCCGACAGCGCCACAATAAATCCCGCCAGCACCGGATATGACAGGTTCACAGCCGGATTCGGCATCGAACCGGAACAATCAATGCCGATATAAAGGTCAAGCGGCTCCTTGTGCGGATCCGCGCTGGATACAGCAGCGTCGTTGGCCGATTTCGTGACCCATCACCTCCAGTGGAAATCCGGTCAGACCAGCGCATGACGCGTGCTACCGGACCTTCGTCGGGGTTTTCGCCCATCAGCCGCCGCGCTTCCTCGAAACCGATATGCAACAGATTCGGCAGCGGATCGTAGCGCCCCACAGGCGCCACGAAGTCATGCTGCAGGCACTGGGTAATCAGGATAGCGGGGACAGACATGGGGGAATCACGGTTTCACATGAAGCGTAAGTTGGATTTAGCCACAGATGAACGCGGATGAACATACCCTCAGCTAGCAGTGTTCATGCTTCCGTCTTAAAACCAGATTTTACATTCGAAGCTGCAGGCTATTGCGCGTTCACAAAATTCGTAGGGCTGGAGTCATCCCGCCTTTCGTGGTAATCGCATAAGGCGGGATAGCTCCCGCCCTACTCAACACAATCACTAATGGATGACCCCACATCAGTTTGAATCGCACCCGCCTGCGCTTCTTCTCCACTGAATCCTCCTGTAGCCGGTAAAATTCCGGGTTGACGTAGCATCTATATAGGGAGCCTAACGGTGAATAGCGGAAATCTCTTCGACGGCATTAAAGTGCTTGCCGTGGCGCGCCAGATCGCCGCGCCTTTTGCGACCTATCAGCTTGCCATGCATGGCGCTGAAGTGCTGACGATCGACAATCCCAGGGAAGTCGACAGCATGCGCCTGGTCGCAGGCGCCGGAAACGGGCTTGCCAAACATGCCATGAGCCACAGTTTTCTTGCGCAGGCGGCGAACAAGAAATCCATGCAGCTCGACTTCAGCATGCCCAAAGGCCGGGACATATTTCGCCGGCTTGCCGCCGAGTCCGACATCGTTGTGGAGAATCTGGTCGCAGGCGGCATGGCCAAGTTCGGTCTCAGCTATGACGATCTTAAGACACTCAATCCAAAACTCATTTACTGCTCTCTCACCGGTTACGGCCAGACCGGCCCCACTGCCCGGCGCGCAGCGATCGATGGCGCGGTGCAGGC
>JANMXV010000544.1:0-1202 GCA_031381325.1 Betaproteobacteria bacterium | reverse complement strand
GCCCCTGCCGCAACGCCGCGCGCCATCGTCGATCGGCTGAACAGCGAGCTGGTGAGAATTTTGAAGCTGCCGGACGTGCAGCAACGTTTACGCGGGGAAGCGTACGAGATCATCGCCGATACGCCCGATCAGTTTGCAGCCGCGATACGCGCCGAAGTTGCGAAGTGGGCGCCGATTGTTAAAGCGACGGGATTGCGTGGGGAGTAGGTCGGCGCAACCCGTTGCGCCTTACCCGGAAGGTTTCATGCGGTTGACCGCACGCCGGCAGGGGAATACATTGCCCGCTCGTGCTTCGTGATTATGGAGGTTAAAATTTCCGCTATCCTCAATCAGCCTATTGACGCACTCGACGCTCCCGACCCACTGGACATCCGGCCGCTCACCGGCGGCATGGGTGCGGAAATCCGCGGCGTCGATTTGTCACGGCCTATGGATGACCAGTCCTTCCGCGCAGTCAATCAGGTGCTGCTGGATCATGGCGTGATTTTTTTCCGTGACCAGAAGATTACGCCTGCGCAACAGATGGCGTTCGCAAAGCATTGGGGCGACGTCCATCTGCATCCGCATATGCCTTGTTTGACGGACCATCCGGGGATCATAGAGATCGTGAAAAAAGAGGACGACACCACGGTGTTCGGCGAGTACTGGCATACGGACCAGATGTTCACACCGACCCCCGCGCGCGTCACCATCCTCTACGCAAAACAGGTGCCACCCGTCGGCGGCGACACCCTGTTCGCCAATCTTCACATGGCCTACGACACGCTATCGGATGGCATGAAGGCGATGATCGCCAACCTGCGCACCATCAGCATCTACGACAAAAAGAAAAAAAGGCCGGCGGCCATGGCGCCGACCGCCCCCGAGGTTGATGCCGAACCCGCAGAGCACCCACTGGTGCGGCAGCACCCCGAAACCGGGCGCAAGGCACTGTACCTTTGCCACATCGGCATCACGCGCCAGATCGCCGGCATGAGCGAAGAAGAAAGCCGGCCCCTGCTGACCTACCTGATCAACCACGCGACGCGGCCGGAATTCACCTGCCGCTTCCGCTGGGAGGTTGGTTCGATGGCGGTGTGGGACAACCGCCGCGCGCTGCACTATCCGGTGAACGACTACTACGGATATCGCAGGGTCATGCACCGCATCACGATCGAGGGTGAGCGCACGTTTTGAATTTGCCTGAGTTCCTGATTGTGTTT
>JANMXV010000603.1:0-1703 GCA_031381325.1 Betaproteobacteria bacterium | reverse complement strand
ACCAACCGATAAATTCGCCACGGTAAACGGCCTGCAAATTCATTACCTCGATTGGGGCAATGTCGGCAAACAGCCGCTGATTCTGCTGCACGGTATCGCGCGGGTGGCGCATACCTTTGATCATGTCGCGCCGCACTTCACCCAAAACCACCATGTGATCGCCATCGATATGCGCGGGCACGGCGATTCGGGCTGGCATGCGCAGGGCGCTTATCTGGTTGAAGACTACGTGAGTGATATCGAAGCGCTGATTCAGCAACTCAAATTGCGCAACATCGTATTGTGGGGCGCATCGACCGGCGGGCGCGTGGTGCAGATGATTGCGGGCCTGCATGCGGATTGGGTGTCGTCGGTGATTGTCGAAGACGTAGGCCCCGAGCGCCCGGCGGCGATTTCTAACCGGCGCGGCGACCGCATGGCCAAGGAAGCAAACGGCTGGGCGACACTCGACGAAATGCTGGTGCAGATCAAGATCGAAAACCCGCGAGCGCCCGATGCGATTCTGCGCAATCTCGCGCAACACGGTTCAAAAGCGCGCGCCGACGGCCGCATCGTATGGAAGCGCGATCCGGCGATACTCAAAGGGTTCGTGCCCACCGAGCTATGGGCAACAGTGCGCAAGATCAAGGCGCCGATCATCTATGTGCTGGGCGGTGCCAGCACCATCGTGCCCCCGGCAACACAGCAGGCATTGAAGACGGCCCTGCCGCAGGCGCAAATCGTGACCATACCGGAGTTGGGGCATTATCCGAGCGACGAGAAGCCGGAAGAATTTTTATCGATTGTGGATCGTTTTTTAGCCGACGCCAACACGACTTGCTGGCGACGGATATGGGTTCGGTGATGGTGTCCTATCTTTCGCATCCGAAGCCGGCGTTCGACTATCTGCGTGATCTGACACCGGTGATGGTCATCGCCTATTCGCCACACGTGCTGTGTGTGCATCCGAGTTTGCCCGTCAAAAATGTGAAGGGACTCATCGCACTGGCGAAGCAACGGCCCGGAGAACTCAACTTTGCCGCGTCGCTGGCGGGAGCGCCGCTGATGGCGGGACTTGATTTCGCGAATCGGGCCGGCATAAGTTGGACGTACAAAAGTTAGCGGCGCAAGGCACCGATCCGCGCTATACCTCACCGGCAGAGACCGGCAAGGCATTGCAGTCTGAACGCGAGCGACTGATCAAATTAATCCGCGAAACGAATTTCAAGCCGGGGCAGTAACCATTTGCTGTGACGCTGCGGGATAGCGGTGGGCTTTGTGTTACCTATTCACAGACGCGGTTCCCTAAATAAATTCTTAAAATTCGACTCGTACGCGTCAAAGGCCTAGTTCCGACAGTCCCGCGTGCTCATCCGGACGGCGGCCCAGCGGCCAGTGGTATTTGCGCTCCGCTGCAGTGATGGGAAGATCATTGATACTCGCAATGCGGCGTTGCATCAGCCCGTGTTCGTTGAACTCCCAGTTCTCATTGCCGTACGAACGGAACCAGTTGCCCGAGTCGTCGTGCCATTCATAGGCAAAGCGCACGGCGATGCGATTCTCGTGAAACGCCCACAGTTCTTTGATCAAACGGTAGTCGAGCTCTTTCTGCCATTTGCGCGTAAGAAACTGCACAATGGCCGGGCGTCCGCTGAGGAACTCGGCGCGATTGCGCCACGTGCTATCCACCGTATAAACCAGCGAAACGCGTTCGGGGTCACGCG
>JANMXV010000587.1:0-1087 GCA_031381325.1 Betaproteobacteria bacterium | reverse complement strand
CGAACTGCGTTTGTGACCGCCGTGCTCACGGTGTTTACCATGGCTGCGTTTACGCAGCATGTCCTGGCGCAACCCGCTTCGACAGGCTCAGGACAGGCGTATCCGACTAAACCGATACGGCTGATCATCCCCTCGCCGCCCGGTGGCGGAACCGATATTTTGGGTCGTCTGTTGCAACAGGGCCTGACTGATCTGTGGGCGCAGCCGGTGGTGGTAGACAATCGCGGCGGCGCCAGCGGGCGCATTGCCGCCGCGGCTGCGGCCAAGGCAACGCCCGACGGTTACACTTTATTTTTCACCTACGGCGGAGTACTCACCACAGGTTTGCCCCTTTTTGGAAAATTGCCCTATCACCCGATTCGGGATTTCGACCCTGTCGCGATGATGGCCCATGTGCCGGGCGTGCTCGTCGCGCATCCTTCTTTTCCCGCGAAGACGGTGGCCGAACTGATCAAGCTCGCCAAGGCCAAGCCCGGCGCACTCACGCACGGCGCCTCGAGCATAGGCTCCAGTTCGCATCTAAACATGGCGCTGTTCAAGCAAATGGCGGGCATCGATATGTTGCAGGTTTCGTATCCCGGCGATGCGCCCGCGCTGGTCGCGCGGTTGGGCGGCCATGTGCCGTTCGCGTTCAATAACGCCGTAGTGATCCTGCCGCATATACAGTCGGGGAAAGTCAGAGCGATGGCAGTGGCTACTGCGCAGCGTGTGCCTAACCTGCCGGACATTCCGACGATTGCCGAAAGTGGTCTGCCCGGCTACGAGGGCCTGCTGTTCTACCTGCTTGTCGCGCCCGCAAACACGCCGCCCTCCGTCGTCAACCGCTTGCATGATGCGGTGAAGCAGATCAAGCAAACCGCAGCCGTGAAACAACAATTTGCAAACCTGGGCGCGATCGCATTCGACATGACGCCTGAGGAGATGCGTATTTTCTTGCGGCGCGAACTCGATAAATGGACCCGGGTTATTCAGGCTGGCGGCATAAAACCTGAATAAATAATTGTTATATCTCACGTCGACAAAGGATCAACATGGATATCGGTACCTTTCTGCTGATGCAATCGCCCGCACTGAGTTCGTCACAGGA
>JANMXV010000579.1:0-1913 GCA_031381325.1 Betaproteobacteria bacterium | reverse complement strand
CGCATCTTTTCTGCGACCTTGCCGGTGAGGAAACCATTCGCCGGCAGTTGCGCGCCGACCATGCCCGGCAGCCCCAGCGCCCGCTCGAGCTCGGCAGCGGCGGCAGAAATATCCACCAACGGCAGCGCAGCATGGGCGGTGAAGCGACCCGCGTGCTTCTGGCAGATTTTGGAAAGGCTGTCGTTTACGAGCCGGCACAGCGGGACAGACACCTCAAGCGGCTGCGACTCGATCCAGCAGCACATGCCGAGCAGCGACAGCACGCTAGTGGTGACGCCCTGGCGGTCCATCCTGGCGAGGTAGCTGTCCACGTTATCGAACGCCTGAGACAGCGGCTCCTCACCAACCCGTGTCTTCAACACCTCGACGCCGTCCTGATTGCGCACAATGCGCGGTTCCCGGGTGCGTGCGCGCAGCGCCTCAGTCAGCTCGGCGGGCCTCCAGTGTGCATGCATGTCGATCATGGCAGTCTCCTCTGTGGGTCGTGGATGATCGAAATCTATTCCAACTAGTGAAGCGGGGCAAGTTTTTTTACGCTTTCCCTTGAACCTTGAACCTCCCCGCTCGGGCGGGGACTCGACGCTCCCTTCTCCCTCCGGGACAAGGGAACACTTGCAGCGGAGCAGAAGGGCTGGGGAGAGCGCAGCGAGGGGGCCGAAGGCGGGAAGAGACGCCACGTTCACGGCCGCAATTCGCGACGCGCGCGTCGTGGCGTCTTTCCCGGCTGTTTCAAGGTCGAAAATCTGAGTTCTACGGCGCGCGCCATTCGCCAAGGTAGGGCGCCGCTCTCAGATAATGAACCATGCCCTGCTCTTGCCCCGGAATGCGCTTCGCGCTTTGCGAGCTACATTCGTTGTAGCTTCCAATCCAATGATCTTGTATTCTTGCGCCTGACTTTGTTCCGCAGGTCGGAAACGGTCAACCTGTCGCATTGCATTTCAAGTAAAGGAGCAGCCGATGCATGGATCGCTGGAAACAATGAGTGTGGAGGTCGACCTGTGCGCGCCGGGATGGGAGCGCATCATCGATAAGAGTCCGCCTATAGAAATCATCGCGCGCGACATCATCTTCGGCGAAGGACCGGTATGGGATGCGCGCAACAAACAATTGTTCTTCGTCGACATCATCGGCGACACGATCTGGAACTGGAAGCCCGGTGTGGGGCAGAGCGTGGTGTTGAGCCCTTCGGTGAAAGCGAACGGACTGGCGCTTGACCTCGAACACCGGTTGGTGGTTGCCGGCTGGGGCGGACGCACCGTGTTCCGCCACGAGAAAGATGGATCGTGGAAGATGCTCGCCGATAAATGGCAGGGCAAGAAGCTGAACACGCCGAATGATATCGTGGTGAAATCCGATGGCTCGATCTGGTTTACCGATCCGCCCGGCGGCATGTACAACGTGGGCATGGTCGGTACGGACGTGCAGCGGTATCTCGAAACACAGCCCGTGTTCCGCATCTCTGCGGACGGCAAGACCCTCAGCATCATCTGCGAAGACAATGTCTATCCCAACGGACTGTGCTTTTCACCCGACGAAAAAATCCTCTACGTAAACTGTAGCCGTGAACGGGTGATTCGCGCCTATGACGTGAACGCAGACGGCACGGTCGTCAAAGCGCGCGTTTTCCATCAGTACACCGGCCCGGAACGCGGTGTGCCCGACGGCATGAAGTGCGACGTCGCCGGCAACGTGTGGTGTACCGCACCCGGCGGCATCTGGGTACACGACCCCTCGGGAAAACCCATCGTCCGCATCAAGACGCCGGGGCATCACGCCACCAACATCGCGTTTGGCGACGATGACTGGAAATCGCTGTATATCACCAATATCGGCTCGGTTACGCGCACGCGATTGAATATCGCCGGCGTCCCGTCACGCTAAGCAGGAGGAGAACAAGATGACCTGGAATTTCG
>JANMXV010000537.1:0-7599 GCA_031381325.1 Betaproteobacteria bacterium | reverse complement strand
GCAAACATTACTGAAGTAACCACCTGTGCGCGCCGCCCATCGGCCACCAGGTCGGGTATCGGCTGTTTAGGTATGTTGTCGCCATACACCACTTGCAGTGGAATCTGCGTGAGCCTGGCAAACTCCGCCGGCGTCACCGGCGTGCCCGAGGGCTGGCTGCCCTTGAACATCGGAATCGCCGGGGGCACTTCCCCTTGCTTGAACACGAAGCCGGGTTCGTAGGCAACGATGCCTTTCACGTTGGGTGAGCGCGCGCCCGCAAGCCAGCCGAAAAGCCCCGACTGCGAATGCGTCACCACGATCGCCGGGCCGATTTTGTCGAGTAGCGCCACGAGAGCGCCGCTGATGATTTCGGCGTTGTCCGATACCGTGGGCACCAGGTGCTGCATGAATTGATCGACCGCTTTCATTGGAAACTGCTGCACCGGGAACACGTCCGGATATTTGGGGCCGAGCCGCCAGCGCGACCATGCGTATTGAACGCCCGCCTGTCCCGTGCGGTTGGTCACCACCGGGCTGCCCGCCAGCGTGCCAAAAGGCCCGTTGTAGCTGGGGTAGCCCGCGCGCCCGCGCCGCGGGAAATCCACGATATACACCGGGAATCCCCGGCGCAACATCAGCGTCTGGTAACCCTCGCGCCCATCAGGCGTGGTCTCCCACACGCGGCCCGTGCCGCTGCCGCCATGCACGAGGATAAGCGGGTACTTGCGCGCGTTCGCCGGAATCTGGTACTGCACGTACATCTGATCCATCCAGAATGTTTGTCCTTCGTCGGTGCCGGCGGGAGATTTGGTGGGATCATACGTTCCGGGGCCCTGCACTTTGCGTCCGGCGACAAAAAAACTGCCTTGTTGGACAACTGCGATCGAATTGTCGATTGATGGTGCTGCTGTGCTTGCGCAACCTGTCATAACAAGAACTGACAAAATGGCGAAAGCGGCGATTGTACCGCGCCAGTAATACTGGAAATTCATATTAGCCCCTTGAAATAACTTCAGTGGATTGTCCACGCGAAGCAATTGTAAAAGTTTACCGCACTTAATGAAGATCTTACACGCAGTTCGCGGCGCGCAGATTATTGAAATTAAAAGTAAGTAATAAAAACAAACACTTACGTTATAGCTATGCTCGAGCAGCACTGCAACACTATAGAAAAGCTACACTGTCATCGTTCGTCACAATGGAGGATAAGATGCGCACAATAAAATTTTCCAGCACGTTTGCTTCAATGATTTTCGCTGTGCTAGCCGCAATGACTTACGGAACCGCATCCGCGCAACCCTACCCAAACAAGCCGATTGAATTGATTGTGCATACCTCCGCCGGCAGCGGCGGCGACGTGGTGTCACGCGTGGTGGCGGAAATCATCCGCAAGGAAAAATTTCTACCGCAACTGCTCACGGTAAACAACCGTGTCGGCGGCGCGGGCGTGATCGGATGGAGTTACTTCAAGACCAAGCGCGGCGATCCGTACACCATGATGTCGGTGACCAGCACCATACTCGTGATGGCGTACCGGCCCGACGTGAATATTGGTTTGGAGAATTACACGCCGCTGGCGTTGTTCGCGATTGATCCGCAAACCATCATGGTGCCGGCCGATTCGCCGTACAAGACATTCAGGGATTTGATGGAAGCCGTGCGGCGCGATCCCGAGTCGCTGGTGGGCGCGACGACGTCGGCGACGGGCACCGGCCGCATGGTGATATGGCTGATGGATAAACAGGCGCCCGGCGCAAGGATCAAGTTCGTCACCTTCAAGGGTGGTAGCGAAGCCGTCACCTCGGTGGCCGGCGGGCATACGACATTCACCACCGAGAATCTGAGCGAGGGCCTGGGGTTTGTCGAAAGCAAGAAACTGCGCGTGCTGGCCATTGCTTCCGACAAGCGCCTGCCGCAAGCCCCCGATGTGCCGACGCTGCAAGAACTTGGCTATCCGATTACGGCGGGCACTATACGCGGCTTTACGTTTACCGCCGGCGTGCCGAAAGAAGCCGTAGCCACGATGGAAACCGCGCTGAAAAAAGCACACGACTCCCCGGAGTGGAAAGAGATCGCTAAGCGCAACATCTTTCAGGATGTATACATGGGCAGCACTGAGTTTGCGCAATTTCTCGCCAAGCGCCTGGTCGAGTACAAGGAGTTTTACGACGCTATCGGGCTCGGCAAAAAGCAGTAGGTAGGGCGCAATCCCTGTTGCGCCGTATGGTATGTGCGGCCATATATACGTCGGGAATAAAAACAATTACTTACATGTACCCATCGTTGCGCGGCACGGCAGCGCTACGGAAAAGCTACACTGTCATCGCTTGTCACAAGTGGAGGATGAAATGCGCACAATAAAATTTTCCGGCGCCGTTGCTTCGACGATTTGTGCTGCGCTGACCGCATTGGCATGCGTGAGCGCGTTCGCACAGGCCTATCCGAACAAACCGATTGAATTGGTGGTAACTACGTCAGCGGGCAGCGGCGGCGATGTGGTTTCGCGCACGGTCGCCGAAATTATCCGCCGTGAAAAATTTTTGCCGCAGTTGCTCACGGTGAACAACCGCGTGGGCGGCGCGAGCGTAATCGGCTATAACTACTTCAAGACCAAGCGCGGTGATCCGTACACCATGATGTCGATGACCGGCACCGTACTCCTGATGGCTTACCGCCCCGACGTCAATATCGGGCTGGAGAATTACACGCCGCTGGCATTGTTCGCGATCGATCCGCAGACCATCATGGTGCTGGCCGATTCGCCGTACAAGACCTTCAAGGATCTGATGGACGCCGTGCGGCGCGAGCCGGAGTCGCTTACGGGAGCGACGACGTCGGCGGCGGGCACCGGCCGCATGGTGATATGGCTGATGGAAAAACAGGTGCCCGGCGCGAGGATCAAGTTCGTCAACTTCAAGGGCGGCGGCGAAGCCGTCACGTCCGTGGCCGGCGGGCATACGACGTTCACCACCGAAAATCTGAGCGAGGGACTGAGCTTTGTCGAAACCAAGAAGCTGCGCGTATTGGCGATTGCCTCGGACAAGCGTCTGCCGCAGGCGCCCGATGTGCCGACGCTGCAGGAACTGGGTTATCCGATCACGGCGGGAACCATGCGCGGCTTTAGCTTCACTGCCGGCGTACCCAGGGACGCGGTGATGACGATGGAGAGCGCGCTGAAAAAAGCGCATGACTCGCCCGCTTGGAAGGAGTTTGCGCAGCGCAATATCTTTCAGGATGTATTCATGGGCAGCACGGAGTTTGCGCAGTTTCTTGTTAAACGCATGGCCGAATACAAGGACTTTTACGACGCTATCGGGATCGGCAAGAAGCAGTGACGCATGAATGAATTCAGCGTGGTGCCGGTCGCCGACATTCATCTGGGCGCGAGTGAGGAACACCACCTTGACAACTGGCCGAAGACCTCACCTTGCGCCAATTATGCATTGATGCCGCGAGCCTGCTCGATCTGTGCCGGACTCATTGCGTGCGCCTGGTGAGTTCAGGCCACGAGCATCAGACGCGTTCGTTCTCGCTAGCCGGCATTTACTACCTGTGGGGGCCATCTACCGCGTGCGGGAATTCACCGCCCACCACGATGCATTGGGGCACGCGCGAAGTCGGCTTCGTCGATTATCGCTTCCGGCCGGATGGCTTCGATCATCGCATCGTCGGCGCAGGTATCCTGTTTCGGCATGAAAGTTACATGCGCAAATACGGCGCCGCGGGCGAGTAGGTTGACGCGGCATAGACCCGATATGAAATACCGTATCCGATTAGTGCGAGAGCTTTGTTCCGCCGCAGGGGGAAACCGACCCGTTGCGGGCATTCACGATATACAAAGCAGACATTCAACGTTCGCCGTGAGGGTGCGCGCCGCTGTTACGCGCATCGGTGTTGACCGGAAGGTTGAGCAGCATTGACATCTATGAAACATAACGTCCGCAATGAGATGCGCGAGCGAGCGAAGCTCGCGATGCGTCATTCTCCACGGCGTTGTTAGGTTTGCATTTCATATCACGGTTCACTTGCGAGCGTGGTGACGAGTTGCCTTTGGATCTGCTCGTCGCCCGCAGCGATACCCAAGCGCGGGTTCATCGCCCATTGCATTCGATCCATATCTTCTTCCCATTGATCCGGATTCCAGTATCTGACTTTGCGTCAAGAATGGCTTCGACACCTCGGTCAGGGCGGTGTGCCTTTGCCGCGACGGTGGCTTCAAAGAGAAAATTCCGGGCAGCAGTCGATTCCGATGTTTCGTCCGCCGCATTGATAGGTCCATTTACCCCTTTTCGAAGTTTTTCGACAATCGATGTGAGCTGATCAGACTGCACATCCTGGAACGCCTTGTGGATGCCTATAAAATCAAATATTTCAAACATAGAGCTCACGAAATCCGGAAATATCTCTCTCCCTTCAGCGGCGGACGCAGTTCTGTAAGCATCCTTCCAGTGCCGAACAACTCGTTCATAGTGAGATGTTCTTCCGGGGCTCAGCTTGATGCCGAGTGCGTCCATCCACTGGATCGCTGCCGAATACTGTTCAAAAACGGCCTCGTAAGTCTCGGTGGGGATGGACATGCAGCCCTACGCGCAACTGTCAGGCGTGGGCGACGATGATGTTGGACACCATCTCGCCGATACCTGAAGGCCGCTCCGGCCAGTCCCGTGCGGCAGGTTGTTGGCCGCACTGGCTGCGGTTGCGGGCGAACTCTGGATAGCTTCGCAGACGAATAAGCGGTTTCATTCCTCAGTCGGTTCTTCGCCGGCAAGGCTTGGATCCTCGTCGCGCTCGATCTTGCGCTCGTAATCTCCTAAGCAGATAGATAGTTGGCTTCCTTCAAGCTTCGCCGCGAGATCCAGCAAGATCAAGCCGCGGCGCGTAGGATCGTCAGCAACAGCAGCCTCGAATGCGGAGATCTCACCAACCGGTCGTCGAACGTATCTCTCGATAAAGGCGGCCATGGTCGGACCGGCTTCGTCTTCCAAGTGGCGCCAAGCATCATCACCGATGTAGGCGTCGCCACCGTGATGGCGAAATGCGGCCTGTAATTCGGTCAGCCTGTTGTTTTCAGTCGGGTCAAGCACCACGAGCACGGGTTTAGCGCCTGACTGGCGGCAATCGTCCGCGAATGACAATTCTTCCGCGAATCTCCCCTGCCCACTTGCAGCGATAGTCACACGAAGTTTCAACTCGTATGCAAGTGCCGTTCCGTCCGGCAACACCTTCCAGCAATCGACTTGGCGGCCTTTCGAGTTGTCCCCAGCGCGACGGACAACCTTTTCGCGCGATGACTTTGGCTCGCCACCGATAGCGGCAGCCAAGATTGGCTCGAACAGATATCCGGTCTCTTGCGCCGATCGATTGTCCAGGTCATAGAAGAACTTGCGCCAGGTAAGCCACGAGGCGAGCGCTTCAGGCGGAAAGTCAGGGCCGTACTCCATAAGCGAGCGCGGAGAAACTTGAACCATGGTGGGTAGCGGCTGACGCTGAAGGATCAAGCCATACTTGCGGCGGCGCTTGTGCAGTTCCGTAAGGCACTTCAAGTAGGTGAGGAAGTCGTCGTCAAGAGACTCGCCGAACTGCAGAAGGTCGACTACGTCGAATGTCGAGACCGATGGAGCTGGTGCGGCGAACCATTCAGGGCGCAGCGAGTAGTAGTCGGTCTCAACGGAAATCTCATGCCAGAAACGCGGAAATGCTGCGGCCATTTCCGAAGACTTCCCAATGTCGGAGGAAACTACAGCGATGACCCGAGCTATCTCGGCAGGTGCCATGACGGCGTTCATCGTTGCGGTCTTGCTAATCGTCAGCAGCTTCGTTAGCTGTTGCGACCTCTCAGCAGTCAGCCGGCGCGGTCTTGGGCTATTCAAACGCGAGACTCCCTTGGTGCAATCCTGCAAGCAGAGCCTGAGTGTTCTTGAGTGCGGGGCTCATGCCCGAAGCTTCAGTAAGCACAAAGCCGAGCAAGGTTGGCGAGTTGGTCTGCCTGGAGTGTTGAAGACCTGAGCCGAATCTTCCGTCCAATTGCTGAATGTGCGTCGCCAACACCCTGGCAGCCATCGGTGGAACCGCGTTCCCAATTTGCTGGATGACGCTGGCGCTGTTTCCTTCCCATTGGTATCGATCGGGAAATGTCTGAATGCGGGCGCATTCGCGAATTGTCATTGGACGATGTTCGCGTGGATGAATGAATTCACGCGATGCAGCCCCAGTAATGGTCAAGGACTGTAGATTTCCGCGCAACCGCTTGATTCCAGAAGGTGCGCCGCCACGCTTCTCGGTGGGCGTGCCATCGGCTACCCGTCGATTGGCTCGGCGCTTGAAGCTGTCATGCCAAAATTCTGGCGGGAGGTCCTTCATTGTTTGCCCTGGTGCCAGCAGTTCAATCTGCAGCTTCTCTGCATTGTCTTGGCTCTGGAAGTGCTGCGTTACGCCTGTAGCGCTGTTGCCTTCACGCATGAGCCTGTCGAAGGGTCCGACGGGCTCTATGGCGCAGTAGTCCGTCAATGACATTTTGTCGAACGACGGAAGGCCAAGGCCAGCAATCGCCTCGTTCAAGGTTGGTGCCATTGGAAGTCCGGACGACTTCTTTGCCTTGCCACTATCGTATGAGTACAGTTCACACGGAAAGTCAAAGTCCAATCCCAGGCGGTTGCCAATTATGAGCACGCGTTTTCGTGTTTGGGGCACACCGTACGCAGCTAGGTTAACCTTCTGCAGGCGAACTGAGTAGCCAAGAGACACGAATTCGCGGACAAGTTGAGCCAGATCTTGACCACTGCCTGATGTGAGCAAGCCCTCAACATTCTCGAAGATGAACCACTTCGGTGCTAGTTCTTCAACAATGGCGAGATAGTTGAAGATGAGGCGGTTTCTTGGGTCTGCAGCATTACGTGGTCCGGCTGTACTGAAGCCTTGGCATGGAGGACCACCGATGATGATGAACGGTCGCTGGCCTGCAGCCATATGCTTCAGGGTGCTCGGAGTGATGATTCCAAGGTCAACTTGGTGGCATGGGCTACGCACGTTCAGCTCGTAGCTTAGACACGCATCGCGATCAATCTCCGCGCCAAAGAGTGGCTTCAGGCCGGCCTGCGAGAAGCCGTAGGAGAAGCCCCCTGCACCGGAGAACAACGAGACTACAAGATGATCTACGCTCATACTGCACATCCTACCAGTGTCCCATATTAATATGTTATGTCATCGTGTTGCGTAGAATGAAAATAGAAAAGAGGCTTCCTACGATTTTTGAACGACCGCGTCGGGGGGATTTCTTCAAATACCGGTACTGGCCAAGTCTTACCGGTCGCTTGGTGATCGTGCTCACTTGGTTCACGTTCCTCCAGCGTGCCTCCGATTTCGCCTCAGCTTCTACAAATAAGTCGCCCCAGAATTGCGCGAATACTGACACCGCTCGCGCCGACAATATCTTAGTTCGAGGTCAAGCCCGCTTCCCGTGCGAGCCGGGTGAAATCTTCCACGTGCTTGCGCAGGAAGCCGGCGAATTCGTCGGTCGAGTTGCTGCTCACAAGTTCGATGCCGATTTCCTGATAGCGCTTGCGTAGTTCCGTCACACCGGCGGCCTTGGTTACTTCGGCGTGCAGACGTTCAAGCACC
>JANMXV010000564.1:0-2352 GCA_031381325.1 Betaproteobacteria bacterium | reverse complement strand
GGCGACCAGGATATCGACTTGCTTGCGCAGCGCGGCGACGTCGTCCTTGAACAATTGCAGATGCTTGGCATCGGGCCAGGTGAGTATTTCCGGCGGAATACCGGGTCGATTAGCCGGGGGAATGTCCGGGCGGGATTTGTGCAGCGGCAGTTGATACGCGGTGTGGCCTTTGATGGTGGCGACACCGGCACTGTGCGTGCTGGCTTCGTGATTGGTCGGCCAGTACACCGATGTGCGCTGCAGGAAGCCGTAGCGCACGCCATTTTTCTCGATGATGACCGGTGCGTAAGCTGCCGCGCGATTCGCGCCGGCGCCCGTATGCTTGACGCCGATTTCGTCGAGTCGCGCGACCGAGGCATTGATCGCTGCTTCGCCATAGTTGACGTTGTTGGCAATGCCCACCGCATCGATAGCCGCGTATTTGAGCGACTCGCCCGCCGGCCCTGGCGCGGCAAAAAAACCTTCGTTGTCCCACGCATGGCCGCCCGGCGGGGCATACAGGCAGCACTCCATGTTGCTGAAGCGGACGTCGGCGGCTTTGAATTCATCGATCGTCTTGCGAAACGGCACGGTCGGATCGGTGACGTTCATCAGATTGATGTCGCCGGTGAGTATCAGGTGGGCCATGTGAATTCCTTTGCTGAAGTAAAACGGGGTGTCGCTGGATTTTAGTCAATAGTGCGTGTCCGGCACAACCGGCGTGGTGCAAACAATAGGCAGAGTCGCCAAAACTCGACGGCGGGCATGGAATACGGCAGACTTGTCTGATAATTTACGCAAGGCAGTGTCGTTATGGGCAAGTATTTATTGTTGATCGTTGGCGTCCTGGTGGTGTACTGGATAATCCGCGCCAGTTTGCGCCGCCGTGGTGCTCGTGACACCCATGGTGATTCGGCGCGCCAGAACAAAACTATCGCCGATGATATGGTGCGTTGCGCCGAGTGCGGCGTGCATCTGCCGCGCGGCGAAAGTCTTACCGTGCGCGGACAGTTCTACTGCAGCGCGGATCATCAGCAGCGCCATGATCCGGGAAGCTGATTGTTGATGAATGCACTTACGGATCGGCGCCCACGCAGCGCCGCCGCCAACGAATACCCGGAGTCGTACTGGCGATCACTGCATTTTTTCAATTTTTACCGGCTGGTGATCGCGCTGGTGCTGCTGGGCGGCGTGCTGCTCAGCGGGAACTTGTTGCAGTTTGGTTCCCACGATCGCACCCTGTTTATTCAGGTAACAATCGTCTACGTGCTATTTGGCCTGGCTTGTGCAGCCGTTATAGGAACACGCTGGCGATTTAATTCGCAAATCGCCATACAGGTGACGGCGGACATCGGCTTTGTGACGATTCTGATCTATGCCAGCCGCGGCATTACCAGCGGACTGGGGCTTTTGCTGTTGACCACCTTGGCGGGGGCCGGGCTGATCAGCCGCGGGCGCCTTACGCTGTTCTATGCCGCACTGGCCAGCATTGCGGTTTTACTCGAACAAGCTTATGAGGTGCTGGTTTATCAGGAGAGCCTGGCGCAGTTCATCCAGGCCGGATTTCTATCGATAGGCTATTTCGCCACCGCCATGGTGGCGCACATGCTGGCGCGATTAACACGGCAAAACGAAGAGATTGCCGCGCAGCGCGAGATCGACGTGGCTAATTTGTCGGAAGTGAACCGGCTGGTGATTCAGGACATGCCCGATGGCGTGATTGTGGTCGATGGCGCCGGCGTCATCCGGCAGATTAATACACAAGCGGAGGCGTTTCTGGGTGCGCTTGACGGACTCGACGGACGTGCGCGCGCACGCAAAAACGTGCTGTTGAAGGACTATGCGCCGGCGCTCGCGGTGCATCTTGCGCGCTGGCGCGCTGGAACCTCGGATGTGTCATCGGCTATTGCATCCATGGATGAGCGCTATGGCTTGCGTTTTGTGGTGGTGGGCGCGCGCTCGGAAGCGGGCACGGTGATTTTTCTTGAAGACCTGACGCGCGTGCGGGAACAGGCGCAGCAAATGAAGCTGGCGGCGATTGGCAGGCTGACCGCGAATATCGCGCATGAAATCCGCAATCCACTGGGATCGATCAGCCATGCCGCGCAATTGCTGCAGGAAGAACCCGAAAGCTCGCCCAGCATGCGGCGTTTGCTCGGCATCATTCACGATAATACGCAACGCCTGAACCGCATGGTGAACGACGTTTTGGGATTAAATCGCAGCCAGGCGGCTCTGCTGGAATCGTTTGGCGTGGCGGAATTCGTGCGGCAGTTTGTCGCGGAAATTGCTGAAACCGAAAATGCCCATCCGGATATATTCACGGTGCGCGCTGATGAGGGGCTTCAGGTACTGTTCGATCGTACGCATCTT
>JANMXV010000545.1:0-1054 GCA_031381325.1 Betaproteobacteria bacterium | reverse complement strand
AATTCCACGGTTTTAATGGCACGCGTGGGCAAAGCATCGCGTGCCCACGAACATTCGGGACACACTTCGTAAAGTCTGGACAGACGATGATCGTTTGTAACTATTTGTTTTTATGATATTTTTAGACTAGCGCACTCGCATCACACGGCAATTTTCCTGAGCACCGATGGATGCAGTTCGGCAACTTTCAGCAGTGTCTTGGCAGCGGCGTTGGGTTCCCTCCGTCCTTGCTCCCAGTCCTGTACTGTGCGCACCGAAACGCCGAGCAGTGCTGCAAACTTTGCCTGCGACAATCCTGATTTCTCGCGTGCGCGCACAAGCGGATACGATTCGACCGTCGACCGCCGGCCGATACGACCTGCCTTGATGTCACGAATCCCCTGAAGAATCTCCTCACCGGGGTTACGCTTCGATTCCCACTGGGTCAATTGTATTTCAGTCATCTTGCGCATTTTCGATAGCCTCTTTGATCGCCCGCAAGGTGTGCGCGGGAATGCTTTTCCGCACATTCTTTCCGTAAACCGTGAGCATCCAGATATGACCTTGGGCAAGACGCAGATCATACGGCATTGCCGTATTCTCTGCGCTCGCTTGCTGATGAGAAAGCGGCGCCGCGCACACGCCGGATAGCCAGCGCGTCTGGCCGTTACGGCGCGCGCAGCCCGACCGCTACCACCACCTTGGATAAAGTTTCGTGCAAGCGACGCAGTTGCCGGTTGTGCTCCTCCGGCGTCAATGGCGCGGGTTCGAAGCCGATGGCGGCCATGCGCTCCTTGACGTCCGGAAGCTCGAGCACGCTCGCGATGTCCTTGCTGATCTGATTCACTATGGCACGCGGCGTCCCGGCCGGCGCGATGATCGCGTGCGTCGTGTCACGCTCGAACCCGGGCAGCGCGTCCGAAATCAGCGGCACGTCCGGCAGCGCCGCCGTCCGCTTCGCCGCGATCTGCGCCAAAGCAATCACCCGCTTTTCCACGATGAAGGGCAGTGCCGGCCCCAGGCTGATAAGGCCGAAGTTCAGGCGTCCCGAGGCGACCTCGATCAGGACCTCAGG
>JANMXV010000531.1:0-1025 GCA_031381325.1 Betaproteobacteria bacterium | reverse complement strand
GGCCTGCTTGACCGCCTCGGGCTGACAGTCAAGCTGCGTCATGCCGTTGATCGCATCCACCAGTGTCACCACGCCGTCCAACTCGAAACGCGGCGCGAGCCTCTCATCGGTGATTACCGTCTGGATGATGGGCACCGGGTCGGCCAGCCCGGTGGTTTCAATCAACACCCGGTCAAACGGCGGAACGCCGCCGGCTCGACGCTTGGCGTCGAGGTCGCGCAGGGTATCGACCAGATCGCCGCGCACGGTACAGCAGATGCAGCCGCTGGCGAGCAGCACGGTGTTTTCATTGGGCGTGGCGATCAGCAGGTGGTCGAGGCCGATTTCACCGAACTCATTGATGATCACCGCCGCGCCCGCCATGCCGGGGTCAGCGAGTACGTGATTGAGCAGCGTGGTTTTACCGCTGCCCAAAAAGCCGGTGATGATTGAAACGGGGGTGCGGGCGGGTTGAAAAAAAGTCATTAAAAACAAACCATTACCGCAGAGACGCAAAGACGCAGAGATCACGCAAAGGAAAACAAAGAAGTCCTTCTCTGCGATTCCTCTGCGCCGAACCCTCTCTCCTGACCTCTCTCCCGAAGGGAGAGAGGAAGCTCAAACCTCCCTTCTCCCTCCGGGACAAGGGAACACTTGAAGCGGAGCAGAAGGGTCGGGGAGAGCGAAGCGAGGGGGGCGAAGCCGGGATGGCGCCTCTGCGGTTGTTGTGACGCTTTAGCGTTTCATTCCCGCACAGGCATGCGCCACGCCACGCCCAAAAATGCCGCCAGCAAAAACAATACCGCATAGTTGCCCCAGCGCACATACGGTGTGACACCCTCGTAGCCGCGCACGGTGTGTGTGAGAACCGCGTTTTCAAATGCGGGCGCGACTTTTTCAACTTCGCCCCGCGGATTGATCACCGCGGTCATGCCGGTGTTGGTGGCGCGCAGCATAGTGCGGCCTGTTTCGAGCGCGCGCGCCTGCGAGATTTGCAGATGCTGTTCCGGCGCGATGGAGCGGCCGAACCACGCCACGTTGCTGAC
>JANMXV010000512.1:0-39900 GCA_031381325.1 Betaproteobacteria bacterium | reverse complement strand
ACATGCGGTAATACTCGAGCGTCTTGTCGTCGATCGCGAAGAAGCCGCAGGTTGCGCCATAGTCCGGCGCCATGTTGGCGACCGTCGCACGGTCGGTGGGCGAGAGCGAGGTAGCGCCTTCGCCGAAGTACTCGACAAACTTGTTGACGACGTTGGTCTTGCGCAGGAGTTCGGTGACGGTCAGCACGAGGTCGGTCGCGGTGACGCCTTCGCGCAGCTTGCCGCTCATGTGTACGCCGACGACATCGGGTGTGAGGAAGTAGTAGGGCTGACCGAGCATGCCGGCTTCGGCCTCGATGCCGCCCACGCCCCAGGCCAGCACGCCGATGGCGTTGACCATGGTGGTATGCGAGTCGGTGCCGACGGTGGAATCAGGGTAATAGAAGCCGTCTTTTTCCCATACGCCGCGCGACAGATATTCAAGATTCACTTGGTGGCAAATGCCGTTGCCCGGCGGTATTACGCGGATGCCCGAGAAGGCCTGCTTGGCCCACTTGAGGAAGGTGTAACGCTCGCCGTTGCGCTCGAACTCGATTTCCATGTTCTTGCGCAGCGCGTCGACTGAGTTATGCACGTCGATGACGACGGAGTGATCGACCACCAGATCCACCGGCACCAGCGGCTCGATCTTTGTCGGTTCAAAATTCTGACGCTTGGCTTCGGCGCGCATCGCGGCGAAGTCGTTCAGTGCGGGAAAGCCCGCCATGTCCTGCAGCATGATACGGGCGAGCACAAACGGAATTTCCTGCGTGCGCTCGGCGTTGGGTTGCCAGCCTGCGAGTTCCTTGATGCGATCTTCACCGATGCGCTGGCCGTCGCAATTGCGCAGCACGGATTCAAGCACCACGCGCAGGCTCACCGGCAGGCGCGAGACTTTGCCGAGGCCGGCTTCTTCCAGCGCGGCGAGAGAATACATTTTGCCGGTCTTGCCGGATTTGAGTGTGAATTCACGAATGGCTTTGAATGGATCGTATGTCATAAATAACTCTTTAAAATCAAATAGTTAAAGGAGGTAACCAGAGAGGAAAAAAATGCATGCTGCAAGGACTGCGGGCAACGTGAGAATGGGGTCGAGTGCGTGGCCGATATTTTAGTCTTTTCCGGGGCGGTGATGGTGTTAAAACACAACGTCGAGTTCAGATGGCGAACAAATCGACGCATTTGAATGCGTGCAGCTTTGAGATTCTTCCGATGCTGGCAATCGTTGTCGTTGTACGGTGTAAATCGTTGTCGTTGTACGTTGTATATTGCCGCGCACTGCTTTCCGGCAAAGCGTCACTTGATTCTCCTACATCCGCAAGACAGTACCGGTATTCTTCGGTAAACTGCTTGCGCGCTTGGCACCGGAGGAGAGTACGGATGCGAAGCGAGTGTCTGCGTGTCCAATCCAATCGACAGAGTGAGAAAATCAGATGGCGGACCGAATTATCTTTGTAAGTATTCTGGTGCTGACGGGCGTGTATTTCTGGGCCACGTCGCAAATTCCCACGCTTGAAATTGGCGACCCGCTGGGGCCGAAGGCGTTTCCACGATTGCTCGGCGCCGGGATGCTGATTTCGGCGGCGATGCTACTGGCCGAGATACTTAAGGCGCGCAAGAGCGAGCCGGAGGCCGCGCCGGAAGCGCAAGGCCCCTCCACCTACAAAGTCGTCGCCGGTGTGGTGGTAGTCACGGGCATCTATTTTGCGTTGTTCGAGCCGCTGGGTTATGCGGTGTCCACCACCTTGTTTCTGCTGACCATGACCACGTACTTCAATAAAGGCAAGTGGTGGACCAACGTGCTGACTGCGGTGTTGTACAGCTTTGTCAGCTACTATATGTTCAGCGCTTTGCTGGGCGTGAATCTGCCGCGCGGCATAGCGCCGTTTTAAGGGGCCGTCATGGAAACTTTCACGCACATTCTCAACGGTTTTGCGGTCAGCACAACACCCATAAACCTGTGGTACACGTTTGTGGGCGTATTTCTTGGAACTATCATCGGCGTGTTGCCGGGCATCGGCCCGTCGGCGGGTATCGCGCTATTGATCCCGGTCACGTTCGGCATGAACCCCACCTCCGCACTTATCATGATGTGCGGCATTTACTACGGCACCAAGTACGGCGGCTCTACGACTGCGATTTTAATCCGTACACCGGGCGAGGCGGCGTCGGTGATGACCTCCATCGACGGCTACGAGATGGCGAAGAAGGGCAGGGCAGGCGCGGCACTGGCGGTATCGGCCATTGGTTCATTCATCGCCGGCACGCTGGGTGTAGTTGGGTTGACGGTATTCGCAGTGCCGTTGTCGTCGATGGCGCTCAAGTTCGGCCCGGCGGAGTATTTCACGCTGATGCTGTTTGCAATGACGGCGGTGTCGACGCTCACCGGCAAGTCGGCGGCGAAAGGCTTGCTGGCTACCATTCTGGGTTTGATGATCGCCACTATCGGCATCGATTTGCAGAGTGGACAGGCACGCTTCACCATGGGCGTGGCGGAGTTTCAGGACGGGGTGGGCTTCGTGGTGGTGGTGGTGGGCCTGTTCGCGGTGGCGGAAGTGTTTCGGGGGCTCGAGGATATCTACAAGGGCACCGGCGCCGCAACGATGAAAATTACCGGCAAGCTGTGGCTTACCAAAGAGGAATGGATGCGTTCCATCGGCCCCATCTGGCGCGGTGGCGTCATCGGCTTCATCATCGGCGTGTTGCCGGGTGCGGGTGGCACGATTGCGTCGATCATGTCGTACACCACCGAGAAGCGCTTGTCGAAACACCCCGAAGAGTTCGGCAAGGGCGCGATTGAAGGCGTAGCCGGGCCGGAGTCGGCCAACAACTCCGATACCGCCGGCGCGATGGTGCCGTTGCTCACGCTGGGTATTCCCGGCGGCGGTGCGACGGCGGTGCTGATGGGCGCGTTCATCATGTACGGCATACAGCCGGGACCGCTGTTGTTCCAGAACCGGCCCGATCTGGTGTGGGGGCTGATCAACAGCATGTATATCGGCAACGTCATGCTGCTGATTTTAAATCTTCCGCTGATCGGCATCTTCGTGCAGTTGCTGCGAATTCCCTCGGGGATTTTGTATCCGATGATCATTGCGATATCGGTCATCGGCGCCTATGCCATCAATGGCAGCATGACCGACCTTTACCTGATTCTGCTGTTTGGCGTGGTCGGCTATGTGTTTGACAAGGTGGACATCCCCGTTGCGCCGCTGGTGCTGTCGCTGGTGCTGGGCGGCATGATGGAGCAATCGTTCCGCCAGGCGATGACGATTTCCGGCGGCAATCCGAAAATATTTTTCGGCAGCGTGATTACCGTCACGCTGGTGGTGATGTCGGTGATTTCCATCCTGCTGCCGTTCATCCTGCCGATGATTAAGAAATACAAGGAAGACGGCAAGGACGAGTAGCGATTTTCCATGCCGCTGACGCTTTTCGAAAAAATCTGGAACCGCCACGTTGTTGTTGAGGAAGAAGGCGAGCTGCTTCTGCATGTGGATCGCGCACTGTTTCATGAAGGGTCTTCGCACGCGTTCGCCCAACTCGAACAACAAGGCCACACCATTGCGCGGCCCAAACAGGTGTTCGCGTTCAACGATCACTATGTGCCGACTACCGGGCGCGAAAAGGGTGTGGCGGGCATCGCCAATGCCGACATCCGTAATATGGTGATCAAGCTTCAGACCAATGCGGCGAAGCACGGCATCACCTTGTTCGGCATCGATGATCCACGTCAAGGTATTTTGCACATCGTGCCGCCGGAGCAGGGCATCACGCAGCCGGGGTTGCTGATCTGCGGCGCGGATTCGCATACCTCGACGCACGGTGCGTTCGGCTGCCTTGCGTTTGGCATCGGCGCCTCGGACATGATGCATGTGATGGCGACGCAAACCATCTGGCAGCGCAGCCAGAACACCATGCGCATCACGGTTGAGGGTGAATTGGGTTTTGGCGTGTCGCCCAAGGATGTGATACTCGCCATCATCGCGAAGATTGGCGTGGCGGGCGGCGCCGGACATGTGCTCGAATACGCTGGCAGCACGTTTCGCAACATGAGCATGGAAGGGCGCATGACGGTATGCAATATGTCGATCGAGGCCGGCGCGCGCGCGGGCATGATCGCGCCGGACGAGACGACGTATGCCTACATGCAGGGCCGCCCGTATGCGCCCAAGGGTGAAAATGGTGCGCAGTGGGATGCGGCGGTGGCGCTATGGAAACAATTGCCTACCGATGACGGCGCGCGCTTCGATCGCGAGGTCGTGATGATGGCAGCCGAGATCACGCCGATGGTGACCTGGGGCACCAACCCGGAACAAGCCGGGCCAATCACCGGTGTGGTGCCGAATCCACGCGACATCAAGGATGAAATCACGGCGCAGGAGATAGCCTCGGCCATTGAATATCAGGCGTTGACGCCGGGCATGGCGTTGTCGGATATCAAGGTGGATAAGGTGTTCATCGGTTCCTGCACCAACAGCCGCATCGAAGACATACGCGCGGCGGCTGAAGTCGCAAAGCTGGGGCGTGCCGTGGTGCCTGCGTGGGTGGTGCCGGGTTCGCAACTCGTCAAACGCCAGGCCGAGCAGGAAGGGCTGGATCAAATATTGAAAGCCGCCGGCTTCGAGTGGCGTGAACCGGGTTGTTCGCTATGTACCGCCATTAACGGCGACCAATTGCAACCCGGAGAACGTTGCGCGTCGACTTCCAATCGCAATTTCAAGGGCCGCCAGGGTACCGGCGGGCGCACGCATCTGGTCGGCCCGGCGATGGCGGCCGCTGCGGCGCTGAAGGGGCGACTGACTGATGTGCGGGAACTGTTAAAGGCAAATTAACCACAGATGAACACAGATGAACACAGATAACTTCAAAAGCAATAGCCACAAAGGGCACAGAGGTCGCAGAGAAAACCTAGTGGGCTTCTCTGTGTCCTCTGTGGTAAAAGTCTTTGACCTTGACCTTATCCGTGTTCATCTGTGTTTATCTGTGGTTAAAGAATGGTTTTGAAGTGACGCCATTCACCACGCTCACAGCAATCGCAGCACCCATCGATGAACCCAATGTCGATACCAATCAATTGTGTCCGACGCGATTCAACAAAGTGCCGCGCGGGCCGGAGCATGCGCGCATTTTGTTTCACGACCGGCGCTTTAATGCCGACGGCAGCGAGAAGGAACATATCCTCAATGCCGAGCCGTTTAACCGTGCGCAAATTATTGTGGCGGATCGTAACTGGGGCAGCGGCTCGTCGCGCGAAAGCGCGGTCTATGCGTTGTATGAATTCGGTATTCGCTGCGTGATTGCCTCAAGCTTTGGCGATATCCACGCCAACAATTGCTACAAGAACGGATTGCTGCCCGTGGTGTTAAGCGACGCCGAGTGCGCTGCTTTACGCACGCAATTGCGCGAGCATCCGGGCGCGACCATCAGCGTCGATCTCGCTGCGGAAACGGTGATCGACTCGCAAGGAAAAACGCATCGTTTCGAAATTCATCCGGTGCGTAAGAAGTGTTTGCTCGAAGGGCTGGACGATATTGCGCGCACCGTGCAATACCGGCGTGAGCTGGATGCGTTTGAAGCGGCTTATCGTAAGGAGCGGCCTTGGCTTTATGCTGATATATCATAAGTAATTGTTTTTATTGAAATTTATTTCTACTCAGAATGTCTGAGGGGCGTTTACGCCGATAGGGCTCACATGCTACGCCGGTACTGCCCGCCTACCTCGAACAGTGCATGGGTGATTTGTCCCAGCGAACATACGCGCACGGCGTCGACCAGCACCTCAAATACATTCCGGTTATCGATGACTGCCTGCTTTAGCCGCCACAGCATATCCGGCGCTTCAGCAGCGTGGCGCTGGTGAAAGTCAAGCAAGCGGGCGAGCTGGCTTTGTTTTTCGGCCGGGGTTGAGCGGGCCAGCTCGATTTGCCCCGGCACCGGGTCGCCTTCCGGGTTACGGTAGGTGTTGACGCCGATGATGGGGTAACTGCCATCATGCTTGAGCATCTCGTAGTGCATGCTTTCTTCCTGAATTTTGCCGCGCTGGTAGCCGGTTTCCATTGCACCCAGCACGCCGCCGCGCTCGGCGATTTTTTCGAATTCCACGAGTACTGCTTCCTCGACGAGTTCGGTAAGTTCATCGATGATGAACGCGCCTTGATTCGAGTTTTCGTTCTTGGCCAGCCCCCATTCGCGGTTGATAATCAATTGGATGGCCATCGCGCGGCGCACGCTTTCGTCGGTGGGCGTGGTGATCGCTTCGTCGTAGGCATTGGTGTGCAAGCTGTTGCAGTTGTCGTAGATTGCGATCACAGCTTGCAGCGTGGTGCGGATATCGTTAAAGGCAACCTCCTGCGCGTGCAGGCTGCGGCCCGAAGTCTGTGTGTGGTACTTCAATTTTTGCGAGCGTTCGTTGGCGCCGTAGCGGTCACGCATCGCCACCGCCCAGATGCGCCGCGCTACCCGCCCGAGCACCGTGTATTCGGGGTCCATGCCGCTGCTGAAAAAGAACGACAGGTTCGGCGCGAAGTCGTCGATAGGCATGCCACGGGCAAGATAGGCCTCGACGAAGGTGAACCCGTTCGCCAGCGTGAACGCCAGTTGACTCACCGGATTGGCGCCGGCCTCGGCAATGTGATAACCGCTGATCGACACAGAATAAAAATTCCGCACTTCGTGCTGGACGAAATATTCGGCAATATCGCCCATGACTTTAAGGCTGAACTCGGTGGAGAAAATGCAGGTGTTTTGTCCCTGATCTTCTTTCAGGATGTCGGCCTGCACCGTGCCGCGCACGTTGGACATTGCCCGCGCGCTTAGCTTGGCTGCTTCGCTGTCTGTGGGTTTGCGGCTATTCGTGATTTCGAATTTTTCCAGCTGCTGATCGACAGCGGCATTCATGAACATCGCCAGGATAGCCGGGGCAGGGCCGTTGATGGTCATGCTCACCGAGGTTGCCGGGTCGCACAGGTCAAAGCCCGCGTAGAGGACTTTGATGTCGTCCAGTGTCGCGATGCTCACGCCCGAGTTGCCGACTTTGCCGTAAATATCGGGACGCAGATCGGGGTCGTTGCCATACAACGTCACGCTGTCAAACGCCGTGGAAAGACGCTTTGATGGCATGCCTTCGCTCAGCAACTTGAAGCGCCGGTTGGTGCGAAAGGCGTCGCCTTCACCGGCAAACATGCGCGTTGGGTCTTCATTCTCGCGCTTGAACGCAAAGCAACCCGCTGCGTATGGGAAGCTGCCGGGCACGTTTTCCAGCATCAACCACTTGAGCAGTTCACCATGGCATTCGTACTGTGGCAACGCCACTTTGCGAATCTTGTTCCCGGACAGCGTGGTATGCACCAGCGATGTGCGTATTTCCCTATCACGAATCTTCGTCACGATTTCGCTGGCGGCGTAATCTTTTTGCATCTGCGGCCATGCGGCAAGCTGATTGGCAGCGGCGGGTTCCAGCTGCACTTCACGGATCTGAATCTGTTTATCGAGCACATCGGCTGCAGCGCATTGCGTGGCGTCTGCCTGCAGCATCATTTGCCGTGCCTCGCGCAGTTGCTGGATTTCGCGTGCCAGCGCAGCCTGTTTACGTGCACGCTGCTTGTAGCCGCGCACCGTCTCGCTGATCTCCGCGAGGTAGCGTACGCGTGTGCCCGGCACGATAGGCGTGAGTTGGGTGCTGTGCCGGGTCTGGACGTGCGGCAACCGGCCTTCATTTGCAGGCAACCCGAGTTCGGTAAGGCGGACTTTCAACGCATGGTACAGCGCGGTCACGCCGTCGTCGTTAAAGCGGCTGGCTATTGTGCCGAACACTGGCATGGCGCCGGGCGCCTGGCCGAAGCCCTGCCGGTTGCGCTGCACCTGCTTGGCAACATCGCGCAACGCGTCGGACGCACCCCGGCGGTCAAATTTATTGATGGCAACAAATTCGGCGAAATCCAGCATGTCAATTTTTTCGAGTTGGCTGGCTGCGCCGAATTCAGGCGTCATCACATACAACGGTACATCGACGAGCGGCGCGATTGCAGCATCGCCCTGGCCAATGCCTGACGTTTCGACAATCACCAGATCGAAACCAGCGACCCTGCATGCGGCGATTGCATCGGGCAGCGCAGCTGAAATTTCACTACCCGTGTCACGGGTGGCGAGGCTGCGCATGTAGACCCGGGCAGCGTTTCCCCAGGGCGAAAGCGCATTCATACGAATGCGGTCACCGAGCAGTGCGCCGCCGCTTTTGCGGCGGGAAGGATCGATACTGATAACCGCGATATGCAGCGCGTCGTCCAGGTCCAGCCGCAGCCTGCGGATGAGTTCATCGGTCAGGCTCGACTTGCCTGCACCCCCGGTGCCGGTAATGCCGAGCACCGGTGTTTGCATGGTTTTTGCTGCGTTACGCAATGCGTTCACGAGCGCTATAGGTGCATGGCCATTTTCCAGCGCAGTGATGAGTTGCGCCAGTGCGCGCCACGCCGGTTCGCCATGCCCCTGTATGATTTCCAGCCGTTCGGGCGCGCGGGTCGCGAGATCCACATCGCTGCGCATGAGCATGTCGCCGATCAAGCCATCCAGTCCCATGCGCTGCCCATCCTCCGGACTGTAGATGCGTGTCACGCCATAGGCTTGCAGCTCACGGATTTCATCCGGCACGATGACACCGCCGCCGCCGCCAAAGACCAGAATGTTTTCGCCGCCACGTGCGCGCAACTGATCGATGGCATACTTGAAAAACTCGAGATGCCCGCCCTGATATGAACTGATGGCTATGGCCTGCACATCTTCCTGCAGCGCGGCAGTAACGATGTCGTCCACGGAGCGGTTGTGTCCCAGGTGTATGACCTCTGCGCCGCGACTTTGCAGGATACGCCGCATGATATTGATTGCCGCGTCGTGACCGTCGAACAGGGCCGCTGCTGTAACGAAACGCACCTTGTGCGCCGGGCGGTATTCAGTCAGCGATTGGGACGGCAGCACAGATAGATCGGTCATAACGGGTTTCCTGCAGAGGGTTCGTGTGCTGTGTATTGAGCATACCCGTGCTTAGATGACTTTATCGCTGACGAGTTGATCGTGCGCCTCTTTCGACAGCCCCAGCCATTTCTGATACACCTGTGCGTTTTGCTCGCCGAGCCGGCCACTGGGTTGCAGCGGTACCAGCGGAATGCCGTCAATGCGAATCGGGCTGTGCTGCAGCACGACTCTGCCGAATTCAGGATGGTCTATCCATTGCAGCGTGCCGCGTGCATGCATGTTCGGATCATTGATGACATCGGACATATCGCGCACGGGCGCATGCGGCACACGGTGTGCCAGCAGTAATGTGACGAGCTGCTGCCGGTCGAAATTGACGGTCCACTGGCCTACCAGCTCATCGACTTCGTTGATGTGCTTAATGCGGCTTTTCAGATCGCAGAAGCGCGGATCACGTTCCAACGCTTCACGGCCCATCGCCTTGAGCAACGCGAAAAAATGCCGGTTGTTGTTGCAGATAATTGCGATGTGACCATCACGCGCTGGATAAACGTTGTAGGGGCTTTCGGCCAAGCCCCCGTGGCGGTTGCCGGTGCGCGGTGGCAGTTTGCCGCCGCTGCCATGGTACATGCCGAGATTGGAGCTCAATGAAGCATAGACCGCCTCCTGCATCGACACTTCCACCGTTTTTCCCTTGCCGGTCTGTTCCCGTTCGTAAAGTGCCATCATGATGCCGCCGAAAAGATGCGCCCCGGCGAAAAAGTCACACACGGCGGGACCGGCCTTGACCGGCTCGCGATCCTGAAACCCGGTGATGCTCATCACGCCCGCCATCGCCTGCACCGTCAGGTCCATCGCCGGATAATCGCGGTAAGGTCCGGAGCGGCCATAGCCGGAACTCGATGCATAAATCAGGCGCGGGTTCTCTTTCTGCAGCGCTGCGGGGCCGATGCCCAGACGATCGGTAACGCCGGGCGCGAAATTTTCGACCAGCACATCGGCTTTGCGGATCATATCCAGCAGCAGCGAGCGGCCGCGTTCCGTCTTCAGATTCAGCGTGATCGCCTGCTTGTTGCTGTTCAGCATGGCAAAGGGCAGGGCGGCGCCGCCGAGATTCGCGCGTATACGCAAATGCTCGCCACCCAAAGGTTCAATCTTGATCACGGTGGCGCCAGCCATAGCCATGAGAAACGTCGCGTAGGGTCCGTTGTAGATGTGCGAGAGATCGATCACCACGACGCCTTGCAGCGCCTGACGCGGCGCCGATGGGGTGGTTTGTGTCGCAGAAGCCTTTGGGCGCGCGCTGGTTTTTTTCTTCGTTGTCATTTCTAACTATCTAATCTGCACGCATGCCCGACGCCTTGGTGATCTTCGCCCACTTGTCAATTTCGGCGCGCAGAAACTTGGCATACTCTTCCGGTGTGCTTCCCGCAGGCTCAGAGCCTTGCGCCAGCAGCGACGCGCGTACTTCGGGGATGCGCATGATGCGCGCCAGTTCTTCGCTCAACTTTCCGATGATGGGCTTTGGCGTGCCCACTGGCGCGAGCACGCCGTACCATGCGCCGACCTCGTAGCCTGTAACGCCGGCTTCCGCTACGGTGGGCAGCTCCGGCGCACCGGCCGATCGCTTGGGGCCTGTGGTGGCGAGCGCGCGCAGGCGGCCAGATTTGGCGAAGTCCCGCGTCATCGTCATGGTGCCGAAAATCAGGTGAATCTGCCCGGCGATCACATCGGACAGCGCAGGCGCGCCGCCTTTGTACGGCACATGCACAATCTCTATCTGTGCCATGTATTTGAACAGTTCGCCAGCGACATGATTGGCGGTGCCCATGCCACCCGATGAATAATTCAATTGTCCGGGCTTGGCTTTTGCAAGCGCCACCAGATCCTGAATCGATTTCACCGGCAGCGAAGGGTGGACCACAAGCATCATCGGCACTGTTACCAGCAAGGACACCGGATCGAAATTCGTTACCGGATTGATAGGCAGTTTGGGAAATAAACTAACGTTAACGGAATTGGACAAGGATGCAATCAGCAGCGTGTAGCCGTCGGGCGCCGCGCGCGCCACCAGCTCCGTGCCGATATTGCCCGCGCCGCCGGTACGATTATCCACGATGAACTGTTTTCCCAGCGCTTCGGTCAGGCGCTGCCCGGCAAGCCGTCCGGTTAAATCCGTGCCGCCGCCGGGCGCATACGGTACCACCAGCCGCACGGCCCGTTCGGGATACTGTGCGTAGGCAGAGTTGGCGAGAAAAAGTAGTGATGCCGCAAAGAATGCTGTTAGGTTTATGCTTTGATACTTGTATGGCATGCTACGTTTCTCCTCGCTATTTTTCTGCGCTACGATGTAATCCGCATTATCCATCCGTACCGATGACCTTGCGCTGCGCCAGCGCCGCAACTTCCTCGCCTGTCATGCCCAGCAGCGAACGCAAAACTTCGCCGGTATCGGCGCCCAATTGCGGGGCCGGGGTTAGCGGGTCTTCGTCCCATTGCGAGGCGCGTATCGGACAACCCGCAACCAGCACCGGATATCCGCCCTGATCCAGCGGACGCAGGCTTTGGTTGTGTTGCGCTTGTTCGGTACGCACCGCGTCGTGCAGCTCAAGTACCGGGCTATTGGGCACGTCGGCAGCATCCAGCGCAGCCAGCCATTCGGCACGTGGCTTTTGCGCGAAAATCTGTTCCAGTTCAGGTATCAATACTGCACGATTGGCAAGGCGTGCCGGATTGGTGATAAAGCGAGCGTCCTTGATCCACGCTTCGCGATCGACAGCTTTGCACAGGTTCCACCAGAACTCGCGGGTGAACGCACCCACCATGACATATTCGCCGTCGCTGCACAGAAAAGCCTGATACGGCACGATTTGCGCGTGGCCGCGGCCCAGACGTTCAACTTTGCGTCCCAGCGTGGCAACCGACGGTATGTAATTGCACATCATGTTGAGCGAGGCGTCGAGCATCGCCACTTCAATGTGCTGGCCATCGGGAAAGCGCTCACGCGCAAACAGCGCCGCCAGCACGCCGGACAGGCCAAACAAACCGCTGGAGAAATCCGAAATCGGCGCACCAATGCGCACGGGCCCGCCGCCGACCTCGCCGGTAATGCCCATCAGGCCCGACACGCTTTGCATGATAATGTCGTTAGCCGGACGCTTTGACCAGGGGCCGCTCGACCCGAACGCCGAGATCGAACAGTAAACGAGTCCGCGCCGCAGTTTGGCGAGGTCGTCAAAGCCGAGTCCGAGCCGGCTCATGACATGCGGGCGGAAGTTCTCAACGATCACATCGGACTGTGCGGCGAGACGCCGCGCGAGCGTCACGCCTTCCGGCGCCGCGAGATCGAGCACAATGCCTTTCTTGTTGCGGTTCAGGCTCACATAGTAGTCGGAGTCTTTGGGGCCGAGGCCGGGCATCGGCACGCCCATCGAACGGCTACCGTCGCCGTTGCGCGGTTTTTCAATCTTGATCACTTCGGCGCCCAGATCGCCGAGCAGCATCGACGCAAACGGCCCCGCAGCCGCGTGGCTGAAATCCAGCACGCGTATGCCCGCGAGCGGTCTGGCGTGCTGCGATTGCCTTTGTGGCGCCATGCCGTGCCCGGTTGACAACTGATTTACCCGCTCAGACCCGGCGGTCTGCTTCATAATCAATCGGAAAGTCCGGCAGCGGCGCTGATTTCGACGGCAACGCCACGACAGCGGCGCCCGGCATGATGTCGTCGCCGCGCTGGTTTATGCCGTGAATCTGGCAGTTCACGTAGCCAATACCGCTTTTCGCGCCGCGCCATTTGTCCGTGACTTCGCCCTGAATCCACACCGTATCGCCGAGGAAGTTCATGCCGCGATATTGCGCAAATACTTCAGCGACCCAGCCATCGTCACCCGCCCAGTTTGTCACCAGGTGCGTGGCCCACGCGCCGCGCTGCGAGCCGTAGTCATAGGGCGCAGGCATGCCGATCTCAGCTGCCATGAAGGCATCCCAGTGCACGCGCTCCACCGGTTGCGGAATGCCCGTTTCCGGATCTTTGACCGCGATCTTCGGCGATTGCGTGCGGTAGGCCAGCCAATATTGCCCGCTGCGTATATGCGGCGAACCGACGCCCATCATCCACGCGATCATGTCGCCCACCGTGAGCGGGCCGCGTACCACCGGCTGAATCGGATCGCCGATAGTGACGTCTTCCCAGTATCGCGGCCGGTTGCCGCGAACTTCCTCCTCCCCGGTGGCGGCGTCGATCTTGCGAATGTCTTCATCGCTGTATTTGGCTCTGGGAATCGACATATATTTGCCGGCCTCTTTGCCGGCTTCGCGCTCGGTGCGCACCGCCGACATCACGCAGCGTGCGATCAATTCATCACGCTGGTTGTAATACTTGAATTCGCGCCGCTGCATTTTCGAACTGCCAGCATATTTTCCGGTACGGTCTTCGAGCGCGGTCATTTCCTTGGTCGCATGCACTTCATCACCGTCGAGCAACGGGCGGTAGTAGGTCCATTTGTCGTGGGCATGCAGGCCATGCACGCCGGGCAGGCCTTCGCCGCGGCGCATATCCCAACTGCCCCAGGTCACCGCGTACAAGAGCGCGGGCGGTGCGACGCAGCGCCCGTAGCGGCTGGACTTCCCGTGTGCCGGGTCGATCCACAGCGGGTTCATGTCGCCGATGGCGCGCGCGGCGTGGCGGATGCTGTCCGAATTGACATAACGGACAAAAGGTTCCGTGATGGGGTAGACCTTGTTGAGGCGCCGCCGCACTTGTTCGACGGCTTCGTCGGTGATTTTTCCGTAGGTGCTTTTGGGTACTGCGCTCATCTGTCTCTCCGTGGTTTCGATATCTGATTGCGAATCATTTTCGGCAGCGCGTCAGCGCTTTGCCGCCAACAAGAAATCCCGCGCCTCTAGTAAATGCGCCTCCATCAAACGCCTGACCTGCTTCGGCTGATCGGCGCGAAACGCCTCGGCGATGCGGCGGTGGCAATCCAGCGAAAATTGCCGCCGCTCGGGTACCCGCCAGATATACAGGCGATAGGCGACCGGCATGCGCAGGGCTTCCAGCGTGCGCAGCACCGTTTTGCTGCCACTGGCATGCAAAATGCGATCATGGAACTGCGAGTTAAGGTCTACCAGCACACGAATGGCGTCCAGGTCATCGCTCGACGTTGCTGCAATGGCCTGCTGCAACTGATCACAATTTGCGTCGAGGTCGCGCGCGATGGTTTCATCCGCTGTTTTACACGCACATTCGCCGGCGTAGCCCTCCAGCAGCGCGCGCACCGTGTAGCGCTCGGAAAGCTCATCCGCATCGAAGCGCTGCACGATGGCGCCGCGGTGCGGCTGTATGCGCACGATGCCGTCTGTCTCCAGCGCCTTTAAGGCTTCGCGCACCGGCGTGCGACTGATGCCGAACTCAGCGGCGATGCGTTCAATCGTCAGACGTTCTTCAGGCTTGATCTTGCCTTCGAAAATCGCCTCGCGTATGAGATCGCGCGCCTGATCCGCCAGCGAATGGGTGCTGATGCTGCCGAGTTTGTTGGTGGAATGGTTATTGCTCACGGGGCGCAGACTGCGAGGATATCAACGAATTGAATCAACGAACAAAATCGCATATTACATGTAATGTGCGATTTAATCAATCATCCGATTCCAAGCACTGAAATTGGAATATATTTATAAGCTATTGTTTTTATTTATATTTTTAAATATCGTTCGAGCGCTGTCCACTAATCCAGCTTGATATTCGCGGCCTTAGCCACGCGCGTCCACATCGCCAGTTCCTGTTTCAGATTGGCATCCAGCTTTGTAGGTGTGCCGCCGAGCACTTCAGCGCCGACCGATGTGAAGCGGTCGCGCGTGGCCGGCATGGCCAGTGTTTTGTTGACGGCTGCGTTGAGCTTGGCGACGACATCGCGCGGCAGGCCCGCCGGTCCCATCAGCGCGGTAAAAGTGCCGGCGTCACAATTCTTCAAGCCGCTTTCCGTCAGCGTAGGCACGTCGGGAATTACCGCGTTGCGTTTTTCTCCGGCTACCACCAGCGCGCGCAGCTTGCCGGAGCGGATGTAATTGCTCGACGCGCTCAACTGATCGAATAGCATATCGACCTGTCCGCCCATCACGTCGACGACGGCCGGGGCGGCGCCTTTGTAGGGTATGTGAATGAATTTCGTGCCGGTTTCCAGTTGAAAGAGTTCACCCGCGAGCTGATTGGTGGTGCCGTTGCCGCCGGACGCCATGGTCATTTTGCCGGGGCGGCTTTTGGCGAGCGCTATGAAATCCTTGATCGATTTTGCGGGTAACGCCGGACTAACCACCAGCACAATCGGCACGTATGACAGCAACGCAATGGGCGTAAGGTCTTTCACCGGGTCATAGGGCATTTTAGTGTAGAGCGACGGCGCAACCGTTACCGTGCCGCTGGAGGCGAGCGCTAGCGTGTGGCCGTCCGGCGCCGATTTGGTGACGATTTCCATGCCGATGATGCCGCCAGCGCCGCCGCGATTATCGACCACCACGGTTTGTCCAAGTGTTTCGCCGAGCCCCGGCGCGATGGTGCGCGCGGTGATGTCAATGTTGCCGCCGGGCGGGAAGGGCACCACCAGCCGGATCGCGCGTGTGGGAAAATTCTGAGCCATCGCGCCGTGCATGGTTGCAGCAACGAACAGTGCTGAAAATACGATGCGTTTCATGAATGATCTCCTTGAACGGCACATGGTAGTCAATCGTCACGGTGGATGCAAATTGCTCGTATAATCGTCTCGCGAAAAACCATTCACGACGCCCGCTAAAAATCATGCTGCCCTCCCAACGACTCGACTATTCCGCCATTATCGATCGCCCGCCGTTAAAGCTGCCCGGCGGTGCGCACGTGGTAATTTGGCCCATCATCAACGTAGAGGTGTGGGACATACACCGCGCGATGCCGCGGCAAGTGCTGCCGCCGCCCACCCATGTCAATCGCCTGCCGGATTTCGCGCATTGGGCGTGGCACGAGTACGGCATGCGCGTGGGTTTCTGGCGCATGAAGCAGGCGCTGGATGATCTCGATATCAAAGCGTCGCTGTTCACCAATGCGCGTGTGTGTACGGATTACACCCGCGTGGCCGAAGAGTCGTTGAAATCCGGCTGGGAGTTTGTCGGCCACTCGTACGATCAGCAGCCGATACATGTCGAGAAGGATCAGCGGGCAATGATTCAGCGCACGGTAAAAACCATCAAGGATTTTACCGGCAAGGCGCCGGTGGGTTGGCTCTCACCTGGGCTGACCGAAACCCATTACACGCCGGATTATCTGGCCGAGGCGGGCATCAAATACATCGCCGACTGGATCATCGACGACGAGCCGTGCGACATACGTACTGATCACGGCAACGTGGTGGCCATGCCGTACAACGTGGAGTGCAACGACATACCGATGATGATGGTGCAGCACCATTCGAGCAATGAATTCGTCACGCGTACCATGGATCACTTTGAACGGCTGTACGAGGAAGGCAAGACGCGCGCGAAGATCATGGCGATCGGCGTGCATCCGTATATTTCCGGCGTCGCGCATCGCATCAAGTATTTCGAAACCGTGTTTAAAACGTTGCGCAAAAAGCCGGGCGTATTGTTCTGGACCGGCGAGCAGATACTTGACTGGCATAACAAACAACGTCAAGTCAAGAGTAACCGTAAGTAATGGTTTTAAAGACGAACAAATTTAATATCGCTTGCTCCGCTATCTCGTAGAAAAGCTTGGCGGACCCATTTTGTGATCCACGCACTGAAAATCACCGCCGCTGTAACGCTGCTCTCAGGCGCGCAAAGCACATGGGCGCAAACGACCGCTGCCGCGGATTTCCCCGCCAAAGGCCGCGGCATCCGCGTAGTAATCCCGTTTCCGCCGGGCGGTGGCAACGACGTGCTCGCGCGCTTTCTGGTGCATGGTTTGAACGAAGGTTTTGCGCCGGGATCGGTGGCGGATAATCGCGGCGGCGCCGGCACCGTGATCGGCACCGAGATTGCCGCCAAGGGGAATGCGGATGGTCACACACTGTTGATTGTGTCGGTGCCGTTTGTGGTAATGAACGCGCTGTATCCCGAAATCAAGATCGACACGCTCAAGGATTTCACGCCGGTGATTAATGCGGGTAGTTCGCCCTCGATGATGCTGGTTGGCGTCGCTACGCCGTACAAAACCGTAAAAGATTTGATCGACGCCGCGCGCGCCAAACCCGGCGGACTGGTCTACGGCACTGCCGGCAACGGCTCGTCCACGCACTTGATCATGGAATTGTTCAAACTGGTGAGCAAAACCAGTCTGGTGCATGTGCCATACAAAGGCAGTGGTCCGGCGATGACGGCGTTAATGGCGGGGCAGGTGCCGGTGATGTTTAACAATCCGACGGCCGCTTCTACGTTCATCAAGGCCGGCCGCGTGCGCGCGCTGGCGGTTACCGCGCCGACGCGGTTGAAGGCGTTTCCCGATGTGCCCACCATGGCGGAAGCCGGCGTGCCGGGCTGCGAGGGCAGCGTGTTCTGGGGTGTGGCCGCGCCTGCGGGAACGCCCAAGGCTGTGGTCGCCAAGCTCAATGCGGAGTTTAATCGCATCCTCAATTCCAGCGACGTGCGCAAATATTTCACCAGTCAGGATGTCGATGTGGTCGGCGGCTCGCCTGAAGCGTTTGGCGAATTTTTGCGCAGGGAAACCGCGCTGTGGGGCAAGGTGGTGCGCGAGGCTAATATCAAAGCGGAATAATTACGAGTGGCGAGAAAAATAATTGCGAGGAGAACGGAATGAGTGGTAAAGATCACTGCAGCCGAATCATCAACGTGCTCATGGGTAGCGTTGTGGCAATGGGCGCCGCGTCCGCCGGTGCGCAAGGATTTCCCAACAAGTTGATAAGAGTAGTAAATCCCGCCGCGCCGGGCGGCAACAGCGATGTGTTTTTCCGATTGCTGCAACCGAAGATGACTGAATTTCTGGGCCAGCAACTGGTGTTTGACTATCGCCCCGGTGCTGGCGGAACTGTCGGCGGCGAAATTATCGCGAAAAGCCCGCCGGACGGTTACACCACAGGTCTGGTCGCGGCGAGTTTCGTGATTAACCCATCGATGATCAAGAAAATGTCCTACAGCACGTTGAATGATTTCACCGCGCTAGGTCTGATTGTTGACGTGCCTTCCGGGCTGGTGGTGCATCCGTCACTGCCGGTAAAAAACGTTAAGGAACTCATCGCACTCGCTAAAACGCGGCCGGGACAGTTGTTTGGCTCTTCGTCGGGACGCGCCACGGTAGGACACATGTCTATCGAGCTATTCAACTCGATGGCAGGTGTCAAGATCACCCACGTGCCGTACAAGGGCGCCGGGCCTGCGATCATCGACCTGGTGGCGGGCCATGTACAACTACAATTCTCCAGCCTGCCACTCGTCTCCGGCCATGTACAGCAAGGGCGCATCAAACTAATCGCTCAAACTGGCGAGAAGCGCGCCGGCTTTGCCAGAGATGTGCCGACCATGATCGAAGCAGGCATGCCCGGCTACGTGGTGAGCAGCGGCTTCAGCTTCATCGGCCCGGCGGGCATACCGCGCGCAATTGCCGAGCGCTTGAATGGCGCACTCGTTGCTTCGCTGCGCGATCCGGCCAACCGTAAATTTTTGATTGAGCAAGGCGCCGAGCCGGTGGGTAATACGCTGGATGAGCACGAGGCCTACATCAAGTCCGAAGTGGCCAAGTGGATAAAAGTGGTTAAGCAGGCGGGGATTGAGGCGCAGTAACCCGGCGCTGCGAAAGGCATGGATTTCCGATTGGGCATGTCGCCAATCATGGCGTGTAATTGAAGTTATTTAAATTATTGTTTAAAAACAAATACTTACATAATTACTCCGCGTGAGCCAGCTTCTCATCCAGCAATATCTCAATCAGCTTGCGACGCTGAAGCGGGTGTCAGGCAGCTCGCGTGAGAGCGTGGTGCGCGAGGCGTTCAAGGATTTGTTGAAAGGCTGGGCGCGCCAGTACGATTTAACGTTCGTGCCCGAGCACGAAATCAGCGCGCCGACCAAAGAGCGCCGTTATGTTGATGGCGCGCTGATGCACACGCTGCGCGTGCCGTTCGGCTACTGGGAAGCGAAAGACAGCAAAGACGATCTCGATACTGAGATTCAGAAAAAATTCCGCGCGGGCTATCCTAAAACCAATATTATTTTCGACGACTCCACACAGGCTGTGCTGATCCAGCACGGCGAGGAAGTCATGCGCTGCGCGGTCGATGACACCACGGCGCTGGAAAAACTGCTCAAACTTTTCTTCGCCTACGCGCGTCCGGAAATCGAAGCGTTCCGCAAAGCGGTCGTGCAATTCAAGCAGGATTTACCGGATGTATTGAAAGCGCTGCGCGAAATGATCGAACGCGCCCACACGGCCGAGCCGAAATTCCGCAAGGCGTCGCTGGCGTTTTTGAAGCATGCGCGCGACGCCATCAATCCCAGCCTTACCGAAGCCGACGTGCGTGAAATGTTGATCCAGCACGTGCTAACCGGCGAAGTGTTCGCGGCGGTGTTCCCTGGCACCAGCTACCACGAGGACAACAACGTCGCGCGCGAGTTGCACAAGCTCGAAGCCACGTTCTTCACCGACAACACCCGCTTCCAGACGCTGAAGGGTCTGGAGCCGTACTACGCCGCCATCCGCAAGGCAGCGTCATCGATCAGCGTGCATCACGAGAAGCAGGCGTTCCTCAAGGCGATCTACGAAAACTTCTACAAGGTCTACAACCCCAAGGCCGCCGACCGCCTGGGCGTGGTCTACACGCCGAACGAAATCGTGCGCTTCATGATCGAATCCGCCGACTGGCTGTGCGAAAAGCATTTCAAGCGCAACCTGCTCGACAAGGACGTGGAAATTCTCGATCCGGCAACGGGCACCGGCACCTTCATCTGCGAACTGCTGGAGCACTTTCGCGGCCAGCCGGCAAAGTTGAAGCACAAATATCTCAACGAACTGCACGCCAACGAAGTAGCGATCCTGCCGTATTACGTCGCCAACCTGAACATCGAGGCCACCTATGCCGCCATCGCCGGCGAGTATCTCGAATACCCGAACCTGTGTCTGGTTGATACGCTCGACAACACCTGGGGACTGAGGAAGCACGCCGGCCACATGGACGACCTTTTCGGCGGCGTCAGCGACGAAAACGTGGGGCGCATCCGCCGCCAGAACAGCCGCCGCATCAGCGTGATCATCGGCAACCCGCCGTATAACGCCAATCAGTTGAACGAGAACGAAAACAATAAGAACCGCGAATATCCGCAAATCGACAAGCGCATCAAGGAAACCTACATCGATGCCAGCACCGCGCAGAAAACCAAGCTCTACGATATGTATGCGCGGTTTTTCCGCTGGGCGTGTGACCGGCTGGACGCTAACGGCGTGCTGGCTTTCATCACTAATCGTAGCTTTATCGATAGCCGCACCTTCGATGGTTTTCGCAAAGTTCTGACGCAGGAGTTCAACGAGATTTACGTCGTCGATCTCGGCGGCAACATAAGATCAAATGCCAGGCTATCGGGGACTACACACAACGTGTTCGGCATACAAACCGGTGTGGCGATCAGCTTTCTGGTAAAACGTGCCACTGCTGGAAAGCCTGCCAAGGGTTGCCGCATTCATTACGTACGACGTCCGGAGATGGAAACAGCAGAAGAAAAGCTGGCGTTTCTGGGGAACGCGAAATTTTCGAGACTGGATTTTGAGGAGATTGCCGCTGACGAAAAGCACAACTGGATCAATCAGGCCAATAACGATTTTGACTCACTGATTCCGGTTGCAGACAAATCAGTCAAGCTGGCCAAGCCGGGCGCCAAGGAAAAAGCCATTTTCAAACTGTTCTCGCTTGGCGTCGTGACGAACCGTGACGATTGGGTATATGGCGAAAATGCGGAGATTGTCGAACGAAAGATGCGTTTTTTGATCGACCGATACAACGCCGATGTGAAGCGGTTAAGCGGAGTTCGTAATAGTGACAAACTTGCGGAGATGCTTGATTCAAGCATCAAGTGGACACGCGCGGTGAAGAAAGATCTCAGCAAGGGCGTGCGTTACGCCTATCAACCCGATTGCGTCCAGACCAGTTTTTATAGACCATTCATAAAGCGCACGCTGTATTTCAATCGCCAGTTAAATGAAATGCTCTATCAGGTGCCACAGTTGTTTGGTCCAGGTGCGGGGCCGAATAAGGCATTCTGCTTTTCGTCGGAAGAACGATCCGAATTTGGCGTTATCGCGTTTTCAGATGTGCCAAACAAGGATGTGTTTATGCCCAGCGCGGCGCAGGTACTTGCGCTCTCCCGCTATGACGAAGCTGGTAACAAACTCGACAACATCACCGACTGGGCGCTAGACCAATTCAAGAAGCACTACCAACCTGGTCGTGACAAGAAAGACCGCTCGATCACCAAGGAAGCGATTTTTCATTACGTTTACGCTGTGCTGCACGATCCGCTGTATCGCGAGAAATACGCGATCAACCTCAAGCGCGAGTTTCCACGCATCCCGTTTTACGCCGACTTCTGGGAGTGGGCGGATTGGGGCAAGGCACTGATGGAACTGCACATCGATTACGAAAGCGTATCACCGTGGAAGTTGAAGCGCGTTGATGTGCCGGACGAAAAATCGCGCACCACCGGCCTGTCGCCGAAAGCGATGCTGAAAGCGGACAAGGAAGCGGGCATTATCACGCTCGACAGCGAAACCTCGCTCGCGAGCGTGCCCGCCGAAGCGTGGGATTACCAACTCGGCAATCGTAGTGCACTGGAATGGATTCTTAATCAGTACAAGGAAAAGACGCCAAAAGACCCGACCATCCGCGAGAAATTCAACACCTACCGCTTCGCTGATTACAAAGAAAAGATGATCGACCTCATCGCGCGCGTCACGCGCGTTTCGGTGGAAACGCAGCGCATTGTCGCGGCAATGCGGCAGTGCAAGAGGTGATGGCTGACCATGAGTTTGTCTCGCTTAGCCGGATCGAATGTGCTTCGCGTGAGGTTATCTACAAAAACCGGGTGCCGCAAGACGTAGCCAGCCGACAAAGAACGCTGACCACGCCCGCTACGCGGAATCAATCCAGTTTTCGATCTTGAGTTTGCTGATGCGGCTGAATTCGCGCACGTTGTTGGTAATCAGCGTTGCATTGAGACAAAGCGCGTGCGCGGCAATCAGCGTGTCCAGCGGGCCTATCGGTTTTCCGCTGGTCTCGAGGGCTGCGCGCGTTCGATCTGAAAATCGGCGTCGAAAGCGGCCAGCAATTCCTTGAAGCGCGCGCCTTTGTATTGCTTGGGAAATAATACGACCATATCGCCCACTTTCTTGATCACGACTTTTCCACCGTCAAATCGAAACTCGCGCGGCAGCCGCACTACCTGACTATTGCCGCTGGTGAATACGCGTGTAGTATGCATAGCGTATGCTCCGATAAGTTATACACGCGTAGTATGTACTTTCATGCGATGGTAATGGCAGGATGCATACATTGCAGCAGCCCTTATCCGTAGTGCGTGCGCAGTGCGCACTCTACGGCGCGCCCTTAAAATGTTTAATAAAAACAAATACTTACATTATATTCTGGCGATTGCGCGCAGCGCTGGCTTTATCGGCGCTCTCCTGCTGGCGTTATCCACGGCCGCCAGCGAAACCGTTACTGTCGGTTCCAAGCGTTTCACCGAGTCTTACATCCTGGGCGAAATCGCTACGCAGCGTATTCAATCCACGGGCAGCGCGAGCGCGACGCATCGGCAGGGCTTGGGCAATACGGCGATTTTGTTTGCGGCGTTAAAGAGCGGGGCGATTGATGTTTATCCCGATTACACCGGTACGCTGGCATTTGAGTTGCTGGGTTTAAAGCGCGTACCGTCGCCGGCGGAATTGAGTGCGGCGCTGGATGCCCACGGGCTGGCGCTGAGTGCGCCGCTGGGTTTCGGCAATTCGTATGCGCTGGCGATGGCGGATGCGCGCGCGACGGCGTTGGGCATTACATCGATTTCCGATCTGGCGCGCCATGCCGACTTACGCTATGGATTATCGCAGGAGTTTTTGAATCGCAAGGACGGCTGGCCGGCGTTGCACGAGGCTTATGCGTTTTGGGCACGCAACGCGCAGCCGGTGGGACTGGATCACGGCCTTGCTTATGAGGCGATCAAGAGCGGCAGGGTGGATGTGATCGATGTCTACACCACCGACGCCAAACTGGGCCGCTACGGATTAAAAATACTGACGGATGATCGCGCGTTTTTTCCGCCGTATGAAGCGGTGCTGGTTTACCGCAAGGATTTGCCGCAGCGTAATCCAGTGGCGTTTAGCGCTTTGCAGGGGATGGCGGATGGCATTACGCCCGCCGCGATGATGCGTATGAACGCGGCCGCCGAACTGGATGGTCAGCCGTTTACGCGTGTTGCAGCCGATTTTTTGGCGGGATCGAAAACCGCCGTATCGCAGTCACGGCCGGGCTGGCTCACACGCCTGTTCGCCGAAGATTTCTGGCGGCTGACGTGGGAACACGGCTTGTTGGTGTTCGGCGCGTTGGCGATGAGTGTGGGGGTGGGTGTGCCCTTGGGCGTGTGGGCGGCGCGATCAACGCGGGCGCGGCCGCTGATTCTGGCAGTGGTGAGTGTGTTGCAAACCATACCGGCACTGGCTTTATTGGCGTTTCTGATTGCCGCGTTGGGACAGATAGGCATGGCGCCGGCGATAATCGCTTTGTTTCTTTACGGCCTGCTGCCCATCGTGCGCAATACGGAAAGCGGGTTGGCGGGCATTGCGCCGAGTATGCGGCAGGCGGGCCGCGCGCTGGGATTGCGGCCCGGCGCGGTGATGCGTTTGATCGAATTGCCGCTGGCGCTGCCGTCGGTGCTGGCGGGGATCAAAATTTCCGCCGTGATCAATGTGGGCACGGCTACCATCGCGGCTTTCATCGGCGCGGGCGGTTACGGCGAGCGTATTGTCGCCGGATTGGCGGTGAACGATCACGCGATGATGCTGGCCGGGGCGGTGCCGGCGGCGGCGCTGGCGCTGCTGATTCAGGGTTTGTTTGAGGCCGGTGAGCGCCGGTTTCTACGTTATGAACTTCGACCCGTGCCTGTTTAGTTTTGTCGAGAACTAAATTTGTTTTTCGCGGTCTGTGCCGTGTCGCAATTATTTGATGTGTTATTTCTCGTATAGGGCCGCATGTTGGGCCTGCGGGTTGGGTATACTGCCGGTTTTGCCTTTTGCTACCATCTGGTACGGGCAGGCACGATGTCCAGCTTGAATAACAACGATAACAGGGATGGGGTTCATGAGTGACCGCGAAATCGACCAGCAGTTGGTCGAACGCGCACAGCGTGGCGACAAGCATGCTTTCGAGTTGCTGGTTGCGAAGTATCAACGCAAGCTGATCCGTTTGCTGTCGCGCTTTATTCGGGACGCAGCGGAGGTGGAAGACGTGGCGCAGGAAGCCTTCATAAAAGCCTATCGCGCGCTGCCGAACTTTCGCGGCGATAGCGCCTTTTACACCTGGCTTTACCGTATCGGCATCAATACCGCCAAGAATTATCTGGTGGCGATGGGACGGCGTGCGCCAACTTCGACCAGCATGGATGCGGAAGAGGCTGAAGACCTGGGTGAAACGGAGTTGCTGCAAGACCTCAATACGCCGGAAAACTTGATGATGAGCCTCCAGGTTGCGGATTCGGTGAACCAAACGCTGGAGAAGTTGCCTGAAGATTTGCGCACAGCCATCTCATTGCGGGAAATGGAGGGCCTCAGTTACGAGGAAATCGCCTCCGCCATGAATTGCCCGATAGGCACAGTGCGCTCGCGTATTTTCCGCGCGCGGGAAGCGATAGCAGAACAGTTACGACCGATGCTCGACACCGGCAAAGATAGGAGATGGTGAAATGCAAAACTTACAAAGCGTATCAACACTGATGGATGGTGAACTCAATGTGGACGAAGCCGTACGGGAAATCGCCCGGCTCAAGGCAGATGCGTCCAGTCGCGAAACCTGGGACACCTATCATCTGATTGGCGATGTGCTGCGCGGCGACGCCTCGGGTAGGCCGGGTACGGCAGGCGTGACGAAATTTCCGGGGCGCTTTAGTGAACGTCTTGCGCTGGAACCCACGGTGCTCGCGCCGCATACCCACGTGACGCGGTCGCTGAAGAATAAGTTTCAGACCTATGCCTTGTCGGCAGCGGCCTCATTGGCGGCGTTTGCCGTGGTGGGTTGGGTGGCGCTGAGCACGGTTAAGACGGAAACAACGAACGGTGAGCTTGCCAAAGCGTTGGTAACGCCGCCGCCGCAGGTGGTAGTACTGCGGTCGCAGGCGACGAAGCGCCAGCCGCAGTTTGCCAAGGCGACGGATGCGGCCTCGGAACATGTGCATGAATATTTGCTGGCGCATCAGGGCATTTCGCCCACGACGGCGATACAAGGGGTAACACCTTATATACGCACGGTCTCCAGCACCGGCGAATAACTCTTCATGCACGCCACACGATAAAGATGAAATTCTGGCTGGCCGTTGCAGCAACGAGCGCGACGCTCACAGCCGTTCAGGTGTGCGCGCAGGACGCGGGCACGCAGGAAGCGCTGGAGTGGCTCAAGAAGATTGCCGATTCGTCGCGCACTGTCAGTTATTCGGGCACGTTTGTATATCAGCACGGCAGCCGCGTGGAAACCTCCCGCGTTGTGCATTACGTCAATCCGGCGGGTGGTGTTTTTGAGAAGCTCGAAACGCTGGATGGGCCGCCGCGCGAAATCGTGCGCGCTAACGATCATGTAACGGCCTACATTCCGGATGCGCGGGTGGTGCTGGTTGAGCGGCGCAGCACACGGCATTTGCCGGTGATGTTGCCGGAGAAACTCTCGGACCTGACACAGCAATACGAAGTCAAAAAACTCGAGGCGGATCGCATGGGCGGCTTTGAGTGCCTGTGGATTAGCGTATTGCCCAAAGACAATTTGCGTTACGGTCGCAAGTTTTGCGCGGAGTTGGGATCGGGCTTGCCGCTACGCGCGCAGGTGTTCAATGAGCGCATGGAAGTTATTGAATCATTTGGGTTTTCCCAGTTGTCCCTGGGTGGACAGTTCAGTCGCGATCAGGTGACTTCGCGCTTTGAGGCGCGTGCGCAGGCGCAAAAATGGCGCATGGATCGCTCTGCATTGGACGTCATGGAGCAGGCGGCGGATACCGGCTGGGCGGCCACTAATCTGCCGGCGGGTTTTCGCAAATCGATGGAAGTAAAACGTACCATTGCCGGTCGTCCTGTAGCGATGCCGCATCTCGTCTATTCCGACGGGCTGGCGGCGATTTCGGTATTCGTCGAACCTAAAGTGCGGGAACTGCCGGCCAGACCCTTGATCAGTCAAGGGGCAGTCCATATCTATAAGCGGGCGTTAGGCGAGTATGTGGTGACCGTGCTCGGCGAAGCCCCTGCGGCGACGGTGATGCAGATCGCGAATTCGATGGAAGCCAAACACGTAGCAAATGCAGCACCCAAATAAAACTACCGAGTGAATTCAGGAGAATCCATGCTCAGAAAAGTGTTCATACTGTTGTGCTTGTTGCTGCCGATTTCGGTGGCGGCGCAACTGCCGGATTTTACCGATTTGGTGGAGAAGTACGGGCCTGCCGTGGTTAACATCAGCACCACGCAGGCGTCATCGCGCAACAATCCCTTGACCCAGCAGCTTCCTAATGTGCCGGAGGATGATCCGTTCTTCGAGTTTTTCCGGCGCTTCATGCCCAATCAACCGGGCGGGCCGCGCGAGTTTCAGGCGCAGTCGCTGGGCTCCGGGTTCGTGATCAGTGCGGATGGTTACATCATGACCAATGCGCATGTGGTGCAGTCGGCCGATGAAATCACCGTGCGTTTGACGGATAAGCGCGAGTTCAAAGCCAAGGTCATCGGTTCGGATCGACGCACCGACGTAGCACTGATCAAGATTGAAGCCACCGGGCTGCCGTTGGTCAAGTTTGGCGACCCCGCCAAGCTCAAGGTGGGTGAATGGGTGGTGTCTATCGGCTCGCCGTTCGGCTTCGACAACACCGTAACCAAAGGTATCGTCAGTGCCAAGGGCCGCTCGCTGCCGCAGGAAAATTTCGTGCCGTTCATTCAGACCGATGTCGCGGTCAATCCCGGAAACTCCGGCGGGCCTTTATTCAACATGCGAGGTGAAGTGGTCGGCATCAATTCGCAAATCTACAGCCGCACGGGCGGCTTCATGGGACTGTCGTTTGCGATTCCGATTGATGTCGCAAACGATATTGCGCAGCAGTTGCGCACCTCCGGCAAGATCAGCCGCGGTCGTATCGGTGTGGTGATACAGCCGGTGACGAAGGAGCTTGCCGACGGCTTCGGTCTGCCCAAGCAGCAAGGTGCGCTGGTCAATTCCGTCGAAAAAGGCGGTCCGGCGGACAAGGCCGGCATCGAGGCGGGTGACGTGATTCTGCGTTTTGACGGCAAGCCCATCACTACCTCGGAAGACCTGCCGCGCATCGTCGGCGGCACGCGCCCCGGCGCCAAAGTCACGGCGCAGATTTGGCGTAACAAGGCCTCAAAAGATGTGCAGGTGGTGGTAACTGAGCTATCGGACGACACGCGCGCGGCGCGCGGTGGGCGCGGCGGACAGAAGCCGCCCGCAGCGGCCCCCACGGTTTACGGCATGAGCCTGTCGGACCTGACTGATGCGCAACGCAAAGAACTAAAAGTCGAAAGCGGCGTGCTGGTAGGCGAAGTACAGGGCGCTGCCGCGCGCGCCGGCATGCGCAAAGGCGATGTCATCCTGGCGGTGAACAATCAGGACGTAAAAACGTTGGAGCAGTTCAATCAATTGATGGGGCAGTTCGAAAAAGGACGCATCGTGGCGCTGCTGGTGCGTCGCGGCACGAACTCGCTGTATGTGCCGTTCCGTTTGGATGCGGGCGGGAATTAAATAGGTGGTGGCGGTACCGCCGACACTGACAGTTTATTCACGCAGTTACTGCCATCTTTGCGATGACATGATCGCGGCCCTGCACCAGTTGCAGGGCCGCTTTGTTTTTGGAATCAAGGTCGTGGACGTGGATAGCGACGCTGCACTGGAAGCGCGTTTCGGCGAATTTGTGCCGGTGTTGATGACCGCCGACGGCGAGCCCTGGCTCTGTCACTATTATCTGGATGAGGCGACCGTTACTGCTTTTTTGACGAAAATACGATAAAATACAAATGTTTACGCTAGTTGCACACTATTGATAAATTAAGGCTGGGGCGCCCGGTAGGTTGTGGCGCCCCTTTCTGTATCAGCACCATCCTCAACGCAACACGCAATGCAATATATTCGCAATTTCTCCATCATTGCCCACATTGATCACGGCAAATCGACGCTGGCGGACCGCATCATTCAATTGTGCGGCGGTCTGTCGGACCGCGAGATGGAAGCGCAGGTGCTCGACTCGATGGATCTCGAGCGCGAACGCGGCATCACCATCAAGGCGCAAACCGCAGCGCTGCAATACAAGGCGCGCGACGGCAAAACCTATCTGCTGAATCTGATCGACACGCCGGGGCACGTGGATTTCTCGTATGAAGTCTCGCGTTCGCTCGCGGCCTGTGAAGGCGCCCTGCTGGTGGTGGATGCATCGCAGGGCGTGGAAGCGCAAACGGTGGCGAATTGTTACACCGCGCTTGAGCAGGGCGTGGAAGTGGTGCCGGTGCTGAATAAAATGGATCTGCCGCAAGTTGATCCCACGCGGGTGATCAGCGAGATCGAAGACATCATCGGCATACCAGCGCAGGACGCAGTCAAGGTCAGCGCCAAAACCGGCGAAGGTGTGATTGACGTGCTGGAAGCGGTGATAGCGCGCGTGCCGCCGCCCAAGGGCGATCCGGCCAAGCCCTTGAAGGCGCTGATTGTCGATTCCTGGTTCGATAATTACGTGGGTGTGGTGATGCTGGTGCGTGTGGTGGATGGCGAACTGCGGCCCAAGGACAAGTTGCAGTTGATGTCCACCAAGGCGAGCTACAGTTGCGAAAGTGTGGGCATGTTCACGCCCAAGTCATGTCCGCAAGAACGCCTGTCGGCCGGTGAGGTGGGTTTTGTCATTGCCGGCATTAAAGAGATTAAGGCGGCCAAAGTAGGCGACACCATTACGCGGGCGGACAATCCGGCGACCGAAGCGTTGCCGGGCTTCAAGGAAATCAAACCGCAAGTGTTCGCCGGACTCTACCCGGTTGAGTCGAGCGAATACGATGCCTTGCGCGATGCACTGGAGAAGCTGCACCTTAACGATTCGTCGCTACGCTATGAAGCCGAGTCGTCCACGGCGCTGGGATTTGGGTTTCGCTGTGGATTTCTGGGGCTGTTGCACATGGATATCGTGCAGGAGCGGCTGGAGCGCGAATACGGCATGTCGCTGATTACCACGGCGCCGACGGTGGTGTATCAGGTGTTGCTGGCCGATGGCGCAGTGATTGAGATTGAGAATCCGTCGAGACTGCCGGATGCCTCCAAGGTTGCAGAAATTCGTGAGCCGATCATCAAGGCGTCGATTCTGGTGCCGCAGGAATACGTGGGCGTGGTGATCACCCTGTGTACGCAAAAGCGCGGCGTTCAACGCAATATGCAATACCTCGGCCGGCAGGTGATGCTGACTTACGAATTGCCCTTGAACGAAGTGGTAATGGATTTCTTCGACAAGCTGAAATCAGTATCGCGCGGTTATGCTTCGCTCGACTATGATTTTCTGGAGTATCGCGCCGGCGACATGATCAAGCTCGATATTCTGATCAACAGCGAAAAAGTGGACGCGCTGTCGTTGATCGTGCATCGCGAGAATTCGCAATACCGCGGGCGTGATTTGGTCACGCGCATGCGAGGATTGATACCGCGGCAGATGTTTGATATCGCCATTCAGGCCGCCATCGGCTCGCATATCATTGCACGCGAGACGGTCAAGGCGTTGCGCAAGAACGTGCTTGCCAAGTGCTACGGCGGCGATATTTCGCGCAAGCGAAAATTGCTTGAAAAACAAAAGGCCGGCAAGAAGCGCATGAAGCAGGTGGGGAACGTGGAAATTCCCCAGGAAGCGTTTCTGGCGATTTTGCAGGTTGATAAGTAGCGCGATGATAGAGCATACGGTGGTGTTGCAATGAATTTTGCCTTGATTATGTTTGTACTGCTGGTGCTTACCGGCCTGGTTACGCTGGCGGATAAGTACTTCTTTAAGCGGCGCCGGGTAGCCGCTGCCGTTGCTGCGGTGGCCTCGTTGGAGGCGCAAGCCGGTCCTGCGGTACTGCCGGAGGATAAAGCAACGCTAGACAGCAAAGTAGCGGAAGTGCGGGACTCGCATTTGCGTCAGCCGTGGTGGATCGAGTATCCGGTCAGCTTTTTCCCGGTAATACTCATCGTATTTTTATTGCGTTCATTTCTGGTGGAGCCGTTTAAAATTCCATCAGGCTCCATGCTGCCGACGTTGTTGATCGGTGACTTCATACTCGTTAACAAATTCACTTACGGTATACGCATCCCGGTCATCAATAAGAAAATAGTCAATCTTAATCAGCCGCAGCGGGGTGACGTGATGGTGTTCCGGTTTCCGGAAGACACCTCGCTCGATTACATCAAGCGCGTGGTGGGCACGCCCGGCGACACCGTGGCGTATCACGATAAAAAACTCACCGTGAACGGGGTCGAGGCCCAGCGCGCTTCTGCCGGCGACTACAGCTATGTTGAGGGCAGCCTCAACTTCGTTTCAACCCAGCGCCAGACGGAAACGTTTGACGGCAGGGACCACGCCATCCTGTTACAGCAGGAGATGCCGCCGGTCCATCTGGGCGGCGTAAAGCAATTTCCGTTTCGTGAAAATTGTGTCTACAATGAGACCGGCTTCACCTGCAAAGTCCCGGATGACCATTACTTCATGATGGGGGATAATCGCGACAGCAGCAGCGACAGCCGCTATTGGGGATTTGTGCCAAACCAGAATATAGTCGGCAAGGCATTTCTGATCTGGTGGAATTTTGATGAATTGAAACGCATCGGGTCGTCTATCAATTGAGCCAACCAAGCAAACGGGAGACCGCTATGAGCAAACACAAGCAGGCCGGATTATCGATGTCGGGATTTTTGTTGTGGTGCGTGATTTTTGCGATTGTTGCCTTGCTCGGATTCAAGCTGGGGCCGCCGTATATGGAGGATCAGACGATTAAGAAGCACTTCCGCACCATTGCGAACGATGCCACCTACGCCAGCGGCAATCGCAAGGAAATCGAAAACGCATACAGCAACCGCCAGCAGATCGACCGTATCGAGGTTGTACAGCCCAAAGATATTATCGTTACCAAGGAGGGCAACGGCATCACGCTGAGCGCGAGCTATAGAGTGTGTATTCCTCTGGTGTACAACATCAGCGCGTGCATGGATTTCAATCCGTCCTCGAAGTGATCGGCATCTCAGTTTCACCGCGGGTGTGACGACGCGGACCGATGGATACGATGGACGTTAGCGCAATCCAGAGAAGCGTCGGCTACGAATTCAAGGATTGCGATCTGCTGCGCCGCGCGCTGACGCACCGCAGTTACGGCGCGACGCACAATGAGCGGCTGGAATTTCTCGGCGACAGTGTGGTGAATTGCACGGTAGCGCTAGCGCTTTATCAGAAATTTCCGGATTTACCCGAAGGCGAACTTTCACGGCTGCGCGCCAGTTTGGTCAGTCAGCCCGCGCTGGCGGCGTTGGCGGTAGACCTTGCGCTCGGCAATCATTTGGCGTTGGGTGATGGTGAATTGAAAAGCGGCGGGGGGCGGCGGCCTTCCATACTTTCCGACGCGCTGGAAGCTGTATTGGGTGCGGTACTGCTGGATGGCGGATTTGAGGCTGCGCGCCGGGTGGTGAACGGCATATTCAAAACGTCTTTGGTGTCGATCAATCCCTCCACCACCGGCAAGGACGCGAAAACGTTATTGCAGGAACTGCTGCAACGCAAGCGCCTGGCGCTGCCGCTGTATACCGTAGCCGCCATTCGCGGCGAGGCTCATGAACAGGAATTCGAGGTGGAATGCATGATCGAGCACCTCAATATACGCAGCACGGGCAAAGGCAGCAGCCGGCGCCGCGCCGAGCAGGAAGCGGCGCAACAGGCTTATCAGCGGGCATTGACGGCATGAGCAACCCGCCTGCGTCCTTAAGCCCTTTGACCCGTAGCGGCTTTGTCGCCATAGTGGGGCGACCCAATGCCGGAAAATCCACGCTGTTGAATGCGTTGATTGGTCAAAAGATCAGCATCACGTCACGCAGGCCGCAGACCACGCGGCAAAATATCGCCGGCATTTTGACCGCTGCGGACGCTCAGTTGGTGTTTCTGGATACGCCGGGTTTTCAGACGCACTACCGCACCGGGTTGACCAAAGCGATGGATCGCGGATTCAAAAATGCGCTGTCCGAGGCGAACGTCGTGCTGTGGTTGATAGACGTCACTGCGCGCGAACACGCGGACAACGAGATATTTGCACGCCTGCAAGGCATTGTGACGACGCCGGTGGTGATGGCGCTGAACAAGATAGACAAAATAGAAAATAAAAACCAAGTGCTTGAGTATATTCAAGCACTGGATGCTGCCTATCATCCCAAGGCGATTGTGCCGATCTCGGCGCAAAACAAATTGCAATTAGATACGCTGGTCGATGCACTGACGCCGTTGTTGCCACAGCAGGAATTTCTGTATGCAAAAGACGACATCACTACCGCCAGTGTGCGCAGTCTGGCCGCCGAGATGATTCGTGAAAAATTATTCCGGCTGCTGGGGCAGGAGTTGCCGTACTCAACCGCCGTCGAAATTGAAACCTTTGAAGAAAAGCCGGCATTGACGCGCATACGCGCCGTGATCCTGGTGGATAAATCCGGACAGAAAGCCATCGTCATCGGTAAAGGCGGCGAGAAGCTGAAGGAGATCGGCACTGCCGCGCGCAAAGATATCGAAAAGCTGGTGGGCGGCAAGGTGTTTCTCGAGCTGTGGGTGAAGGTCAAGCAGTCCTGGGCGGATGACCGCCGCACGCTCGACCGCCTCGGTCTTTCCTGACTGTTGGCGCTTGTGTAAGACTGGCGCGGCAGGTTATGAGCCCGATTCCAGGCACCCGGCACAAAGAGCAAGCAGGCTATGTGCTGCACAGCTACCCGTACCAGGAAACCAGCCTGATCGTTGATGTGTTCACGCGCGAGTTCGGGCGCGTCGCGATGGTGGCCAAGGGCGCCAAGCGGCCGCACTCGGCGTTGCGCAGCGTGCTGATGCCGTTTCATGGGTTGACCCTCGATTGGTCGGGCCGCGCTGAACTCAAAACCCTGCGCACGGCGGAATGGCGCGGCGCATTCCGGCTGCTGGGCGGGCGCGCATTGATCTGCGGCTTTTATCTCAACGAATTGCTGCTCAAGCTGTTGCATCGCGATGATCCGCACGACGCCTTGTTTGACGCCTATGAGCAAACGCTGCGAGCATTGCTTGAAGGCGCCGATCATGCCATTGCTTTGCGCTGTTTTGAAAAGCGGCTTTTGAGTGAACTGGGCTACGCGCTGATCCTCGAGCACGACGCTGAAACCGGGCAACCGCTGCAAGCGCATCGACGCTACCACTACCGCATCGACCGTGGCCCGGTCGAAGTGGACACACGACAATATGAGAACCAGGGTAACCAAGTCGGGTTAGAATTGCTCGGGCAAACCCTGATCGACATGAATGACGACAACTACGCTTCCGCCGTTACCCAGCAGCAAAGCAAGAGCCTGATGCGACTGTTGATCGGGCACTACCTCGGCAATCAAACGTTGCACAGCCGGCAGTTGCTGATCGACCTGCAAGACTTGTAAAAAAGCCATGACACGTCTCAGCGTCAATCTCAACAAAGTCGCGCTGCTGCGCAATTCACGCAGCTTGGGCATACCCAGCGTGGTGCGTGCCGGTGTGATGGTGCTGGACGCAGGCGCGCGCGGACTTACGGTGCATCCGCGCCCGGATGAGCGTCATATACGCGCGCACGATGTATTCGAGCTTGCTGAACTCGTGCGCTCGCGGCGCAATGTCGAATACAACATCGAAGGCAATCCCTTCGAGAATCTGCTGGATTACGCGCGCAAAGTTCGCCCGCATCAATGCACGCTGGTGCCGGATGATCCGGCGCAATTTACCTCGGATCACGGCTGGGATCTTTCACAGGGGACACGCAACGCGCAGCGTCTCAAGCCTCTTATCAGTGAACTGAAAGCGCTGCGTATACGCGTCAGTCTGTTCATGGACGCGGCGCCGCAAAACATGGCGCTGGCAGCGGATGCGGGCGCGGATTGCGTTGAACTCTATACCGAGCCGTACGCGAAGGCACACGGTATGCCGGATCAAGCGCGTGTCATCGCGCAATATGCGGCGGCAGCCGATGCCGCGCGCGATGCGGGCTTGCTGGTGAACGCGGGACATGATTTGAACCGCGCGAATCTGGCGCCGTTTCTGGCGGCGGTAGGCCCGGTGGCAGAGGTGTCGATAGGCCACGCACTGGTTGCGGATGCGCTGGAGTTGGGGCTGTCCGCGACCGTTCATGAATATCTGGCGGCTATAACGCGCGCTAACCAAGATGAGGAAGATGAGAAAGGTGGCGTGTGATATTCGGCATCGGCGTTGATCTGGTTGAAACCCCACGGGTTGCACGCCTGCTGCAACAATATGGCGAACGTTTTGCGCGCCGCGTGCTGACCGAGTTGGAATGGCCCGGCTACCAGCGCACCAACAAACCGGTGCTGTTTGTCGCCAACCGTTTTGCCGCGAAAGAGGCGTTCTCAAAAGCGATGGGCACCGGCTTTCGCTACCCGGTTACACTGCAAAATATAAGCGTGGTGCAAAATAAAGCGGGCAAGCCCGGCTACGTATTGAGCGACGCGCTAACGGCGATGATGAATTGCCATGAAATCACCGGCCATTACTTGACTATCAGCGACGAGAAGACCATGGCCTGCGCCGTGGCTATACTGGAAAAATGATTAAAAACAATAGCTTACATCTAGGCCCCGTGATGCTCGACGTGGTGGGCGCCACACTCACCGATGACGACCGCAAGCGCCTGATGCACCCGCTGACCGGCGGCGTGATTTTGTTCTCGCGCAACTTTCAGGCACCCGCGCAACTCAGCGCGCTCACCGCCGAAATTCACGCGCTGCGTACGCCGGCCTTGTTGATTGCCGTCGATCACGAAGGCGGCAGAGTGCAGCGTTTTCGTGATGGATTCACGGCGATTCCCGCGATGCGCGAATTGGGTGCGGCGTGGGAAAAAAATACCGCCGCAGCCAAACAACTCGCGCAAGACACCGGCTACGTGCTGGCGGCGGAACTGCGCGCGCACGGCGTTGATCTCACGTTCGCACCGGTGCTGGATGTGGATTTCAAACGTAGTAGCGTGATCGGCGACCGCGCGTTTCATGCCGACCCCGAAATCATCGCGCCGCTGGCGCAGGCCTTGGTACACGGATTCAATCTGGGCGGCATGTCCTCGGTGGGCAAACATTTTCCGGGACACGGCCACGTGCGCGCGGATTCGCATCATGAAGTACCCGTGGATGACCGCTCCTACGTGGATATCGAACAGTGCGATCTGATTCCATTCCGCCGTCTCATCGGCGCGGGTTTGGGCGCGGTGATGCCTGCGCACGTGATTTATCCGCAAGTGGATGCACAGCCGGCGGGATTTTCAACGAAATGGCTGAAGCAAATTCTGCGTCAACAGCTTGAATTTGACGGCGTTATTTTCAGTGATGATTTGTCGATGGAAGGCGCCAAAGGGGCAGGCGGCATCGTTGCGCGCGCCAATGCCGCGCTCGGCGCCGGCTGCGACATGGTGCTGGTATGCAACGACGCGGGCGCTGCCGACGAATTATTGGCAGGGCTGGACTACACCATGCCTGCGGTCGGGCAAGCGCGGCTTGCTGCGATGCGCGGGCGCGGTTCTATCCATGACATGGCGACACTGCGTGGAGCAGCCGAATACCAGCGTGCGCTTGCCGCCGTAAAAGCGATCGGCAAGCGCGAAGGCGATTTGTTCGCATAAGTATGAGCCGGCATGCCAACAACCAACGCCACTGATAGGTCTTTGCTGGCATGCCGGCAATGCAGCCGGCTTGCAGCGTTTCTCGCGCAGGTGCGCAAGGATCATCCTGACTATCATGCACGGCCAGTATTGCCGTTTGGCGTGACCACACCCAAGCTGTTGATCGTTGGACTTGCGCCCGGCATGCACGGCGCGAATCGTACAGGGCGGCCTTTTACCGGTGATTACGCCGGCGTATTGCTCTATAAAACGCTTCATAAACATGGGCTTGCAAATCAACCTGAAGGGGCAGACGCGGATGATGGATTGCAGTTGCGTCACTGCCGCATTACCAACGCGGTGAAATGCCTGCCCCCCGAAAACAAGCCGCTGCCGGATGAAATCAAGCGCTGCAATGGTTATCTGCGGGCTGAGATTGCGGCGCTGCCCAAGATGGCGGTCATCATGGCGCTGGGCATTATTTCCCATCAGGCTGTGTTGCGCGCGCTCGATCTGAAGCTCAGTGCCTACCCGTTCAAACATGCCGCTTGCCACATCCTGCCGGACGGACGCGCGCTGTTCGATAGCTACCATTGCAGCCGCTACAACACCAACACGCGGCGGCTTACACCGGAAATGTTTGATGCGGTGGTGGCAGCAATAGTGCAGCGCATTAAATAACGCTGTAGCAATGGACGAAGGCAGCGGCAATTCCGATTTGAACGCCACGCTGGCAGACCTGCCACACCTGCCCGGCGTCTATCGCATGGTCAATAAAGCCGGCGAAGTACTCTACGTCGGCAAGGCCCTAAACCTCAAAAAGCGCGTCTCCTCCTACTTTCAAAAACCGGCTGGACTGTCGCCGCGCATCCAGCTTATGGTGGCGCAAGTGGCGGCTGTAGAGACCACTGTGACGCGCTCGGAAAGCGAGGCGTTGCTGCTGGAGAACAACTTAATAAAGTCTTTAAGTCCTCGCTATAACATATTGTTTCGAGACGATAAATCGTATCCCTATTTAGTGATTACCGGGCATAAGTTTCCGCGCCTGAGCTTCCACCGGGGGACGCTCGACAAACGTAACCAGTACTATGGTCCGTTTCCCGGTGCGGGGGCGGTGCGGGAAAGCATACAGTTGCTGCAAAAAGTGTTTCGCATACGCAGTTGCGAAGACTCGGTTTTCGCTAACCGCTCACGGCCTTGCTTGTTGCATCAGATCCGGCGCTGTACGGCACCCTGTGTAGGGTATATCACGGAACCGGAGTATGCGCAGGATGTCCGCAGTGCAACATTATTACTCTCCGGCAAAGAGGACGAGGTGGTCGAAAACCTCATCACACGCATGCACGCTGCGTCACAAGCGCAGCAGTATGAGCATGCCGCGTTACACCGCGATCAAGTCGCCGCACTGCGCGCCGTGCGCGAAAAGCAGTATGTCAGCGATGCCGGCGGGCGTGACACCGACGTGATTGCCTGCGCCCGTGAGGGCGCCGTCACCTGTGTCAATCTGGTGATGATTCGTGGCGGCCGGCATCTCGGAGACCGCAACCATTTCCCCAGGCACGCCGACGCGGTGGAAGACGATCAAGTGCTTGAAGCCTTTATCAGTCAGCATTATCAACAGCATGCGGTGCCGCCGTTAATACTGGCCCGGCACGTTCAGGAAATCGAGACGCTGGAAAGCATGCTCAGCGCGCATGCCGGCCACCCGGTGCAAATCATGACGCGCGCCATCGGCCCGCGCCGGGTGTGGCTGGAAATGGCCGAGAAAAATGCGCAGATCGGCGCCACCCACAGCGCGAGCCTGCAAGCCAACCAGGAGGCACGTCTGGCGGCGCTGCAACAGGCGCTGGGGCTGCCCGAATCGGCGCAGCGCTTCGAGTGTTTCGACATCAGCCATACCATGGGCGAGGCGACCGTGGCCTCGTGCGTGGTGTACGACAACTCCTCGATGCAAAATAGCGAATACCGCCGCTTCAACATCACCACAGCGGTGGCGGGGGACGACTACGCCGCAATGCGCGAAGTGTTGCAACGGCGCTATCGCCGATTGGTCGCGGGCGAGGGCAAGCTGCCGGATGTGGTGCTAATCGACGGCGGCAAAGGCCAGCTCGGCATTGCGCGCGAAGTGATGGCTGAATTGGGCATCAGCGAGGTTACCCTGGTCGGCGTGGCCAAAGGCGAGGCGCGCAAACCGGGTCTGGAGGCGCTGTGGATGCCCGATCGCGAGGAACCGTATCTGCTGGGGGCCGATCACGTGGGGCTGCACTTGGTGCAGCAAATCCGCGATGAGGCGCATCGCTTTGCCATTACCGGCCACCGCGCGCGGCGCGGCAAGACGCGTTCGCAATCGCCGCTGGAAAACATCGCCGGCGTGGGCGCCAAGCGCCGGCAGCGTTTGCTGGCGCATTTTGGCGGCTTGCGCGGGTTGCAGGCGGCGAGCGTGGATGAACTGGCGCAAATCGAAGGGGTGAGCCGCGCGCTTGCCGAGAAAATCTATCAGGAATTGCATTGACGCGTTACCATTGCTGGCAATACACATCATCATGCCTCTAAATCTCCCCAACTTACTCACCTGGTTGCGGATCATCCTGATTCCGCTATTCGTGGGCATTTTTTATTTTGAAAAGAGCTGGGTCTCCGCGTCCAGCCAGAACCTGGTCGCCACTGCGATTTTTGTGACCGCTGCGGTTACCGACTGGCTCGACGGCTGGATCGCGCGCAAATTCAATCAAACCTCCGCTTTCGGTGCGTTTCTGGACCCGGTCGCGGACAAGCTGATGGTGGCGGCGGCGTTGATTATTCTGGTGCAACTCCATCGCGTGGATGCGGTGATCGCGCTCATTATCATCGGCCGCGAAATCGCGATTTCGGCGCTGCGCGAATGGATGGCGCAGATCGGCCAATCGAAAAGTATCGCGGTGTCGTTTTTAGGCAAGATTAAAACTGTCATGCAGATGGTGGCGATTCCGATGCTGCTGTATCACAATGTGCTATGGGGCTTCAACCCGCAAGCGGTGGGAACCTGGCTGATTTACGTGGCCGCCGCACTGACCCTGATTTCGATGGCTTACTACTTGAAGGCTGCGCTGCCCGCAATATGGAAGCAGGGGTAGCGTGGCGTTTAGTGTGAAAAACGGATTACAATTCTGTCTAGTCCCGATCCAATATCCACATTATGAGCGAGGCCTGCCATGGACAAATCCCTGAATTGCTACAGTATTTTTGATCTGCGCGAGGCCGCGAAAAAACGCGTGCCGCGCGGTCCGTTCGAGTTTGTCGATCGCGGCACCGAGGAAGAAGTTTCGCTGCGTAACAATCGCGAGGTGTTCGAGCGTATCCGTTTCAAGACGCGCACTTTTGTCGATGTCTCCAAGCGCACGCAGGACACCGAAATTTTCGGCGTCAAACACAAGATGCCACTGGTGATTGCACCCACCGGCACCGCGGGCTTGATGTGGTACGAGGGCGAGATTGCACTGGCGAAAGCGGCAAGGGCGGCCGGCATTCCTTTCACGCTGGCGACCGGCTCGATGACGGCGATGGAACGTGTTGCAGACGAGGCGGGGGGTGAACTATGGTTTCAGCTTTATTTGTGGCCGGATCGCACCATGTCGCACGAGTTGGTTGAACGCGCCAAGGCCGCGGGTTACAAGGCGCTGGTGGTAACCGTCGATGGCGTGTCGGCCGGTAATCGTGAATACAATATCCGTAACGGCTTTACGCTGCCGTTTACCTATTCGCCGGTGGCGCTGGCCGACATGATCATGCATCCGCGCTGGCTGTTTGGCGTGTTGTTCAAATACCTCGCCACCACCGGCATGCCGATGTATCAAAACTACCCGGCGCGCGCCAAAGCCAAGATGACGGCGGGTCCGATGGGCCGTTCCAGCCTGCGC
>JANMXV010000482.1:0-5248 GCA_031381325.1 Betaproteobacteria bacterium | reverse complement strand
CGGATGCGTATCGTTCAGCTGAATGGCGATCGAGTCGGGCATGGAAGCGAGCGTGCGCCCCTCGCTCAGGTGCGTCGCCAGAATATCCTGCAAGCCGCGCATGGCAATCCAGTATCCAAAAATCCCGAAGCCGGTAACCACGCCGCGCGCGACTTTGGCGACTTCGGATTGACCGCCACGCCGCGCTGGATTCGAGATGTGCAATTCTATTGAGGGAAATTTTACCTGCGCCAGCGCCGCGTTTAGCGCGCGATAGCCCGAGCTATAACCCGCCGGATTGATGATGCACGCGTCAACGCCGCCTTCATGGGCCGCATATAGCTTGTTGATAACCTCACCCTCGATATTCGAATGAAAAATATCCGCCTCGAAGCCCAATTCGGCCGCGTATTTGCGGATGTGTACATCGTATTCCGGCAACAGCATCGGGCCGAAAATATCCAATTGCATCTTGCCGCGCATGTTCATACCTGCGCCGTGAATTACCAGTAATTTGGGCATTGCCTCATCTCCATGTGTAAAAACTCAAAAGCGAACTATTTCACCGCAAAGGCGCAAAGGAACGCAATGTTCCGCCAAGTGAAACCCTTGATAAATTGCAGAGATTCTCATCTGAGAATTCCTTTGCGTCACCTTTGCGTCTTTGCGCCTTTGCGGTAAAGTCTTTGGGGCTGAATATTTAAATCGGCTCCCAACTCAACACATCGCGCGAACGCTCCAGCGGTGTGAACGACGGTTTAAACGCCGGCAGCACGCGATCACGTATCAGTTGCGGCGTCCAGCCGTCGCCGTGATGCGCCGAGCGTATCGGCCGCGGCTGGCTGATGAGGAATATTTCATTCGCACGCACCGAGAAAATCTGTCCGCTGACATCCTTGGCCGCATCGCTACACAGAAACACCGCCATCGGCGCGATTTGTTTGGGCGACATCATTTTACGGCGCAACTCAATGTGCGCTTTCTGTTCCGGTGTGTTGGCGGGTATCGCCTCAATCATACGGCTGAACGCATTGGGTGCGATGCAATTGGAGCGCACCAGGTAGCGCGACATATCGAGCGCGATTTGCCGCGACAGGCCCACGATGCCGAGTTTGGCCGCACCGTAATTCGCCTGACCGTAGTTGCCGAACAAGCCCGAGCCTGAACTCATATGCACAAACGCGCCGCTGTTTTGTTGACGAAAATGTTGTGCCGCTGCGAGGCTCACATAAAACGCGCCATAAAGATGCACTTTCACCACCGCATCGAAATCCTCCGGCGTCATCTTGTGAAAAATGCGATCGCGCAAAATGCCGGCGTTGTTGATCACCGCGTCGATGCGGCCGAAATTCGCCACCGCGAGATCAACAATGTGTTTAGCGCTTTCCCATTCGGCCACGCTGTCACTGCTGGCAACCGCGCTGCCGCCCTTCGCCTTGATCTCGTTCACCACCTGCTGTGCGACACTTTCGTCCACACCGTCGCCGTTCACGGTGGAACCGAGATCGTTCACCACCACCGACGCACCCTCTTGCGCCAGCATCAACGCCATCTCGCGTCCGATGCCGCGACCTGCGCCGGTTACTACGGCGACTTTGCCTTCCATCATGCGATCATCTGCCACCGAAGTCTCCTCCTTTGTAGAATTTCCCAATACGCGCCGAACCTCGTTATGATACGGCGAAAGTCCAAGCCAGCCTAGAATTGGCGCCGCAATTTCAAATCGTATCCGCGTAGGAAACAATGTCTAAATTTTTCAGAGGCACGTTGGCGGCTTGTGCTCTGATCCTCCCACACGCTGAAGGACTTCACGCCGATCGGCTTGCTCGCCGCGCAGACCGGACTGATTGCAGCGCAAAGGCGGCAGCCTCGCCACAACCGCCGTGGTTTCAGGAGAAACCCAGTTGATTGCCGGCTCGCCCGCAGCGCTGGTCACGCATCTGAACAGCAATCGCCTGCGTCTGCTGGCTGTAACGTCGGATACGCGTCTGCCGCAGTTTCCGCAAACGCCGACTGTCGCGGAATCCAGTATTGGAAACGCTGGAACCATGGACGATGACGCCCGAACAAACCGCCGCACGCGTGCGCGCAGACTACGAAAAATATCGCACGCTGATCAAGCGGGTAGATATAACGGCGGAATAAATTATTTAATAAAAACAATAACTTACACTATAACTCTTGATCATCAACACATCAGGCGCCAATTCAAGGTAGCGCTGAAAACTTGCTTTGGCCTCATTGGTCTGTTGACGCGTTCTGTAAATGAAGCCGGCGCCACGATGCACTTGCGGCGGCTCGGCCGCCCTGCGCCATGGCTGCCTGATAGTCGGCCAGTGCCGAATCCAGATCAGTGCCCGACGCACGCAACCGGTAAACCTCTGCCCGTGTATGAACCAGGTGTACCCGTATGCCCGGGCAGTGGTCACCCGCCAGACGGCAAGCAATATCCTGTACATAGCGCAAGAATTGTGGATCACGAAATGCAAAGGGACTGCGGCGCAAGCGCATTTCTTCGCGTTCCGATATGGCCCACAAACCGCCTTCATCACTGGCAATATCGGGCTTGATAAACTGCGGCGGTGCGCGCCAGGGTTCTGCGCCCAGGCGTGTCCTGCAAGCGTGGACAGACCGCACGCCGCACAACCACCGAGGAAAACACGCCGTTTCACTGCGCTACTGGGAAATTCGTCAGCAACGTTGAAGCCGCACGCGCGGCAGTGCAGGCTGTGCGTTATCCGCCAATGGGGGGATCGCGGCATGGCCGGCGCCTCGCGTACCAACGATTACGGCAAGATACCGATGATGGAGCACATCGCGCAATCCAACCGCGAAATCACGCTCGCACTGATGATTGAAGACCGGCAGGCGCTGGATCAGCTTGAAGAAATCGCCAAAGTCGAAGGCGTTGATCTGATTGTGGTCGGGCCGTCGGACATGTCGCGCACGCTGCGCGTAACCGGCACGCCGAATCATCCGAAGTTGCTGGCGGTGATCAAGCGTCTGCAAGCCGCGCTCAAAAACGGCGCGGGTGCGAAGCTCGCACTGCCGATCAATCACCCCGCCCTGCCGCGTGACGCTGGACAACTCAAGGCGATGGGCGCGCCTATGCCCATTGCGCGCCCTCACCGGAAGTGCGTTTGATGAAATCGCCACAGGCGCAGGCGGATGAGATGCGCAAGCAGTTGACTTAGCGGGTCAGTGCAAGGACAAATGTGCATGCACAAAGGAAGGATCGAATATCCTGTCGGCTATTACCTGACAACGTTTCATCAAACGATGCTCATGCGGCTCGTAATCAGGCAATGCGTTATGCAGTGTGCCAATATGGTCCCACACCAGCACGTCGCCCTCCGACCACGCGTGACGATATTGATACCTGGGTTGCACCTGGTGCTCAAATAGGAACTTCAACGTACGCTTGCTCTCTGACTCCGTTAGTTCATTGATTTTAATGGCATATCCCGGATTGCAGTAGAGCACCTTGCGGCCGCTGATCGGATGAGTCAGAAAAATGGGATGCACCGACGGCGGACGCTTCGCGCGTTGCTCGGCGGTGAGGGGCTTGCGCGTACTGCCGGGACGATTGACCATGCCTTCCCAAAACTTGTTGAAGTCGTGGGTGACGGTGCAGTGCTCAAGCCGCGACTTTAACTCCGGCGCAAGTCCGTCGTACGCCGCATGCATGTTGGCGAACAAGGTATCGCCTAGCGCCTTGCCGTCGCGGCGCGGCACCTTGATCGCATGCAGTACATTCACGAAACCGATGGTGGTGTTGTACGACATGTCGGTGTGCCAATCCTGCCCCGCATCGGGAAGTCCGATGGGTTTGCCGTTCTCAATGACATTCGACAACACGCTGATTTCTGGAAAACCCGGTTCGTGCAAGCCGCTGACGCCCGTTTGCAGACGGCCGAAGCGCGCGGAAAAATCTCTCAGGTCCTGTGGGTCGATAGCCTGATTGCGAAAACACAGAACACCATGTCGACCGAGCCCTTCAAGAATCGTGCTGAAATCAGCCGCGCTTAATGGCTGTGCAAGATTAACGCCCTGAACTGTCGCGCCCAGCACATCTGTAATCGGTTCAAAAGTCAGCATTGACAGTTTTTGCTTCTGCGCAGGTTGGAGACCCAAATCTATCATGCACGCGTGCCGCACGTCACTCTGGATGCGATTGTCAGATTGTGGTCTACCGTAGCGGTCGGCGATACGACTTAGGCGCATACGTCCGGGAATCTTGTTACAGAATCCATGCGAAATGTCACGAATTACACCGTGATAAATCAAACAATCGATGCCAAGGTATCGAGTGTGTGATTTATCACGAATCACACCGTGACAAATCACACACTCGATACCTTGGTATCGATACTAAAGGACCTATTTTTTTCCCTCGTAAGCGGGCATGATGCAATCCATGAAAAAGTAAAGTATGCGTTTATTGCACGTAACCGTACTTGAAAGTTATACTTAGGTTTAGGAGTTCAAAATGGCAACAGCATCCAGCGCTAAAGCGGAAGTAGGCACCATCAAGGTAGCTATCGGTGACGTGAAAGTTATCGGTGTCGATGGCGTCGCGCGCCAAGTACAGGTGGGCGATAAGGTGAACGCTAAAGAAGTGATCCAAACTAGCGCGAACGCCGTCGTGCAAGTTCAACTTGCCGATGGACGCATACTTGATTTGGGGCGCGAATCCCAAATCGCTCTGGATGATGATCTCCTCAGAACCACACCCACGGCGACGGGGCCCGCAGCGGCGCCGGACCAAGACATTGCCGCGTTGCAGGCATTGATCGCAGCGGGTGCTGACCCGTCGAAAGTGGCCGATGCCACAGCAGCGGGTGGCGTCCCAGGTGCGGGCGGCGGTAATGACGAAGGCAGCCATGAGCCGGTCATTATCAGTCAGGCCAACTCCAGAGGGCCGGTCACTGCCGGTTACCAGACCGCGCCTGCCTCGATAGCCTTTCCGGAACCGCAGCCGGATACCCTGCCGCGCAAAGGTAATTCCCCGCCAATATTGTCGGTTGACGATTCAGACTCCGACAGCGACGCTGATACTGACAGCGACTCGGACTCCGATAGCGACTCGGACTCCGATAGCGATTCAGATTCCGACAGTGACTCGGACTCCGATAGCGATTCAGATTCGGATAGCGACTCTGACTCGGATAGCGATTCAGACTCGGATAGCGACTCTGACTCGGACAGCGATTCGGACTCGGACAGCGATTCGGACTCGGACAGTGATTCGGATTCCGATAGCGACTCG
>JANMXV010000474.1:0-9464 GCA_031381325.1 Betaproteobacteria bacterium | reverse complement strand
CGAAGCCGCGCAGCCATTCGCGACGAGTGACGCATCCGACAAGCCTGCTTCGCCTGCGTTGTTCACAGCGTCGAGCGTGAAGCCTTCAATCAATACAATCCAGTTGGGAATCGTAGTCGGGCGTCCTTGCCGTTCGACCGGGGTCATCGCACTCGCCGCTTTGTCTGCGACGATTAGATGCGCGCCCACAATATCGGCGCGCTGTGCTATTTGCGGCAGTGCCTGCTGCGCAAGATAGTGCTCGAGTGTGTCGTCGCCGCCGGGTTGCGGATCGAAGCGCAGCGTCAAGGCATATCCTCCCGTGCCCGCCCCGTGCGATGCGCGCACGCTTGCGAGTCCGCGCACGCTGTCACGCACCAGCGGCGTGGTGCGCAGGGTCAAGGGGCTGGGGCTGTTGGCCTTGGCAAGATAATCGGCGCCGGTGAGCACCGCGAGGTCTTCCACTTCATACATCGTCAGAAAATTGCGCCGCGCCTGCTCGGGGAGTGAGGCCACGGCACGCTCGTCGCGAATTGCGACGCTCAACGTGGCGTCACTACCCGCCTTCGGCCCCCTCGCTTCGCTCTCCCCAGCCCTTCTTCCGGGAGGAGAAGGGAGCGTCGAGTCCCCGCCCGAGCGGGGAGGTTCATAGCTGGCTGCGATATAACGCCGCCCGCGCAGAAATCCGGGTATCTTGAGCCGTCCCGCCATATGCTCGCCGCAGTGCCACGCATCGTACGCCGGGCGATGATCGGGTGCGACGTTGTTCCAGTTAATCATGATGCCGCGTCCGAGCAGCATGCTGGCCTCCGCTTAATCGATGCGCGCGCCGGAAGCCGCGACGATGCGGCCCCAGTTGGCAATTTCGCTGCGTATGAATACCGCAAATTGGTACAATTGCGCCTGTCCCGCGATCACATCCAGCAGCGCCGGCCCCGCGCCCTTGTACGGAATATGCACCATGTTGACTTTTGCCACGGTCTTGAAATATTCGGCGGCAAGGTGTCCGGGACTGCCATTGCCTGACGATGCGTAGTTGATGGCCCCCGGTTTCGCTTTCGCCAGCGTGATCAGGTCTTTGATGGAGCGCACCGGCAACGACAGATGCACCACCAGCAGATTGGGTGAAGTCGTCATCAGCGTGATGGGCGTGAAATCTTTCACCGGATCGTACGGCAGCTTCTTCATCAGATGCTGGTTGATCGCGAGATTGCTGGCTTGTCCGACCCACAGCGTGTAGCCGTCGGGCGCGGCTCTGGCCGCAAGCTCTGCGCCGATCACACCCGCGGCGCCGGGGTGTTGCTCTGCAATGAATTGCTGGCCGAAAGTTTCGCTAAGCTTGGCGGCCAGCAGGCGCGCAAATAAGTCAGTCGCACCGCCCGGTGGATAGGGCACGATGATACGCACCGGCTTTTGTGGATAGGCCTGTCCTGATCCCTTCGACAGGCTCAGGGCAGGCTCTGTCGAAGCGGGTTGTGCGTGAGAGAGTGGGCTGCACAAATTCCACGTGGCAAGCAGCAACACGAAACAGCGGACAACGGACATGACAATTCTCCCGGCGCATTTACTGAGCGCAAGTGTAGCAGTGGCGGCGCTGGGGATGATGATGCATGCCGCGAAACATTGAATCCACGTGGTCAGGGTGCGACAATCATTACCTACGCGTGCTTTCGCAAGGCGATCGTGCCGGGCTAATGAGGTTCCGCTTATGTCCACTGAAGTCCGATCCAACAAACGTTCAGGTCCCGACCGGGAACTGACCGATATTGCCGACTACGTTCTCGACTATCGTGTGCGCAGCCGCAAGGTGCTGAATATTGCACGCCTGCGCATGACCGACACACTCGCCTGCGCGCTGGATGCGCTGGATTATCCCGATTGCACCAAGCTGCTCGGCCCGGTGACGCCGGGCACCGTGGCGCCCCTTGGTGCGCGCGTGCCGGGCACTTCTTTCGTGCTCGACCCGGTGAAGGCGGCGTTCGATATCGGCAGCATGATACGCTGGCTCGATTTTAACGACACCTTTACCGCGGCGACGGGCAGTCATCCTTCGGACAATCTGGGCGGCATTCTGGCCGCCGCCGACGCGCTAAGCCGCGAGCGCGCCGCAAGTCGCGGTGCGCCGCTGGTGATGCGCGACGTGCTGGAAGCATTAGTCCAGGCCTATGAAATTCAGGGCTGCATCGCCATCGAAAACAATTTCAACGCCATGGGCGTGGACCACACGATACTGTCGCGCGTGGCGACGGCGGCGGTGGTCACACGCATGATGGGCGGCACGCGCGATGAGATCGTCAACGCGGTATCGAACGCATGGATCGACGCCAGCCTGCGCGTCTACCGGCAGGCGCCCAATGCCGGATGGCGCAAAAGCTGGGCTGCCGGCAAAGCGGTTTCCGAAGGCGTCAAACTCGCGCGCATGGCGATGGCGGGCGAGATGGGCTACCCGACGGTGCTCACGGCGAAGAAGTGGGGTTTTTACGACTGCTTTTGTGACGGTAAACCGTTTACGTTTCAGCGGCCTCAGGGTAACTATGGCGACTACGTGATCCAGAATTCCATGTTCAAGTTTGTGGCGGCGGGCATGCACGGCCAGTCGGCGGTGGAATGCGCTTTCCGGCTGCATGCACACGTCAAGGACAAGCTTTCTAATATCCAGCGCATCGAAATTTTCAGCCAGCGCGCGCTGATGGGCATCATGGACAAAACGGGACCATTGCACAATCCCGCCGATCGCGATCACAGCGTGCAGTACGTCGTTGCGGTTGGCCTGATACAAGGCAAACTCGACGCCTCTGATTTCGAGGATGCGTTTGCCGCCGATCCGCGCATCGACGCCCTGCGTGCGAAGATGACCGTGACCGAAGACGCGCGCTTTACCCGCGAGTTCTATGATCCAAAAAAGCGTTCGAGCGCCAACGCGATACAAGTCACCTTCAAGGATGGTTCGCGCACACCGAAGGTGGTGGTGGAGTTTCCCTTCGGGCATCCGCGCCGGCTCAAGGATGCCGGTGCGGTGCTGCGAACTAAATTCGAGCGCAGTTTGGCGCGGCGTTATGGGGGTAAGAAGGTCAAGCAGATTCTTGCATTGTGTGATGACGGCGAGCGCTTGGAACGCACGCCTGTACATGAGTTCATGGGAATGCTGGCGTTGTAAGAATATGACTATACTGCCTGACATCAAGTCGCGAAAGACTCTCATTCCCGTCATTCTGGCGCACGCCAGAATCTAGTACGTAACTCGATCCGAAGGATGTTGATTCGAGATGCTGCGCATGATTGAACGAACTGGATTCCCGCCTGCGCGGGAATGACGGGGTTGGTATATGGCTCACGAAAGCTGCATGAATCCAATTTCAAAATCGTTGATGGCCATGGTGTTGTTCATCGCTGCCGCAGCGCAAGCCGCCGACTGGCAACCCGAACGCAACATAGAAGTTATCGTAGGCACCGCCGCCGGCAGCGGCAGCGATGCCACCGCGCGCTTGATCCAGCGCCTGCTCCAGGAAAAGAAACTAATAGAACGTCCATCAACAGTACTAAACAAAGTCGGCGGCGGCGGCGTAATCGCAGCCACCTACATGATTCAGCACACCGGCAGCGGCAACCATCTCTACGTGACATCACCGACGCTGTTAACCAACAACATCATGGGTAAAACCACGATCAACCATACGCGCCTCACGCCGCTGGCGCAGATCGGCGCCGAATATGTGACGTTTGCCGTGGCGGCGGACTCGCCGCTTAAAACCGGCAAAGACCTCGTAGCGCGCCTCAAGCAGGATGACAGCGGTGTCAGTTTTGCGCTGGCGAACGCACTGGGCAATCACAACCACATCGCGATTGCACAACTGGCCGGCACGGTGGGCGCCGACGTGCGAAAACTCAGGATCGCGGTGTTCGCTTCATCGAGCGAAGTAGTGACCGCCCTGCTCGGCGGGCACGTGGATGTGGCGGCATCGCCGGGGTCGGCGGTGTTTCAGCATGCGCAAAGCGGCAAGCTGCGCATGCTGGCGGTGGCTTCCGAGCAAAGACAAACCGGCGCGCTCGCGACTGTGCCCACCTGGGGCGAGCAGGGCTTCAAGGTGGTGTCATCCAATTGGCGCAGCGTGGTCGGGCCGCAGGGCATGACTGTGGCGCAGGTGCAATATTGGGACGGCGTGTTTGCGAAGCTCACGCAGCAGGAGGATTGGAAAAGAGATGTGGCAGCGAAGCAGTTTGAGAATACTTACCTCAATAGTGCTGATACGCGGCGGTTGATGGAAGTGCAGTACGCCGAACTGAGTGTTGCGCTGCGGGCGCTGGGGTTGGCGAGGCAGGCGCCGTAAGTTGCGCCAAATGAAATGAAGCCCAACACCAGGGTGCAGTGTAATTCGTTGGTGACGCCGGGTCGTGAGCGTTGCGAGGGGCGGCGCCGGCCGGGGGTGAGGGAGGGAAGTATCATTACGTCATGTATCACCGTGTTTTGTAAATCTCGATAATTCACCCTCCGCTATTCTCGCCCAGCGTGCCGCGCCAGAAACGCCAGCGTAATCCGCGCACACTCATCCGCATCGCTCGCAGCCACGTGATACCCGTCCACCGGCAACGCGACAATCTCCGCCTGCGGTAATTTCTCGCGATACACGTCGGCATCCGAGCGGCTATAAGCACGGCGCGGCGCTTCGGTGGTCAGCACCAGTGCCGGGCACTTGACCTCATGCAAGGTCGCGCCGGCGTCGATGTGGCTGACCCAGCGCATATAGGCGCGCGCAGTCTCGATGGCGGTGCCACCCATGAGATTAACCCACCACTCGATGCCTTCCGGCGGCATGCGGCTGCCGAGCCGCGGCGGCATGGTCTCACGCGCCCAACTGCGCACGCCGTGCGCCTCCATGTGCTGCATCCATTGCTGCGGCTGCGGGGGTGCGAGCGGCACTGAGGCCAGTGTGATGGTTTTCACCAATTCGGGCCGCAGGCGCGCCAGCTCTATCGTTACCAAGCCGCCGCTTTTTGCACCGATCACATGCGCACTCCCCTCCGCGAACTCGGTGATCAACCGCGCCGCATGTTCAACAAAGCGTTGTGTGCTGAACGCAGACTCACTCGTCACCGCGCTCGACTGTCCGAAGCCCTGCTGATCAAAACGAATCACGCGATAACGCCGCGCCAGATGCGGCACCCACGCACGCCACGCCGGTGTGCTTTCGGTGAAACCATGAACCATCAACACGGCTTCCGGTTTGCGCCACGGATCGGTGTAGTCGTCGATTTCGTAGTAGAGCTTGCAGTCTGTAAGCGTCAGATAAGGCATAACTGCTTTCTTAACATGGATGAACAGGATACACAGGATAAGAACCACCAAAACCAATGCCGTTTATCCTGTTCATCCTGTATATCCATGTCAAGTGATTTGTTTCTCGTTAGCGCGCACGATTGTTCGCGTCCTTGATGATCTTCGACCACTTCACAATATCGGCGCGAATGATTGCATCGAATTCCGCGGGCGTGTTACCCACGGCCGTTGCGCCCTCGCCAACAAGCGCCGCACTCATATCGGGCGAACGTATGATCTTCACCAGCGCCTGATTTAACCGTTCAACTATCGGCTTGGGCGTACCTGCCGGCGCGAGTATGCCATTCCAGCCGCGCGCTTCGTAACCCGGCAGCGTGTCCGCAATCGGCGGCACATCCGGCAACGATGCATTGCGCTGTTTCGCGCCGACACCCAGCGCACGAATGCGGCCTGCCTTCACTTGCGACAACGCCGTGCCCACCGAGCCGATCAGATAAAACTCGATTTCACCCGACACCAGCGCGGTCAACGCCTGCGGTGCGCCCTTGTACACGACCTGCGTGAATTTAATTCCCGCCATCGCACCAAACAAATCCGCCCCCAGCGAACCCATGCTGCCGGCGCCGGTTGAGCCGTGATTAAGCTGCCCCGGCTTGGCCTTCGCCAACGCAATAAATTCCGCCACCGAGCGCGCCGGAAATTGGCTGCCGACGATCAACACCGGCGACACCGCGCTCACCAGCGTAACCGGCGCGAATGCGGTGGCGGTGTCGTAGGGAATATCCGGAAACAGACTCGGATTCACCACGTGTGATGGAAACGCCATCAACAGCGTGTAGCCGTCCGGCGCGGATTTGGCGACGATCTGCGAGCCGACAATGCCGCTTGCGCCGGGGCGGTTGTCGATAACGACTTGCTGACCCAGCGCGTCGCCGAGTTTGGGCGCGATATTGCGCCCGAGGATGTCGGTGATACCACCCGCGCCGCTGGGTATGATCAGGCGTATCGGGCGCGATGGAAATTTTTCGGCGGCTGTCACTGCGCTTAATGGCGCAACCAGAGCAAGACAAAGGGCAAAACATTTCATGTGGTGACTATAGCTCGAACTCGTAGATTTGGCATAACATGCGTAAATATCTCCCCTGTCATTCCCGCGCAGGCGAGAATCCATACGATGTCTCAAGTGGCAGTGTGTTATGGGTTCCCGCCTGCGCGGGAACGACAGTGATGGTTTACAACGCAAACAATTCCCGGAAGATCCCGCCATGAAACTCACCTTGTTCTACGCTCCGCAAACCTGCGCCACCGTGCCGTTTATCACGCTCACCGAAGCCGGTGCGGCATTCGAGGTGCAAGACCTGAACTCCCGTTCAGGTCAATTGAAAACACCGGAGTTCCTGCGGCTCAATCCCAAACACAAAGTGCCGGTGCTGGTGATCGATGGCGAACCCCTGACCGAGAACCTCGCGATTCAGGTATGGATCGCACGACATTTTCCGGCGGCGAAACTATTGCCCGCGAATCCGCTGGCGGAAGTGAAAGCCATCTCACTGATGTCGTTTTTCGGCTCGGGCATACACCCGCACCTCACGCCCAATGCACGCCCGGAGAACTACTGCGACTTGCCCGGCTCGGCGGAAAGCGTGAAAAGAGTCGGCAACCAGCTGCTGTTTGAAGACTTCGCCGTGGTTGAAAACCTGCTCGCCGGGCGCGAGTGGTTCTCCGATCATTTCACCGCGCCCGATGCCTATTTTTTCTGGTGCTTCCGGCGCGCGATTTCGTTCAAGCTCGATCTGTCGCAGTTCAAAAACTGCATGGCGCATTTCGAACGCATGCAGCAGCGCGCGAGCACGCAGAAGCTTGTTGCCCATGAGAAGCGGGTGATGGACGAATTTGCGAAGGCGGCGTAGCGTCAGGCCGAAAGTTCTACATCTGATTACAGCAGCAAAATCGATGGCTTAATTTCCTTGGATGCAGATTTCTTTAATTGCGCATCAAAGGTGGCGAATTTTTCGCTCGCGCGGCTGGAGGCCAAATGCAGCGCATCGGCGAAATCCATGCCGCCATCACACCATTGCAGAGCCTGCGTAACCGCTAACGGATTTTCGATCTCTACGTTGGCAAGTCCCGAAACTTTGCGAAAAGCATTCACCACGGCCTTGCGCTCAAGGCGATACAGGCGGCGCAACACCCATTCCGTTTCCAGCAGAACGGTCTTGGGAATATAGACCGCCACTTTTTTAAAGAGCGCAGCCGAGCGCTTTGTCTGCTCAGCATCGTCCCCCGTGAGCAGTCTTACCAATACGTTGGTATCAACGGCGTGCATGGCGCGATTTTATTTCCGCAGTAATAGCCGCATCCATATCCTTAACGCTGTGCGCCTTGCCTGTATAGCCCGCGCAGCCGATCACTTCATCGAGCGTTGTCGATGCCACCGATTTGATGGGCCGCAATAGCACGCCATCCGCCGTGTTCTCAACCGCGAACTCAACCCCCGCTTGCCATTGATTCGCCAGACGTATCGACACCGGCAAAATAATCTGGCCCTTACTGGATAGTTTGGTGGTTTTCATGTACGCATGCCTCGCTGTCAGTGGCAGGTAAGAAATAAGTAAGACATACTAGCGTGGATTTAGTATGGTAACAAGGTTCGGGCGAATGATTGGTTCGGGCGAATGATTTCTCGGATTCCGCTGCGTCGCATCCGGGCTTGATAAAAACTGCCATTCGCCTATTGCACCCGTATCCCCGCATTGCGTATGACTTTAGTCCACTTGTCGCGCTCTTCAGCAATGTGCGCCCGAAACTGCTCCGGCGTACTGGTTGCCGTCTCCGAACCGTCGGCCAATAAACGCTTGACGACTTCCGGCTGACCCATGGCCGCAGCGACGCCGCGTGACAGCCGTTCAATGATGTATGGCGGCGTGCCGAGGGGCGCAAGCATCCCGTACCAGTTGACGACCACTACACCGGGAACCCCAGCTTCCACGATGGTCGGCAGTTCCGGCACCACCGGCGAGCGCTTGGGCAGCGTTACCGCCAGGGCGCGCAGCTTGCCGGCGCGGATATGCGGCAGCGACGACACGATGGCGGGAAACGACATTTCGATATTCCCCGCGATCAGGTCGGCATAAGCCGGGCCGAGGCCTTTGTACGGCACGTGCGTCATGCGCGTGCCGGAAAGTGCCGTGAACAGCTCGCCCGCCAGGTGAATCGGGCTGCCGATGCCGGACGATGCATAGTTGAGCTTGCTGGGATTGGCCTTCAGATGTTGCACCAGCTCCGCGATATTGCGCGCGGGCACCGCGGGATGCACCACGGCGACGTAGCCCTGCGCGCTAATCTGCGACACGGGCGCGAAATCGCGCAGCACGTCGAAGCGCGCCTTGTAGAGGATAGGGTAGATCACCGACGTCGCGCTGATGATCAGCAGGTTGTGGCCATCTGCTGCCGATGCAGCGGTCATCTCCATCGCGATATTGCCGCCGGCGCCGGGACGATTGTCGACAATCACGGTTTGGCCCAGATTGTCTCCGAGCTTTTGCGCCAGCGCGCGCGTAATGGTATCCATGCCGCCGCCGGGCGCAAGGCCTATGATGGCGCGTACCGGGCGATTGGGATACTTCTGGGTCTGCGTCTGCGCATGCGCGGCTGAGGTAATCATGCCCAGCGCCAGCGCACGGGTTATGACTCGAACTGAAAACATGATTCTATTTCTCCAGTAACTTCAAACATCCTCAACACGGAAAAAGGCAACAAACGCATGGATTTTTTATTTTTTGCAGAGTCCTGCAACAGTGATACCGGCCCCGATCAGTAAACCGACACCCATTGTTATCCAAAAAGCGCGATAGCCGGAACTCGCGTCTTCTTCGTAGCCGTGACGACTGTCTGCATAGGTATAGATGGTAGCTTCAATGGCTGTTGGATTTTTAGAGGTGATGCGGCCAATGACCGTAACCGTGGCCCCGCGCTCGATACCGCGCCAGCGGTTCTCTTTATTGGCGGGGTCCACCAGAACCTTCATCTGGTTTCCCCGAGCAATAGGGGAGCCGGTATTGACGACAACCTCCTCCGAACCCACATCGAGCCATAGCGGTTGGTTGAATTGTTCATTCGTGCTCCACCTAGAGCGCCCATTCCCGGTGCCGGTGGAATAAACCTCCCGTACGGCGTGGACAAAATTCTGCACCAGAATTTTGTTTTTGCC
>JANMXV010000445.1:0-3002 GCA_031381325.1 Betaproteobacteria bacterium | reverse complement strand
CGTAACTTGCGTCGTACCCATTTGTCGATATCGCGCAGAGGACTCAATACTTCGGCGATGCCGAAATACGCTTTCCAACCAAGCAGGGTTTCTCTAAGCTCTGCAACGATAGCGCCTATGCTGGTGCCTCGCGTACGACGGGTCAGTTCCCGCACTCGGTGCTTCAATTTGTCGATGGCCTTGTCGGCCACCTTGAGCTTGGCGCCGTTGCGGCTGACCGTGAAACCCAGGAACTTGCGGTTCATGGGCCGATCCACCGCGCTTTTCAGCGTATTCACTGTGAGTCGCAGCGAGTCACTGACAAAGCGTGTTACGCTGGCCATCACCCGCTCGCCTGCGCGCTTACTTTTGACGAGGATGTTGCAGTCGTCAGCGTAACGGGCAAAGCGGTGGCCGCGCCGGGCCAGTTCCCAGTCCAGTTCATCCAGCACCACGTTGGCCAGCACGGGCGAGAGCGGCCCGCCTTGCGGAACGCCCATGGACGTGGCTTCGATGTTGCCCGCCACGTTCACGCCCGCCTTCAGGAAACGATTGATCAGTCGCAGCAATCCGGCATCCGGGCAGCGACCTTTCAGCCGCGCCATCAGCCGGTCATGATTGACCCGATCAAAGAAGGCTTGCAAGTCCATCTCCACCACCCAGCCGTAGCCTGCCCGGATGTTCGCCTGTACTTCGCGTACGGCTTGGTGCGCCGAGCGCTGCGGGCGAAATCCGTAGCTGTGGTTGTGAAAGTGCGGCTCCCATTGCGCTGAGATAACTTGCGCTATGGCTTGTTGAATGAACCGATCCAACACCGTGGGAATACCCAGAGGGCGAGTCTTCCCGTCCGGCTTAGGAATTTCCACGCGCTTGACCGGTTGCGGCCGGTATTGGCCCGCTTCCAGTTGCGCACGGATTTCCAGCCAGTGGCGTCGGAGGTAGTCTGGCAGTTCATCGACTGTCATGCCATCGATGCCCGGCGCGCCTTTGTTCTGGCGCACTTGCTTCAATGCGCGTTGCAGGTTGGCCCGCTCCAGAACTTGGGCCAGCAACGCTTGGGTGTGAATCGACTCGGGTTGGCCTGACAATCCAGCGACGAGTTCATCCTGCGGCAAAGCCGCAGCCTGCATGGGCAGGTGGTCAGATGCAATCCCGTCTCTCTTCATCATGCGCCTTCGTCTTTCATCGTTCTGGCCTTCGGCGCGGGCTGCACCTACTATGCCTTCTGCTGACTTCTCCACGGTATTCAGCGTCCGTTTCCAGCCGCCCAGCCTCGATCATCCGAAGCACCGGGGAGATCTCCCGGGGTAAGACACGTTACCTTCACTGCATAGACGCCGAATTTACAAAGCACATCCCAACTACCGCAGATGGAGGGCTTCGCGGTCACGTGCCCGCTCGCCCCGGACGCACCACGCCTCATATCCGGTTTTTGTTCATCGTCCCGCAGCTTCGGATTGGACTTCCTTCAGACCCCGCCTCATGACGACGCCCTTGCCCTTCTCCTTGCCTTCGGCTCTGCAACAACCTGGCCTTAGGACTTTCACCTATGAAGTAACGCGCCATGCCCGGCGCACACGTCCAAGCTCAAGGGCGCTGCGCGGCTTTATCGCGCAGCGTCCGGTGGAGCGCAGTGTTAGGGGCGGCGTTTTCGACAGACAGCCCAGTCACATTGGTCTTCGTCCTACGAGGCACAAGCGAGAAGGGCCGTTCAACCAACAAAAAAAGTGCCGCCGTTGGAATCAACGTCAGAACGAACATTGGGGGCAGCAAAACCCAGAACAACCAAGAGCCATAGCTTGCGGTAGGCAGCAGCGTTGAGAGGGCAAGAAATCCCGCCTTAAGAGCCAACGCATGAAGCAAATAGTAGGAGTAGCTCATGTTTCCTAACCAACGCAACGGTGTCCAAGAAAACGTACGGGGCAGCCACGCCGAGGGATTTCGGAAGCAGGCCAAGCAAAGGGTGAAAAACGCGACGAAAAGAATGGAGACTTTAAGCGCAAACCCTCCGGATCCTTCCAGAGGAATCAGTGCGCTCACTAGGCCGACGAAAAGAGCCAAGAGACCGAGAGAGCTTGGTGGAGAAGGCACATGACGACTATTCATTGCCTCGTAAAGCATGATCCCTGCGATGAACATGATGAGTCTGATATGCCCGCCATTTAGAGCACAGTAGATTGCCGTTACAAACGCCACGCTCAGAAAGAATGTTGTACGCCAAATAGCGCTGCGGTCACGCAACCTAGATAGTGAGATGACGAGAGGAATTGCCAAGTAGTAAAGCATTTCGTAGCTCAACGACCAGGCTACGGTAATCATGGGCGCGATTGGGAATATCCCGGGCAGAAGGAGAAAATTTTGGACGAGATAAATCATTCCTTCGGTTGCGGGTGATGGAATCTTATTTTCCGCGGGGAACGCGAATGACAGGATGACGTAAGCCGCGAAGACCGCTACGAAGGCGGGATAAATCCGCTCAACACGCCTCGACATGAAACGCAGAAATTGCTGGCGACGAGAAACCAATGAACCGAAAATAAGATAGCCGCTGAGAACAAAAAACAAGTCCACACCGGTATTTCCAATGGTATGCAAAGACTTTGTGAACACGAGAAAATTAGAGTTCTCTGATATCCATGGTTTGACCAAGGTCACGAAATGAACCAGGAAAACAAGGAAGACAGCAAAGCCTCGCAGACCTTCCATCGGTCGCTCGTTGTGCCCACCCCCGCGCGATAACTCGAATCTTTGCGTCAGCCAGTCCAAGGTAAGCCCTTAACGTAAAGTAGCCAGCCTAATGGATGGAAAGTAATAGAACAAGTCAATATCTAATTGTTGCATGGTAGTTGATTAACATTTTGTATTAATCCGTTGAATATTTTTCGTCCATCCTCAATTGCCGTGACCTCGTCGCCCACTCAACCCAAGCTCCTCGACCAAGTCCGCAACAGGATTCGCGTCAAGCATTACAGCATTCGCACAAAACAAGCCTATGTCAATTAGATTAAACGCTTCATCATGCA
>JANMXV010000433.1:0-5189 GCA_031381325.1 Betaproteobacteria bacterium | reverse complement strand
CTTCGTCGTAGGCTGGCGTCGGCTCCATCGACACCATCAGAAAGCCTTTGTTGGGTTTAGTCTGTTCAGCCATGGTCGTGCTCGCTCTTTCGTTGTTGAATTATAAAAACGGAAATATCAGGTTCCCGCCCTCGGCGCGAGTTGCGCGGCATATTTGCCGGCAAGCCGCCCGGAGGTGAAACCCCAGCCCAGGTGGTTGCCGTGGCCTTTGAGCAAAAGCCCGCCCTGCCCTGTGGCGCCTGCAGCGTACAAGCGGGGAATCGGTGTGTCATTCGATCCCAGTACCTGCAAGCCTGTATTGATCGCGAGTCCGCCGTCGGTGTAATTGATGTAGTTCCTGGCTGGACCGAGCGCGGTGTAGGGTCCGCGTCCAAGCGGCGGACGATCGCCGCGCCCCGCCACCGCTGCTGCGGCATGGGTCATAGCGTTATAGTCTTGCACTGTGCGTTGCAACGTAGCGGAATCCATGCCGAGCTTGGCGGCCAGTTCTTCCAGCGTCTGGCCACGGTGAAAAAGATCGGGACGATTCTTCTCATAGTCCTGCAGATACGCAAAGGCGACTCCGGGCGCGGTCGAAATGAAGTGCGGCCACTGTGTATATTTTTTAGCTACCTCGGCATCGAACAAAATGTAGCCTGTAGCGTCGGGTTGATAGGCGAGTTCGAATGCCATGCCCTTGCTCTCATCGGCGAAGCGTGCACCGTTCTTGTTAATGAGGATGGCGCCGTCGTGGAACAGTTCGCGCGCAGGCACCAGCACGGTCGTAAGAAACCCCATAAGGAAGCGTCGCACCAGTGATTGCGGCGCCATGCGCAACACGATGTTTGCCGGCCGCATCAGCCAGCGCAGGGGAGGCAGCGCGCTCTGCCAGGCGGGACGTGCCGGGCGCACAAAGCGCAAGCCGCCGCCGTACATGTCCTGATTGATGATACGCGCGCCCAATGCCAGCGCCATGCGGTGACCATCCCCGGTATTCGTCGGATTAACCGCTTCTGTCGCCGCTACCGCCAGCGTAATGAATTTTCCCTTGAATTCCGCATCGGCGGCATAGTCACCGCTCGCCAGTATCACGGCGCACGCCGCTTCTGCTGTGTGAACCGCGCCACCGCCCCGCTCGAATTCGACGCCCGTCACTTCACCATCGGCGACCAGCAACCGACGCGCCCGCGCTTCGGTGAGTATATTGACGCCGATTTTTCGGGCGTGGCGCGCGAGATGAAAAATGTAAGCCGCAGAATTGGGCATGATCTGGTGCATGCGCGGTTTGCGGTGCGGCGGCTCTTCCAGCGGCCCGAAAAACTCCACGCCCATAGCCGAAAGCCAGCGCATGGTTTCCGGAACATGGTCCACGAGTACGCGGGCGAGCGCCTCGTTATCGGGCCGGTTGGCGTGCTGGCTGGAGAATTTGCCCATATCTTCGAAATGTTCGTCCGGCGTGTCGCTAATGCCTTCACGCCTCTGTTGCGCAGTCTGTGTGGCGCTGATCGAGCCGATGGAGCGTGCCGTGGTGCCGCCGAGCGACGGATTTTTCTCCAGCAGCAGGACGCGGGCGCCGCCGCTCGCCGCGCCTATGGCGGCCGCGAGCCCCGATCCGCCACCGCCCACAACCACGACATCTGCTTTCATCGGTGTTGATCTGCCTTAAGATTTCAATCGATACGCGCTTCTGAAAACTTGACCACGCGGCTCAATTTGGCAATTTCCGACTTAATGAATTGCGCGAGATGCTCGGGCGTGCTGCCGACCAATTCCACACCCACGCCGGTGAGGCGCTCGCGCACCTCCGGTTGTTGCAGGACTTGCGTGATGTCGATGTGGAGTTTGCTGATCACCGCTTGTGGCGTGCCCGCGGGCACCACCACCGCGTACCAGGTGCTCGCCTCGTATCCGGGCACCCCCGATTCGGCAACTGTCGGTAGTTCCGGCGCTAAAGGACTGCGCTTTGCGCCGGACACGGCGAGCCCTCTGAGGCGGCCGCTTTTCATATGCGGCAAAGCCGTTGCAGGAATGGCAAACATGAGCTGAATTTGGCCGCCAAGCAAATCGTTCAGCGCCAGCGCCACGCCTTTGTATGGCACGTGGATCAAGCCGATGCTGGTCATCGTCTTCAACAGTTCGGTGGCAAGATGCGATGGTCCGCCATTGCCCGAAGACGCATAGGTGAGCTTGCCGGACTGCGCTTTGGCAAGCGCGATCAGTTCCTGCACGTTGGTCGCCTTGAGCGCCGGGTTGATGACCAGAATGAACGGCGAGGAGGCGAGCTGCGTGACGGCGCTGAAGTCCCTCACCGGATCGTAATTGAGCTTCTTGTACAAACTCACTGCTATCGCGTTGGCGACATTGAATTGAAATAATGTGTGGCCGTCCGGCGACGCAGCCGCCGCTAATTCCGCGGCGATGTTCCCGCCCGCGCCGGCGCGATTGTCGATCACCACTTGCTGTCCCCATTTGTCCACCAGCTTGAGCGCAATGACGCGCCCGATGACATCGGCGCCGCCACCCGGTGGAAACGGCACAATGAAGCGCACCGGCCTCGAGGGAAAGACTTGCGCTGCGCTCGACGAATGGGGCTGAGCGCCCGCGTTCGCCGCTATCGCCGTCAGTCCCAACAAGACCATCCACGATTTCACCTTCATCTTTAGCCTCGCTCCATTGGCAATACATCGGCAGTGACCTCGCGTCCCTGATCACTTTAGCCCACATCGCCGTTTCGGTTTGGATGATTTCGGACAGTTGTTCCGAGCCATCCTTCGCACTTTTATTGCTCCGCCGTTGGCAGATTTGCGCTATCCTATATTATTCCGGGCTCCCAAGCGCACAAGTCCAAAACATGCAGACTACGCGCGGGCGCTTATCCCAATTCCGCAGTCTGGTACCTCCCGAAGGAAATTGTTCATGCGCCTGATCCTAAGCCCTATCGCAATGCTCCTCACTGCATTGAGCGGTGGTATTTGCGCACTGCTCCCTGCGACAAGCGCTGCACAAACATTCCCCTCGAAACCAATACGCATCATCGTCGCCTTTCCCGCCGGCGGTGGCACCGACATCGTGGCGCGCATGATCGCGCCCAAGCTTGGCGAAGCACTGGGTACGCAGGTGGTTATCGACAATCGCGCGGGCGCGCAAGGCGTCGTCGGCACCGAAATCGCGGCCAGGTCGCCGCCCGACGGCCACACCCTGTTCATGGGCACACTGGGCAATCTTGCGGTGAACACCGTGCTCTACGGCAACAAGCTGACGTTTAATATCGAACGCGACTTCGCACCGCTCACCCAAGTGGTCGATGTGTGGTTTGTGCAGATGATTCACCCGTCACTGCCGGCGAAGACGCCGCGCGAGCTGATTGCGCTCGCCAAGTCCCAGCCCGGCGCGCTGAATTATTATTCCAGCGGCGCGGGCGGCGCGCCGCATCTGGCAGCGGAGATGTTCAATTCAATGGCAGGTGTGCGCACCACGCATGTGCCATACAAAGGCAGCGCACCCGGACAGGTTGATTTAATGGCGGGCCAGGTGCAACTCGGCTACGACAGCATCGTTCAGTCGCTGCCCTTTATCAAGGCCGGTAAACTGCGGGCGCTGGCGGTGCTGGGCGCCAAGCGCACGCCGATCTTGCCCGAGGTGCCGCCGATGAGCGATTTTTTGCCGGGCTTCGCGCTCACCAACTGGTTCGCACTGGTAATTCCGGCAGCCACACCGGCGGAGATCCGCAACCGTTTGCACGCCGAGGTCGTGAAGATACTGCGTTCTCCTGATATCAAGGAACGGCTGCTCGGCATGGGCGCCGAACCCGTGGGCAGCACACAGGAACAGTTCGGTGCGTTCATCAAGTCCGAGACGGCGAAATGGGGCAAGGTGATCCGCGACGCCAACATCAAGGCGGACTAGTCTTGACTGCGATGCGCTCCGTGCAATGCCCATCATGAGCACTGATTTTCTGACGAACGTGCCGCTCAGCGAGCAAGTCGCCGCGCACATCCTGCGCAAACAGGCACAGCGCATAGGCGAGCGTGTGTTCACCGTTTGCGGCACTGAAAATATTACTTACGCTGAAGCCGACCGGCGCGCCGATCGCATCGCGGCGGCGTTGCACGCGCTCGGCATCAGCAAAGGCGGACGCGTCGCGTTGCTGCTGAACAACCGCGTTGAATATCTCGATCTGTGGTTCGGCCTGTCACGCATCGGCGCGATACAGTTGCCGCTCAACACCGCATATAAAAGCGTGCAACTCCTGCACACGCTCAAGCGCGCACCGATTGCGGCCATCGTCGTCGAGGACGCCCTGCTGCCGGAACTGGAAGCCGTGATCGATCAGATACACGGCGTCAAAGCGTTCATCATCATCGGTAACACCAAGCCGCGATGTAAACATAACTATTTGTTTTTAAACAATATTTTATCAAATTCTGATGAGACAAGACCGACCGTCCGCGTCAGCGGCGCGGATGTTGGCGCGATCATGAATACCTCCGGCACTACCGGGCCATCGAAAGGTGTGCTGCTGTCACATGCGCAGCAATACATCCTCGGCCGCAACATTACGCGCGATCTTGCGCTCACCGCAAACGATGTCTATTACAACTTCTTCCCGCTGTTTCACAACACCGCGCAGGCGATGATCACGCTGCCGGTATTGCTTGCCGGTGCAAAAATGGTGCTGGTCGAAAAATTCAGCGCCACGCGTTTCTGGTCCGACGTACGCGCGCACGACTGCACCGCGTTTTACTACATCGGCGAAATCCTGCGTATCCTCCTGAATTCCACTAGCACTGCCGATGGCGCAGGCACGGCGTTGCGCATCGGCTGGGGCATCGGCGCGTCGCCCAGGGACTTCAAAGATTTTCAGGCACGTCATGGCATCGCACTGCGTTCCGGTTACGGCTCCACCGAAGCCAACGTGCCGGTGTTTCTGCCGAGAGAGAATGTCGATTCAGCCAGTGTTGGCCGCGTCATCGAGGGCTTTGAAGTGCGTGTCGCCAACGAAGACAATGATCCCTTGCTGCCGGGAAAAACCGGCGAGATTCTGGTGCGCTCCAGCGAACCTTGCGCCGTCATGCTGGGCTACGACAGCGACCCGAATGCCACTGTCGCTGCATGGCAAGACCTGTGGTTTCACACCGGCGACGCGGGCGCCTTCGATGCCGCAGGCAATCTGCATTTTGCCGGGCGCGTGAAGGATGGCATACGCGTGG
>JANMXV010000376.1:0-1818 GCA_031381325.1 Betaproteobacteria bacterium | reverse complement strand
GCCCTTGCGCGCGCGCCAGCGGGTCAAGCTGCTCGAATGCCTGCAGCGGGCGGCGTGGGCTGCCGATGTTCAGGCGCTCGAATGTGAGCAGGCCCTTGGCGATGGTCCAGCCTTCGTTGATTTTGCCGACGAGATTATCCTTGTGCGTGCGCACGTCGTCGAAAAACACCTGGCAGAATTCTTCGTGCCCGGCGATGTTGCGTATGGTGCGCAGGGTGATGCCCGGCGTTTTCATGTCCACCAGCAAAAAGCTGATACCGCGCTGCTGTTTGACGTTTTTGTCGGTGCGCACCAGCACATAAATGTTGGTGGCGTTGTGCGCCATCGAAGTCCAGATTTTGCTGCCGTTGATGACGTATTCGTCGCCATCGAGCACGGCTTCGGTGCGCAGGCTCGCCAGATCGGACCCGGCATTGGGTTCGGAGTAGCCCTGACACCACACGTTGTCGCCGGAGAGTATCTTCGGCAAATACTGCTCGCGCTGCGCGTCGTTGCCGAAGCGTATCAGCGTCGGCCCCACCATGGTGACGCCCTGATCGGGCATGCGGCCGATGCCCGCATGTTCGGTTTCTTCCCAGTAAATGATGAGCTTGAGGGGATCCAGCCCCATGCCGCCGTGCTCCACCGGCCAGTTGGGCGCGAGCCAGCCTTTTTTCGAGAGTTTGATCCACCAATCCTTGCTCTCATCCCAGGAGAGCCGTCGCGGCATAAAGCGCAGGTCTTCGGGATATTCTTTTGCGAAGAATTCGCGAGCCTCGGCGCGAAATGCGTCGTCGCTGAGGGCGTTAAAATCCACTGTTTGTGCGGTTGCGCTGATGCTCATGGTTACACCACTCCTTCCAGAATTTCGGTTTTGGCGTAACGCCGCCGGTGCGCAATGCCGTTGCCCAGCCATGCGGCCAGCGTCATCGCACGCTTCACATACAAGCCCACATCGCAATCCTCGGTAAAGCCGATCGCGCCGTGCATTTGAATCGACTGGCGCGTGATCAGCAGTGCGGCGTCGGTGCAACGCGCCTTGACGCGGCTGGCTGCGGCGCTACGCGCCTTTGCCTCAGGTTCGACGCCGTGCTCACCGTCGAGTACAGAAAGGCAATCGGCAAGCACGGCACTGGATAGCTCCTGCTGAATATAAAGATCGACCGCGCGATGTTGCAGCGCCTGAAAGCTGCCGATGGGTTTGCCGAACTGCACGCGCGTTTTCAGGTATTCGAGCGTCATCTCCAGCGAACGCCCCATGATGCCGCACAGCTCCGCGCTGGCGATGACCGCCGTGTGATCGATGGCGCGGGCGAGCGACGCCGCGGCCGCCGCACCCGCATTGATGACGTTTTCTTTCGCTACCGTCACCTCGGATAAATTCAGCGTGCCTGATTGCCGCCCGTCCGCGAGCGTGTCGAATTTCGTCGTCGCACCCGCGCTGTCACGCGGCACCCACAATAGTTGCATGCCTGCTGCCGAGTTTGCCGAAACGATGTAACCATCGGCATTCGATGCGCCAACGATAAAACGCTTGCTGCCATTCACACGAAAGCCGCCTTCAAATGGCGTCGCCTGCATACTGATTTTGCCGGCGTCGAGCGTGCCCGCTTGTTCCTGCCACGCCGTGGCGGGCAGGATGTCGCCCGACACCAGGCCTTCGAGCAGTTTTTTCTTCAGCGCCTTGTTGTTGCTATCGGTCAGCACGCGCGCGGCAAGCACGGCCGCCGCAGTCAAAGGCTCCGGCGCCAGCGCGCGCGCCAGGCCTTGCGCGACGATGGCCATGTCACCCAGCTTTAAGCCCATGCCGCCATATTGCTCCGGCACCAGCACACCCAG
>JANMXV010000513.1:0-2538 GCA_031381325.1 Betaproteobacteria bacterium | reverse complement strand
GCGCAAAATCCAATGCGTGACCGAAGAACTTCCGCACCTTGGTGGGAAGCGCCATTAAATCCTTCTTGGCGCTCCCAATCCATTCGAGCAGTTTTTCTTTGTCGGCCATGCCGTGATTATATACGAAAAGGTATATTTCAGACTGCACATAGGCGCACGAGCGCCTGACCGCACCCGTTCTCATGCATTCGCCTCCGGAACCATCTCCGGGGCGGTCCCCGTGCCTTCAGGCGTAGCGATCAGGCATCGCCGCCGTCCCGTGGCCTTTCTGGTGGGCGTAGTTGGCGCGGAAGAACTCCAGCACCAGATCGGCATAGAGCGCCGGCGCGTATTTCGCCGGACGGTCCGCGTCGATGCAGGAGGGCAGCACCTCGATCACGCGGTACGGGTTCGGGCTGTGGAAGTAGGCGAGCGAGTAGCGGTCGGTGCGGCCGTCGACGACCACGCCGTGCGGAGTCGAGCGGAAGCGGTCATTCGACATGCGCCGCATAATATTGCCGAGGTTGACCAGGAACGTGCCGGGGATCAGCGGCGGCGCCAGCCATTCCCCCGACGGCAGTTGCACGCGCAGGCCCGGCACCTCCGTGCGCGCCAGGATGGTGAGAAAGCTGTTGTCGGTGTGCGGGCCCTGGCCGAAGGCGTTGTCCGCGTCAGAAGTCGGCGGATAATGCAGCATGCGCAGCGTGGCATGGTTGTCGTCGGAGAACAACGGCGCGAAATGGTCGGGCGGCATGCCGAGCGCCACGGCGAAGACCGGCAGCATGCGCTGGCCGAGTGTGTTCAGGGCAGTGAAGTACGCCATCACGTTGTCGCGGAAACCGGGCAGCTCATGTGGCCATTGCGGCCACTGGTTGCGGCCGCGCAGCGGTTTGCCGGCGAGCACGTCCGGATGGTCGGCAGGCCGGTCGACGATGACGAAAAAGGACTCGTTCTCGTTCGGCCGGGTCGCCTGATGCACAGTCGAGTGACGCTGCGTGCTGGCGTTCATCGGCAGGTAGCCGACGTTGTTCTGGTCGAGCGCCAGCTTCTGCTTCGCATCCATCGGCAGAGCATGGAACCGCCGCGCCTCTGCAAAGGTGCGGTCGATCAGCGCCTCGGACACGCCATGGCCCTTGATGTAGAGGAAGCCGACACGCTCGCAGGCGTCGCGCACTTGCGCAGCCAGCGGCGCCAGCGTATCCGGCCGTCCGGCAAAGTACGAGCCGAAGTCGATGATCGGAATCTGGACGACCGCGGCGTCAAGGTCCGCAGGAGCTTGCTGCTGGAACAGGTGCATGGAACGGGCTCCGGTTCGGGGCCGTCTGGTACCATCTGGTGCCGGGACGGGCGATCGATCCGGACAAGTGTAGCCGATTGCGGCGGCGGGGAATATACTGGTGTCACCTTACCCGCGCAGCCGCGTGCTGGCGCTCGTACCATCGCGACATCAGTTCGATCGCGATCCATGAAGCGGCTGAGGTTGTCAGCAGCACCAGTTCGGCCGCCTGCCAGCCCCAGCGGTCGACGATCATCGCAAACAGCGTCGGCGCGGTGGCGTTGACCACCACGACCGGCGTCGCGATCAGGCCGAGGACCGAACCGTAGCCCTTGGCGCCAAAAAGTGCGAGCGGCGCCGCGCCGCGCACGATGGTGATCACACCTTGCGCGGTGCCCATCAGCAGCGTAAAGGCGAGAATGGCGCGCAAGTCGCCCCCAGCAAACAGCAGTACTACAAACGACAGCGGCAGCACACCGATAGCGATGCGCGCGACCGTGACGGCGCGCAGTTTGCTGTCGAAGAAGATTTCCACAACGCGGCCGCCGAATTGTGCAAAGCCTTTCAGCGAAGCGACCCACACCGCTGCCGCGGCTGTTAGGCCCGCTGCTTCCAGCAGGGGCGCCAGATGCACCGACACCACGCCGAACACAAAGCCGTTGAGCGACATCACCATCGCGAACAGCGCCAGCGCCATCGAACGTGCGCGCCCGACGAGAGGTGGTCCGTCGCGCGCGGCGCGCGCTTCTTCCGCAGGCGTGACGCTGCGGCTCCCCGACTCGCGCCACGCCAGTCCGAACCAGTTCAGCGGCAGGCACACCAGCAGGTGGATGGCTGCGAATGCTGCGAGCGTCTGCCGCCAGCCGAGCGCCTCGTTCAAGTAATGTCCGATGACCCAGAACACCGTCGACGCGAACGCACCGAACAGCGTCAGATAAGAAATCGCCAGCCGCCCACGCGATGGCGCCACCTGCACCAGTGCGGCAAATGCGGCGTCGTAGAGCGCCAGCCGCATGCCTACTCCAAGAAACGCCCATACTGCAAGGTAAGCCGCCTCGCTGCGCACCATCGAAAGCGCGAATAAGCCGAGCGCCGCCAGCAACGTGCCCAGCACCGCCAGCAACGTGCCCAGCACCATTTCCGGGCGTGCCCCATGCCGGTCGATCAGGCGCCCGGCCCAAACAGACACCGCACCCATGGAAAGCAGGGCAATGGTGAAACCGAAAAACACCAGGCTGCGGCTCCACCCTGTGTCTGCGGAAATCGACCCCGCGAGCACACCG
>JANMXV010000312.1:0-2941 GCA_031381325.1 Betaproteobacteria bacterium | reverse complement strand
GCGCAAATCGTGCCGGCAGCAGCAAAATCAGCGATCAATCCTTTCGCGGCGCGCAAGCTTCGTAAGGGTTACGCGCGCCTGTTAGGCAAACTCAAAGGTGGCATGGACAGCACGCAGTCGGTTTCCGAAGACCGGGACCGTACATGAACTCTTCGTAAGCTGTGAGCTATTTCGACTCGGCGTACATCGCCAAGTTTTACGTGGACGAGCCGGAAAGTGATGCCGTCCGGCAACTGGCGGAATCGCTCGGACACGTGCATTGCTGCACGCTAGGCCGTGTCGAAGTGACGGGCGTTTTTCACCGCAAGTGGCGTGAAGGCGCTTTCACAGAGCGCGAATTTCATGAAGTCACCGCCCAGTTCACCGATGATTGCGTGGCGGGGTTGTGGACCTGGCTTTCGGTCACGGATAGCTTGATCGTGAATACCGCCGAATCCATACGCTCCCTGAGCAAGCGCATCACGATCCGCTCGGCGGATGCGCTGCATCTTGTGTGCGCCAGAGAGCACGGACTGCAGCGCGTCTACACCAACGATCGGCATATGCTGCTGGCGGCGCCAGCGTTTGGCGTTAAAGCGATGGCGATTTAAAATCTCCGCTGGCTTTCCTGTATTAAGGAAGGCGTCGTATGCGAACTTTGGAACTTATCCATTGCTGATGATTGCGATGAATATCAAACTCATCAAGACCAAAGCCGACTACCGTGCAGCGCTCAAGGCGATCGAATTCTTGATGATGACCAATTCGAGAGACTGCTTGAGAGGGAGAGCGCAGCAGGCAAAACGCAAGACCCCGTGCTCCGTGCTCTTGCGCAGGCTATTTATTGCTCGGCGCCTTCTTGGCTGCTCTAGTGGCTGCTCTGTTGGCTGCTCTTATCCAAAGCACCATCAACGTTTGAAGATCCAGGGCATAGTCCCAGGATTGCAGATGGCTCAATTTGTTTTTCTTGGTGCGCGCGACAGCTTCCAGATGTTTCAAAAAAGTCAGATACCACCGCTGGATGTACGGCGCGTCGTCGTAACGTATATGAGGGTAGTGTTGTCTGAAAAATGTGCGCACTTCAGCGATCACTTTCACCGGATCGTTGTAGTGAATCTTTGGATCCAGGCCTGCCACATCGCTTATGGACGCCTGGTATCGGTATGCCTTGGCATCGAGAAACAGAAGATCGTGACGATGTCCAGGGCGGGCCGAAGCATGAATTGCGTAGGCTAGTCCCGCTTCGAAGGGCATGTTGAAGCGCGGCAGTCGCAAAGGGCCGGATAGTGACACGCGTGAGATGTCGTGGATCGAACTGGCACAATCGCACAGTTGACGGTAGATGCGCGTCAGTCGCGCCGAGCCGCCGCCGCTTTTGTGCAGCGCATACTGCGCCTCGTAACCAAGGTGGTGAAGCGTGAAAACAATCGCGTTGAAGATGGGCTTGTAATTCTTGTCGAACGGGCAATTGATGAATACCCGCCGGTTGCGCGCGGCCTTACCCATTCCGCGGTCCCTCTATGCTGGCAGTTTCAGGCTCATAAGGTCGATTAGCTCATGGAGTTGCTTACTCTGCAATTTCGTGCGTCCCTGCGGCATAAGAACTGGGTGCGTCGTGCCACCGGTAATTGGGCCACCTTTAACGACCACATTACCGGTCGGCGAGATGATTTCGTTTACCACAACCTGACCCGTCCGCACGTCGCGGTGGATGATCAGCTTGCCTGCTGGCCCAACGAACATAGGGCGGGAAAACTTCTTCGTCGCCATGTTCATGAGGCACTCCTTTCCCTGGCAGATATCAAGTTGACAGAGTAGCACATATTAGATTTCCGTTCAGCAGGCTTTGACAATAGGTCGTAGCACTATCACATGCAAAGGTATGACGTGGTCTATTTCGAACTCGCGCGCAGGCTGGCAATTCCGATTGCCTCCATCGACGGTGGAATCAAAACCGCGTCCAGTATATTCGGCGCGCGGATGGTGTAACTGTGGCTTGTGCGTGAGAAGCCAGCCGTCTCTAATTCACTCTGCCCCAATATACTTTTGCGGATGCGGCGCTGACGTGATCGATCTGCGCACGCTATGGCCGTGGGATCGCGAGGCCGTGTTCACGTCAGTGGCCAGGACCGGACAACTGCTCGTGCATCAAGCGGTGCGTGTCGGAGGGTTCGGCGGCGAGATCGTCGCCGAAGTCGCGGAGCAGATGTTCGGCAGGCTCAAGTGCGCGCCACGGCGGCTGGCGGCGCCGCGCGTACCGATTCCTTACTCCGAGCCGCTGGTGGCCCAGTGCAGGATCGCGGACGAGCGCATCGTCACGACCGCGCTCGCGATGATCGGATAGACACGCATGAGCCGAAGCGGGAAGGGGCTAGAGTGGAATTAAGAGCGCCTAACAAAATGAGCTGCAGTATTGCTGGAGATCGCGACACGTTTCGCGCGGTCTATACGGTGAAATTTGCGACGGCGATCTATGTGCTGCACGCCTTCCAGAAGAAGTCAAAATCGGGAATCAAAACCCCGGTCGTAGACCTGGATTTGATCCGGCAGCGACTGAAGGCTGCCGAAGCCGACTACAAGGTTCAACTTGGCAAAGGAACAACACCATGAAAAAAGATCGGAATACGGATATCGTGCGCGGCACAAACAATGTTTTTGCGGACTTGGGTTACGCCAACGCCGAAACGCACCTGCTCAAGGCGAAACTAGTAAGCCGAATTCAGAGGGTCATCGACGCACAAAAGCTGACGCAAGCCGCCGCAGCAAAACGCATGGGACTAAGCCAGCCGGACGTATCACGGCTGCTCAATGGGCAATTCCGGGAGGTGTCCGTGGAGCGCCTGATTCGGTTGTTGACCCGGCTCGGTTGCGATGTGGATATCACCATCCGTACGCACGGAAAGCCAGCGGCACCTCGCGACACGATCCACCTGCAATCGTACGGTACTTAGGTTCTCCTTCG
>JANMXV010000288.1:0-5544 GCA_031381325.1 Betaproteobacteria bacterium | reverse complement strand
GGTTCGCACAAACGGTTCCCTTATATCTCCAACGCCATCTGATCAGACGCGCCTGCTATTGTCTTTACACGCCTGCGCCCTCGTCGCTTCGGCGCGAGCCGCTTGCCTAGCGCAGCCGCGACCTGCTCGCGGAAGCGTTCGTTGCCCAACGGCTGTCCTCGATTGAGCGCCTTCCGGATGTCGTCCAGCGCGTCTTCATCCAAGTGCGCCCTGAACAGCGCCCGATACGCTGCGCGCCAGCTTCCATCATCACGGCCGAGCGCTTGGTATAGATCGTGATCAGTGATGAGCGTGTGGGTTCTCCCAGCGCGTGCCAGCGGTAGCTCGTCCAGCGATATTCGCCGGGGTCGCCGACCATGCCGGCTGCTCCGGGGTTAAGTTCGATGTAGCGATAGCATGCGAGCAGATATTCATCCGCGTGGATGACGCTCGCCTTGTAGCGCCCCTCCCACACCGAGCCACTGCGCTTGTAGAACCGATTCACGTATTGTGCGTAGCGCCTGCCCAGCGATTGCATAAACCGGGGAATGGTGTCGGAGCGCTTTGGGCTGACCAGCAAATGTACGTGGTTGGTCATAAGTGCATAGGCGTGAAGATCGCAGCCATAAATGCCGGCGCTGTCCTTGAGCCGGTGCAGGTAGCAGTGATAATCCTCTTCACCAAAGAAGTTCGCCGCGCGATTGTGCCCGCGTTGCACGATGTGCTGCGGGTATCCCACCAGGTTCACGCGCGGGCGGCGCGGCATGGGTATGTTCTCAGTTCAGGCTGTGAGTGCGTTCATTAAGAAACAATTCGACTCCGGTACTTTTCGTTCTTTTATTTATGACGCACTACACTAGTGGCTTCGGAACGCCGCGCGCACCCGCCACAACGGTTCGTCTTCGATGCTCAGCGTAGGGGTATACTCCTGTCATGAATCAGATTGGAAAATTCCAGCTCAGGAAGGTTCTCGGCAAGGGCGCGTCAGGCACGGTCTACCTGGCCCTCGACACGTTCTCGGGTAGCGACGTTGCGCTGAAGCTGCTGGATCCCGAAATCGTGAAGCGTCCGGATTTCAATCAGACAAATATCGTGCAATTCATGAACGAGGCCTCGCTCGCCGGTAAGCTCTCGCATCCGCATATTGCGTCGATCCTCGAAGCCTCGGTAAGCAAGGACTCAGGATACATCGTGATCGAATACGTCCCCGGAGGCAACCTGTCGCAATACACCATGCCCGGCACCCTGCTCTCGCAGGAACACGCCATCCAGATCGCGTTCAAGTGCTGTGGCGCGCTCGATTACGCGTTCCGCCAGGGTATCGTGCATCGGGATATCAAGCCTGCGAACATATTGGTAGTGAGCGGCACTAATATAAAAGTGGCGGATTTCGGCGCCGCATACCTGTCCGCCGCCCCGAAGACGCAGATTGCGGGCCTCGGCTCGCCCGCCTACATGTCGCCCGAGCAGATAAAGCGCGAGCCGCTCGGCCACCACAGCGACATGTACTCGCTCGGCGTTGTGCTTTACCAGTTGTTCACGGGGCGTCGGCCCTTCGTGTCGTCTACGCTGGAAGAGTTGCTCGCAAAAATTCTCGGCGAGGCGCCGGCGGCGCCGAGCTCGCATCGGCCCGAGCTCAGCAAGGATATCGACGGGATTCTCCTGCAGATGCTAGCGAAGACCCCGCAGCAACGTTACCTGTCCTGGGCCGACCTGGCGCTGGATCTCGCGAAGATCGGGCGTCTTAGTGTCTACCAGAGCGTAATCCCGGACAGCGAGAAATTCAGCGTTCTGAAAAAGGTACGGCTGCTCAACCGGCTGGACGATGCCGAATTATGGGAGCTGGTGCATGCAGGCAAGTGGTCGCGCGCGCCAGCGCACACAGAGATCGTGCGCGAGGGAGAGACCGGCAGCAGCCTGTTCTTTATTGGCAGCGGGCAGGCCAAGGTTACCAAGCATGGTCGGCTGCTGAACGTGCTTGACGCGGGCGAATGCGTCGGCGAGATGTCCTATATTAAGGAGGGCGGAATGGCCCGACAGGCGACAGTGGAGTCCATGGACGACGTACTGCTCGCGGAGTTTGAGAAGGAAACTCTCGACAAAGTCAGTTTGAAGTGCCGCTACCAGTTTTTCCAGGCACTGCTACACTCGCTGGTCGACCGCCTCACGTTCGCCAATGACCGGCTCGCGGGCGCGGGGTGAGCAAATTACCCGGTGCGCATCGTGAGCGAGTGAAGTAAACAAACCACATTCGTAGAAGGTAGTTTGTTTACTGACTTATTTTCAGAAAACCATCCTGTGTAGCTAGGCGTGTAACCCGATCTATAGCAACGTCTGAAATTTTCACATACGGCCAATTTTCCTATACCGTGCGAAAAGGAAACGTTGATGGGCCATCGATTCGTGTCAAGGTGTGCGGCTGTGACATTAGCCGCAGGGCTGATGTGCAGCCTGTCCGGCTGCATCGGATTGGCAGTCATCGGCGCTCAACGCCTCGCCCAGCCAAGTGAGGATGAAGAGGAGTTGCTGGCGCAGACGATTGTCGACGGGGCTACCACCAAGTCTGAACTAGTGGATAAACTGGGTGCGCCACTGCATGAACTGAATGAAGGCAGCGTACTCATATTCGGTGGGCGGAGCCGACCGCGCGGCCTGGTGCAGTTGCTCAAAGAGGACAAGGGCGATGATCACCGCCTGATCGCAGTATTCGACCGCGCCGGCGTGATGCGGGATCACCTGTGGGTTGGCAGGAAAAAAACGGGGCGCAAAGCAGCCTTCGACGCCCTCGGAACTTCAGATTAGACAGCGCCCTGCGGCGCTGTGCGTCTGCCCATTGGAACGTGCGGAACGGAGGTGTTGACTTTTGTCTCCCGTGATAAAACCTGATACCGGCGCGGCTGTTGCCCCTCATGCGGGCGCGGCGCATGGCGGAAACCGCCGTTTACCTAGTGGATAACATCATTCCGCGTGTGCCGGTGCGGCAATCCGCAACGTGCTATCCAGCCCGCTACACGATCCTTGTGTCGGTAACAAACACTTACATGTTCCCCAGGATACCTGCGAACCTTTTGCTGTCGTACTGGCAAGGAGAACGCGAACATGAAACTTATCAAATTGACGTTTGTAGTATCGGCGCTCGCATTGCTGAGTGGATGTGTGGCGGTTCCGGTAAATTCAGGCTATTACGCCCCGGCGCCGGTATATGTCGCCCCAGCTCCCGTCTATTACGCCCCACCCGTCTATTACGCCCCACCTATCTATTATGGGCCTTCCATAGGGATTTATGGAGGCTATCGCGGGTACGGTCGCGGGTACGGTCGTGGATACGGTCGAGGGTACGGGCGCCGTTGAAGCAGTGGCGTTTAAGGGTGCGGCACGGGAAATAGCGCCTAGAATCGAAAAAAAGGGCGTGTAAAAATTCAATCCGTCCGTTCGGAAGTTCGTTTTCTTCCCAAACTCATCGCGGATATATCCGCACGTTCGCGCCGCCCGCCATACCGCCGTGCGCTTGCCCGATCTCCAGTTTCACGGGGCGGCCTTCTCCGGTAACCACGATCCGGTAGCCGTGCTGCGGGTTGTAGGGCAGTGGCTGGCCTGCGAGTTCGGCCATGCCTTTGCCGTCGATTCTCAACGTTTGCCACGCCGCTGGTGTAGGACAGCGCCACTTTGCGTAACACCATACCGGGTCGACGCCGCCTCCCTCATTCACATCGGGGATTTTGTCGCTCCAATAGCTCCATGTGCCGGATGCTTCCACCACATATTGCCGGCCGGCCTGCAGTACTGAACTCATAGAAAAATAGGGCGGATTCGCGGCGTCCACGAAGACTCCACCCGCAGAAGACGGTGGTATCGCCCCGCCCCCGACAACGGGCGCGCCTTGCCGCGTCCATACGCTGCCGTTGAATCCACCCGTTCGGTTGGTTGCCGTAAATTGATTCGGGTTATTGACCGTCAGATCCATCACACCCGCACCCTGAATACGGTCGAGCGGTCAGCCCAACGCCCCGATATCTGCTCGCCCCGGATCACGCCTTGATAAACATTACTCCAAGTGGCTCCGCCGTCACCGCTTTGACCGTACCACCAAAGCTGGTCACCGAGCTGGCGTAAATAATACGTGCCGCCATCATTCGCGCTCCAGCGTCCCGTCAGATTAAGCGATTGCGTGGATTGGCCTTGTGACAGTAAGGCCGAACAACACGTGAAAACAAGAAACAATGCAATAGAAGTAAATTTCATTTTCATTTACCTCTCCTTCAGCGTTGTCGTAAGTGATTGGTACTTTGGGTCGATCGGGAGCATTCGCGCTTCCTGGCTTCTGCCACGACACTATCCCATCGCCTCAGTTATCGAAAAACCGATTGTTGATGCCGCAAGCGCACACAAGTACGGATAGAATATTCGAATGCTTACCAGTTCTTCTGTCCTGCATGCAATCCAATTGGCCGTCGCGCCGATTTTTATGCTCGCCGCTGTGGCGGCAATGATAGGAGCCGTTGCGACACGCCTGGCACGCATCATCGATCGCGCACGCGAACTCGAGGAACGGCTGGAATCGGCCAACGTAAAGAACCCGGACGCGGCTTATTGGGAACTCAACCGATTGAACTTACGCGGCCGCGTCTGCAACTGGTCCGTGGCGCTGCTCGTGGTCTGCGGGATGTTGATCGGCGCAACAGTCATGGCGCTTTTCGTGGGAGAAATCTCTTCGCCGCGCACGGAACGGATCGTTCCCTGGACATTTCTCGGGGCGGTGGGGGCCTTCGTTTTGGCGTTGCTGCTGTTCCTGACGGAAACGTTGCTCGCCACACATGCTTTAAGGTTTGGCAGGGACCTTTCGCGCAAATAGTCCGGCGTCGCGCCCGGCTGTCGTCGCCGTTCATTGCCGGCGCCGTCGAACAAGCCGTCATCCAGTCCCGGCTGCGCGTTGCCCTCGCGTATCGCATTGCCCAACACATCGGAATGAGCTGCACGCCGGTCGATTTTGGCTTACGTAAAACGCTCAGCCCTTGGTCTTCAATTGCGCGTCGTTCGCCGCAATGAATTTCCGGATGTCATCGGACATATCCATGAGCTTGAGCCACTGCTCCTTATACAACGTCACCGGGAAACGCCCCATACCGTAAATGGAAACGGCGCCTTTCTCGCTGACTTTCATGGTGATGCCGGTGGCAGCGCCTTTCTTTAGCGCGGCGTTTTCGTTGCGCAGACGCTCGAGCTCCGCCTTCAGATCTTCGTCAGACATAATGTCTCCTTGTAATTAAAAGTTCGCGCTTCGATAGAAGCGTGTATCGCTAGCATAGCCGCGTATCAAGGACAAGACCAGCAAAGAGGAGCAGCTCTACGCGGTATCCGGCAGGTCTGTGCGGGAATATAAAATCCGTTCCCTCACCCCTCGCCCTCCGGGGTCAAGCGCAGCGGTGAGTACCGGGATAGCTTTTGCTTGGCAGAAGAACTCACTCGCGCCAAATAAACGCCGCCATGCGCCCGGTAACCTTATCCCGCCGGTAAGAAAAAAACCGCTGCGGGTCCGAGTAAGTACACTGCCCGCCACCATACACC
>JANMXV010000269.1:0-2943 GCA_031381325.1 Betaproteobacteria bacterium | reverse complement strand
CCCCGCGATCGTGCGCAGTGGGATGAGATTTTTCTTGCGGCCATCGGCAGCCCCGATCCTTACGTCGCCAGCTCGACGGCATGGGCGGCGGCATGTCGTCGGTATCCAAGGTATGCGTGGTAGGCCCGTCGAGCCGGCCCGATGCCGACATCGACTACACTTTTGCGCAAGTGCAGGTGAAAAAAGCCGAAGTCGATTACAGCGCCAACTGCGGCAATATGTCATCGGCGATGGGGCCGTTCGCGGTGGATGAGGGCATCTTCAAAGTAAGCGGGCGCGAAGCCGTGGTGCGCATTCATAATACCAATACTAAAAAGATCATCCAGGCACGCTTCAGTGTGGACGAAGGCCTATCCGAAGTCGATGGCGAGTTGGCGATTCCCGGTGTGTCGGGCACAGGCTCGCCCGTGCGCCTAGAGTTTCTGCAGCCCGGCGGCGCGACCACCGGCAAGCTGTTGCCGACGGGCAACGTAATCGATGTGCTGGATGTGCCCGACGTAGGGAAACTCACGGTGTCGATGGTCGATGCGGCCAACGCTACGGTGTTTGTACGTGCAGCCGATTTGGGCCTCACAGGTACGGAGATGCCCGACGCGCTGGAAGGCAACGCCGAGATCATGAAAAAACTCGGCGCGATTCGCGTGGTTGCATCGGTAGCCATGGGCATCACCAAAACCCCGGAAGAAGCGGCAAAGAAATCCTCCGTACCATTTGTAGGCTTTGTTTCGGAAGCGCAGAACGCGACATTGCTCACCGGTGAAACCATTAACGCCGGCGATATCGATCTTACCGCACGCATGCTGTCGAACGGTCAGCCACACCGTGCGTTGCCGCTGACGGTTTCACTGTGTACCGCAGTTGCCGCGCGCATCGAAGGGTCGGTGGTGCATCAGGTCGCGCGCGCTACCAATGACCTCAATGCGCCGATACGCATTGCCATGCCGTCGGGCATACTCACCGTGGCAGCCAATGTGCAGAACAAAGACGGACTATGGCATGCAGAGCAGGGCGCGTTTTATCGCACGCAGCGGCGGCTGTTTGAGGGCTACGTTTACGTGCGCGCCTCGCTGGTGCCGGGGTTAGTGGCGGCTACGCGGAGTAAGCTCAAAGCTGCTTGATCGGTCGCGTTACTCGCTTTTACCTATCTGCGCAAAATCTTTTCCCGCCTTCGGCCCCCTCGCTACGCTCTCCCCACCCTTCTGCTCCGCTTCAAATGCTCCCTTGTCCCGGTGGGAGAAGCGCTTTTCATCCCTACCCATGAACCTCCCCGCTCGGGCGGGGACTCGACGCGCCCTTCTCCCTCCGGGAGGAGGGCTGGGGATGAGGGAAGAGACGCCCTGTTCACGGTCGCAATTCGCGACGCGCGCGCCGTGGCGTCTCTCCCACCGGGAGGGACCGAGGGTGAGCGAGATTTTTGAGTTACCGCTTCGCTTTCGCAACTGACCGCAGATCACGCGGCTTCCAGCGCCCAGTATCAACCAGTGTCAGAAAATCCAGCAAGTTGCGGTTGAACAAGTCCGGCTCTTCGGTATTGACCGTATGCCCCGCCGAAGGGCAAATCCACAGCCGCGCATTAGCACTGGCCTTCTTGATGAATACTGCCGGTCCGATGCAGTTATCGTCTTCGTCGCCGCTGATGACAAACAGCGGTGGACGGTAATTGCGAAACGCGCTTTCAAGCTGATAAAGCGGCGGACGCTTGGCCTGTACACCACGCTGCAGGTTGGCAAGGCCGATGGCGGAATGGCTTTCGTGATAGCGCCGGAATTCGGCGAAACCGCGCGGGTCTTTCAGCATCTGCGGAATGCGCCCGGCAGCAAAGCCGCTTTCACGCACAGCGGCGGGCATGCCCAATGTTTCAAACAACCGCGCGTTAGCCTCCGTGCCGCGCAGAAACGCTGCGCGTGTTTCAGGGTTCGATCCTGCACCGGCGCCTACTGATGTCACCGACAGCGCCATTGCCGGATAAAGTATGCCGAACTGCAACGACGAATACGCACCCATCGAACAACCGACGACGTGCGTTTTCTTGATTCCAAGGTGGCGCAACACATCGGCGATGTCCCCAACGGCAATTCGGTAAGAATATTTTGCGCGTGATTTAGGCACATCCGACGGCGGGTAGCCGCGCGCATTGAAAGTGATGCAGCGGTAGCGCCGCGAGAAAAAACGCACCTGCGTTTCCCAACTGCGGTAATCGCCGGAGAACTCATGCACGAATATTAGCGGTGTGCCTTTGCCGGTTTCTTCGTAGTAGAGCTGGGTGCCGTCGCGGGCGGTGGCGTAGGGCATGGTGAACTCCTTTATAAATTATCAATAAAAACAAATAGTTACGTGGATTTATGCTGCTGTACATACTCCCGCATGGCATCGTTCATGCGAGTTTGCCAATCTTCGCCGATGGTCTTGAAATACGCCACGACCTCCGCGCTATAGCGCACCGATACGGTATTATCGATTCACTTTTATCTGCATATGATCGCGCACACAAGCATACCCGTCGGCAATTATAAAAGAGCAAAAGAGTTCTACTCTAAAGTGCTCGTGACACTCGGGTATAAACAAAATATGGAGTACGGCGAAGCGGTCGGATTCAATGACGGCAAGAATACAGATTTTTGGATTGGGACGAACGATAAAGGCGTAGTCCCTTTACACGTTGCTTTTGAGGCAAAAAACAAAGCACAGGTCAAGAAGTTCTACAAGGCAGCGCTGGCGGCGGGGGCAACGGACAACGGCGCGCCGGGATATCGGAAAGAATATTGGCCCGGCTACTATGCTGCATTTGTGTACGATGCCGACGGTCACAATATCGAAGCGGTTTTCTACGATTACGACGAGAAGTAGCTGGGAGTATTTGAGGTTGCATTGCCCTATCGAGGCAATGCGTTTCGGGTGGTCTATGCAGTGCAAGTTGGGGATGATCTCTGGGTGGTCCATGCG
>JANMXV010000254.1:0-8994 GCA_031381325.1 Betaproteobacteria bacterium | reverse complement strand
AAGCCGCCGCGCCTGACCACATATAGCCTTATCGCGGTTTACATTATTCGTGACACTGAATGTGGCTACGGCAATTTCCTTTACCCTTGGTCGGCTTCGCCCCCATCGCTACGCTCTCGCCGGAGGGCGAGGGAAGAAACCACCCTTCTCCCTCCGGGAGAAGGGTCAGGGATGAGGGAAGGGTTGTCTCGAAATACGAAGATCAGTAGGTGAGCGTGCCGCTCGCATTGACGTTCAGCGTGCCATGCGCGGAGCCGCCCACAATGGCCGTGGTAAAGCCAGTTCCGGTGCGGCCGGTATGCGCTTTAGCGAACTGACGGCAATCGCGCGCACCTTGCCTGCTTGCACCTGCGGCATCGTGGTCAGGGTGTTACCAAAATTCCCAAGGAAACCTAAAAACAGTCGCCCACCTCGACAAAAAATTACAATCTAAACAATCGATTATATTCAAACAAGCGCACGCTTTTTGCCTTGATCTTGGGCGCCTCGACATGCCTGGGATTGATAAGCACAACCGATTCTTCTGGCACAATCACCGAAGGCACAACCAAGATCGTAGAGCGCAGTGACGACAGCCAATCCGATCCGATCTTGACGCTGGCACGTCCCGCCGGGATGGCGGCCCATGTAGACGGCAGCTTCTTGGGGTTGACCACCTCGCGGCTTGCCCATATGTGGTCGGGCACATTGAGCTCGATCAGATACCGGTTCAATGGCAAGCCCGTGTCATCAATATGTGCGACGGTTTCCAGCACGGCCATGGAAATGGTCAGTGAGCTATAGATGATGGGATCTTTGTCACCATTCCATCGACCGGGTCTTTGGGCGGCACCGCCGCCACTCATATCGGTTGCGGGATAAACGCGCGTCTCTGCAGCGATGCGCCACAGCTTCATTGATACGCGCCGCTCTCTAGGGAACCGAGTAACCGTGCGACGAGTTCAACACCGGTGGGTGTATCAATCAAGTCGGCCGGTTTGCGCCCGCCCAGTGCAGGCTGAGGACGCTCAATCCATTGCCCCAACCACTTGGCCGAATCAAATCCTTGCGCTTGACTCGCGGTACTGTTTGCAACGATTTCCTGAGCCATGCACAACAGCCGCATCATGCCCACGGCCGCCTGCCCGCCGCTACCTTTAACCAATTCACCGGCCGCCGCTTTTTTCTCGGCGGTTGCCTTGGGGATGCCCAGAATCGTAAACAGGCGCGAGGAGGGCATCTCCATTTGTCGGGACATGTCTTTGATGAGGGTGCCTTGAACACCCGAGCGCTCGAGCTCAATGATCTGCATTGGCGTGGCCTTGGCGACGAGTTGCGAATAATTTTGCGCCGCCAAGCGGTATGCCTTAGCCGCACGTTCAGCCTCGCGTGCTTTACGCACATTAGGCGACCGGCGCATTTTTCGCTCATACAGGCCCAAGCGCCGCGGCGTGATTTCCAAGGTTGGCTTTATCGTGGCTTGAGACATGGCAATGACTCTATTTGTCTATAATGGGACTAAGTATAGCATCATTATGGACTTTTGCCATTTCAACTCACTGCTGCGGAATACGCGCATCCTTGATCACCTTCGCCCACTTTGCCGTTTCGGACTTGATCAACGCCGCAAACTGCTCGGGTGTCTGTGGCTCAACGTCGAGGCCGATATCCGCAAAGCGCTGCCGCACATCCGGCGTAGCAAGTGCTTTGACCACGTCGGCATTCAATCGGGCCAGGATCGGTTTAGGTATGCCCGCCGGTGCGCAAAGCCCGTACCACGCGGTGACTTCCATCGGCACGCCCGATTCGATCATGGTGGGCGTGTCCGGCACAAAGGCGTTGCGCTTCGCTGATGTCACAGCAAGTGCGCGCACCCTGCCGGACTTGATGGTCGTCAACTGCGTCGACAGGCCGTCGAACATCGATTGCACATGCCCGCCGAGCACATCCACCAACGCCGCCGAGCCCCCCTTGCGCAAGGTCACTGGGGTCGCAAGGTCACTGGGGTCGCGTCTTGCCTATTGCCTGTGAATAGGCAATAGGCAAGACGTGACCCCATCGTTTGTGACCCCATCGTTTGCGTGCATGCGGCGCAATAGGATTGCGCCCTTCGCGACCTGCGCCAGCGGGAGGCTGGTCGCGCATCGCAGCAGATACACGCTCGCTTTATAGGCCTTCGTGTTACCGCGGTACAGGATCTGTGCGAGGGGTATGAGAAATTTACGCCCCTTTTCACCAACCGGCAATCTATGCCCAGCCCGTAGAACCGTCAACCGCGCAAAAAATCTCTCATACCCATTGTTTTCCGGCAGGGTCGCTGGGCCGCCTCGAGGGCGCGGCAAAGTTCGTGCAAGCCGCCGCGCCGGACCCTACAATGACGCCTCTCACGCGTTCTTGACGCTCACTTGACCCTCACACAGGAGAAACTATGCCTTACGCCGATGCCAACGGAGTACGCCTTTACTACGAAGAAACCGGCAAGGGCGCCCCCATCGTTTGGGTACATGAATTTGCCGATGACCTGCACGGCTGGGAGGGCCAGTTGCAGTACTTCAGCCGGCGTTATCGCTGCATCGCATTCAACGCGCGCGGCTATCCGCCTTCCGATGTGCCGAAATCGGCGGCTAAGTATTCGCAAGCCATCGCCACCGATGACATCGCCAACGTCATGCGCCACCTGAAAATCCGCAAGGCGCATATCATCGGCTGCTCGATGGGAGCATACGCAACACTCCATTTTGCGTTGCGTTATCCGCGCATGGCGATTTCATGCACGGTCATCGGCGCAGGCTACGGCTCCGACCCGGACAAACGCAAGCAGTTTCTCGGCGACAATCAGGTGATGATCAAACGTTTTCTTGAACTCGGCACGGCGGAGGCGATCAAGCCGTATCAAATCGGCCCCGCACGCGTGCAGTTCCAGAACAAGAATGCGCGCGGCTACACTTATTTTTGTGCAGAGTTCGCAAAGCACTCTGCGCTCGGCTCCGCCAACACGTTGATCGGTGTGCAGGGCAAGCGCCCGACGATTTACAGCCTTGAATCTGCGCTGCGCAAATGCCGCGTGCCACTGCACATTATGAGCGGCGACGAGGACGACAACTGTCTGGATCCTGGTGTATTCATCAAGCGCGTGTGTCCTTCGGCAATGCTGACCGTGGCGCCGAACACCGGCCACGCGGTAAACCTCGAAGAGCCAGTGCTGTTCAACAGCATGATCGCGGAGTTTCTCGCGCAGGTCGATTCGGGACGCTGGCGCGGGCGCGATCCGCGCTCGCTTAACAAATCAACGATGGCAAACAAATAACCGGAGGCAGCAAATGGCAACAAAACGCAGCGCGCTCGCGCGCAAAGGGGAAGTCGTGCGGCGCAAGGTGCATGGCGACGCGCACGTGGACCGCCGTTACCGCGAGGCCGACGATTTCCTGAAGATGTTCGAGGACGTGACCGACGAGTTTTGCTGGGGCACGGTGTGGGCGCGGCCCGGACTCAATCACAAAACCCGCGCCGCGTTGTCCCTCGCCGCCACGGCCGCGCAATCGCAGGCCGGCGCGGTCAAGCTGCATGTCAAAACCTGTCTGCGCACCGGCTGGACCAAACGCGAAATCGGCGAGATGCTGCTGCACGTCTACGTCTATGCCGGCGTTTACGCGAGCTTGAGCGCGTTCGCCACGGCGCACGAGGCGATCAAGGAATACGAGGCCGAACAACGCGCTGCACGCAAGGTCACGCGCCGCCGCTAGATCAGATCGGACACTGTATGGCAGTTCAGCCGCTCAAAGTCAGCATTAAAACAATTACACAACGCATTTGCTGAACCATAAACCCTCCTTGGTCAATGAAAGACCCGATTGTATTGGGTCAGGGCTTGCTGCGCTCTACTGGCCGCAATAGCATGCTTCACGATTTGCTGCTATTTCCACCGGCCGGAACTGCTGTACTATTAGTAGCGGTAAGCGGCACGATTTTGGTGTGCCGGAAAGTAGCGGGATGCCATGCAATATCGCATAACCGCTCACGGCAAAATTAGATTTCATGCCTGCGGCATTAACTGTGGCGCCTAACCGAGGAGGCGAAATGCTAAAACACCCGTCTCGCCGTAACAGCGCACTTGGCGTAGCAGTCGGCTTATCGCTATGCACCGTTGCAGGGTGCGGCACGGTGCTCGCCCAAACCAGGCTTACCGATTACCCCGTGCGCGTATTGCGGCTGGTGAATCCCTATACGCCCGGCGGCACCACCGACCTTGTAGCACGCATGATTGCCGCGCGGCTGACCCATGCCTGGAAACAGCAGGTGATCGTCGATAATCGCCCCGGCGCCGGTACCAACATCGGCAATGAGATCGTCGCAAACGCGCAGCCCGACGGCTATACGCTGCTGGTCAACTCGGCTGCCATCGCCACCTTGCACGGTTTCTATTCCAAGCTTTCGTATGATCCGGTTAGGGATCTCGCAGCGGTGATTAATGTTGGGGATGCTCCCCTGGTATTGGCCGTGAATCCGTCGATGGAAATAAAATCGGTGCGCGACATGATCGACACCGCGCGCGCCAAACCCAAACAACTCACAATCTCGTCTTCGGGTACAGGCTCGTCGACGCACCTGGCGCTTGAGCTCCTCAAAGCCATGGCCAAGGTGGAAATTACGCATGTGCCCTATAAAGGCGGCGGCCCGGCAGTAATCGCTACGGCAAGCGGGGAAGTGAACGGCATTATTAATTCACCCGCAGTGGTACTGCCACATGTGAAGAGCGGCCGGCTGCGTGGTCTGGCCGTCACCAGTGCGAAGCGCAGTGAAATCGCGCCGGACCTGCCCACCCTTGCCGAAGCGGGCGCACTGCCCGGCTACGAGGTGCAAGGGTGGTACGGCGTGTTTGCACCACGCGCAACGCCGCGACGCATTGTGGGCGCCCTCAATACCGAGCTTGATCAATACATCCATACACCGGAAGGCCGCGAACGGCTCCTGTCGTTTGGGCTTATGCCCACGGGTGGAACGCCTGAGGCATTTGCCGAGTATTTCAAGCTGGAGACGGAGCGCTGGGTACGTATTATTCGTGCGGCGGGTATCAGAGGCGATTAGAGGGACAAGTTCTTCGAGATACGATTTCCCATTTGTCTAGCCACGCGTCTACACCGTTCTGACTGAGCTTCCGTACGAAGGCGACGAGGGGTGCAAAATGGCTGACACCGCAATAGCGCCTTCCATGGGATTTACCCGCTGGCAGGCTTCGGGAACCCACCTATCGATCAGCGTGGGCATCGCGGTCGTCACCTTGTTTGCCATACTCATTACAGGATTAGCGGTTGTTGCCACGTAATACGCTGCGCTTCTTACGGGCTACACTCGCTGAACGGGAGCGCCTTGCGCGGGTTGGACCCAGGCATTACTCATGAATATCGGGGACTATGCCGATGTTCATGCGCTCGCAACACGGGTTGGAGACGACGCACTGCGCGCAGTGCTTACGCATGCTGAAGCGGGGCAATTTAGCGAGCGTTCCTGGGCCTATTGGCATTATCGGCTTGGTCTTGCCAGTGTGGATCATGTGCCAGCAACGCCGGTGCGCAAGTTCGCATGAGCGGGATGTTCAAGCCCTGCACCAGTATTCTCCCCCGCGCGCAGCAACAGCTCTGGCCCGAACTCAGCGCCACTGTCGCAATGGGATTTGTGTTGTACGGCGGTACCGCTATTGCGTTGCGTCTGGGTCACAGACCTTCTGTTGATTTCGATTTCTTCTCGGAAAAGCCGCTGGAACTGCAGTTCAGTTGACCGGGCCGTGCTTTCGCGTAGGCCAGCAAATCTTTTACCTACTTCACCGGCTGCGCCGGATGCACCACCAGAATATTGGGCAGCGATGACAACAGCGATATCGGCGCAAAGTCTCTCACCGGATCGAACGGCATTTTTTTGTAAAGACTCGGACTCATGCTGAACGACGCCGCCACTGCCAGCAATGTGTAGCCATCCGGCGGCGCCTTGGCCGCGATATCGGTGCCAATAATGCTGCCCGCGCCGGGCGGTTATCGACGACGACGGAAGTCTTGAGCGCATCGGCCACGCGTTGGGCCAGCGGACGCGCAACCAGATCGGTGGAATCGCCTGCGCTCTGTGGCACGACTAAGCGGATTGGGCGTGATGCATGCTCACTCATCGGGTCATCCATTCGCTTCCCCTTTGACCCCTTCGCTTCCCCTTATTTTTTTCAGTCATGTAGCGCAGTCCTGAACGAAATTGCATAACCGGGTAGAGCGAGCAACACCAGGTTGCCTGGTGATGAAGCCGCGCCGTTCCAGCGTTTGCATCATGTTATTCACCGACGGGGCAGAGACCAGGAAGTGGCGCTGGATATCCGACTCCGCGGGCGCCCCGCCAAATTGATGAATGTACTTGCCGATAAACCGCAGGTACTCGCTTTGACGCTTCGTGGGTTGGCTCAGGCTTGGACGGTTGAGCGTGGCGATCAGGCCGCGCTCACATGCCTCGATGAGAAGGACGGCGCCACCGATGAAATGAATACTGAGGTGCTGGTCGTCGGCGGCGGCAAGATGGGACACTTCGAGTCCCGCGAGTTGTCGGGTGAGGCGATTATGTTGATCGTCTTGGCGAGGCATGGCTACTTGCCCGCAGCATCCCGGGCATCCGTGCGGTTCATCTCCAGTACTTCGATGAGAGTGACACGCAGGGTTTTCAGTAGTTCTTCGCGTGTGCGCTCCTGACAATTGACACCAGGAACCTCCTCAACCCAACCAATCCACCAAGGGCCATCCTGCTTTACTACGGCTGTAAAATTTTGATTCATGTTGATAGCTCCGTCGCCGATTCTACCGCGACTATCGATCTGACTCTGTGCGCATACCTTCCATTTCATTCGGTTCGCTACGCTTCCTGCTCGTCCCCTACCCTCTATCCTGTCGATGTTGGCGTCCCGCGCGTGCTTATTCCGCCTTAATCCCCGCCGCCTTGCTCACCGTCTTCCACCGTTCCACTTCTGTCCGGATGATCTTGCCGAATTCCTGCGGCGTGTTGCCAATGGCTTCGGAGCCTTCATGCTGCAGCAGCGTTTTCATTTCAGGCGTGTGCATCACACGCGCCGATTCGCTGTGCCAGCGGGCGACGATGGCCGGCGGGGTTTTCGCCGGCGCCAGCAAACCGATCCACGACGCGTAATCGTAGCCCGGCACACCGGATTCCGCGATAGTCGGTACTTCCGGCGCAGCGGTTGCGCGGCGCGCGGTGGACACCGCCAGCGCACGCAGCCTGCCGCTCTTGACGTGTGGCAGCGCGGTGGAAATGGTCGCAAAGCACAATTGCACTTCACTGCTCAGCAACGCGGTGACCGAGGGCGCTCCGCCCTTATAAGGTATGTGCGCCATGCTGATGCCGGTCATGTGCTTGAACAGTTCCATCGACATATGCGTACCGGTGGCCACGCCACTGGAGCTGTAGTTAAGCTTACCCGGCTGCGCTTTCGCGTAGGCCAGCAAATCTTTTACCGACTTTACCGGCTGCGCGGGATGCACCACCAGAATATTGGGCAGCGACGACAGCAGCGATATCGGCGCAAAGTCGTTCACCGGATCGAAGGGTAATTTTTTGTAAAGGCTCGGACTCATGCTAAACGACGCGGCTACCGCCAGCAGCGTGTAACCATCCGGCGGTGCTTTGGCCGCGATGTCGGTGCCGATGATGCTGCCTGCACCGGGACGGTTATCGACGACGACGGAAGTTTTCATCGCATCGGCCACGCGCTGCGCCAGCGGACGCGCGACGAGATCGGTGGAACCGCCCGCGCTTTGCGGCACGACCAGGCGGATGGGGCGTGAAGGATAGGCCGGTACAGAGCCGGTCGAAGTGGTTTGCGCGGACGCACACGCCATTGCCAATGCCAGCACCGATCCACCGATCACGTAGGGTGCGCAACGCGCACCGTGTGCCACCGTATCCGCGTGCGCGATGCGCACCCTACCCGTGGAGATATATCGTAAGTATTTGTTTTTATTCATATTTTAAAAACTCTGCTACGGCGAAATAAACCTGCGCACATTGTAAATCCAAAAGTAACCATCGGCTTCAATCCGCTTATAATCCGGCCCTCTTTAAGGGTACGATACAGGCGCGAAAATGTTAATCAAGTTCACACTCAACGGTGATGCGGCGGAAGTCACACTCAAGACCGGCGACCGTTTGCTCGCCGATGTACTGCGCGAGGACTTTCAACTCACCGGCGCCAAGCTCGGCTGCGGCATCGGCGCCTGCGGCATCTGCACCGTCATCGTCAACGGCGAACCCACGCCCGCGTGCCTGCAACTCGCCGCGATGTGCGACGGCGCGGATATCCGCACGGTCGAAGGCCTGGCGACACCGGACGGGTTGCACCCAATACAGCAGGCATTCGTCAATCAATCGGCACTGCAATGCGGCATCTGCATACCGGGGCATGTGATGCAGGCGTGTTCGCTGCTCGAAAAAAATCCGCATCCGTCCGAAGAAGAAATCCGCGCCAGCGTCGATAGCGTGTATTGCCGCTGCACCGGGTACTATCGGATTTTCGAGGCTTATAAAGAAGCCATTGCGACGGCGCAACGAACAACGAAGAAAGCATAAACTAAATGTCGAACTCCTCCCCCCTCACCCCCGGATCAAGTCCGGGGCAGGCTCTAACCCTCTCCCCCCGTATGGGGGCGAGGGGATTGAATTTAGTGAAGTCATGAACGCGCCCGACCCACGAGTGGCGGGGCTGCTGGTCGTCGGCAAAGACGTGCAACGCACCGACGCCATACCCAAAGTCACCGGCGCGGCGCTTTACGTCGCTGATATACAAATGCCTGGCATGTTGCACGGTGCGGTGCTGCGCAGCCCGCATCCGAATGCGCGTATCGTTTCCATCGACGTGAGTGCGGCGCGCGCCCTGCCCGGTGTGAAATCCGTGATCACCGGCGAAGATACCGCACAATAGAAATGGGGCGCCTTTCGTCCCGATCTGTATCCGCTGGCCATAGTGCGCGTGCG
>JANMXV010000252.1:0-15531 GCA_031381325.1 Betaproteobacteria bacterium | reverse complement strand
CGTTCGCCAGCCTACAGACACTATCGCCAAGCGTATGGAAAGCTGAAAGTCCACTCCAAAGCAGGACAGGCTGGGCATCGCGAACTTTCGCAATGACGGCTCGAAGCCTGCATTTGGGACACGCACGCTGACGCATCCTTTCGATTCATGCCGCAATTTTACGGGAGAACGACGATGGAACCCGCTCTGATGATGCAAACGGCAACGGGACTATTAGCGGTCTCGGCGGCAGGCGGTTTGATTTTGAAAACTATCTTGTGATCGGGCTCGCCCAGGCACTGATGGGGGTTGTGGCAATAAGTGCGAACCGAAATCGGTTGCAGCAGCGCTTTCATGATTATCATGGGTGATTTTTTAAACATACTCAGGGTAATTCTCCGCGTAAAAAAGATGCCGCTTCCGACGACCGCGGCTGCTTGAAAAATTCATCTACCGACGCGCGCTCGGCCAGCCGGCCTTCGCTCAAAAAAAGAATTTCATCGCCGAGCCGGCGCGCTTGTCCCAGGCTGTGCGTGGTCATGATGATCTTGGCGCCGCTGGCGTGTATGGCGGTGATGATGCTTTCGATATCTCGCGTTGAATTCGGATCAAGGTTAGCCGTCGGTTCGTCGAGAAACAAAACTTCCGGCCCCAGCGCCCACGCGCGCGCCAGCGCGAGACGCTGCTGCTCGCCACCGGACAGCACGCGCGCCGGGCGCTCCGCCACGTTCGCAAGGCCCACGGCTTCGAGCACGTCTTCCGCACGCAGCCGGCATTCTTTGGGCTCGATGCCCGCAAGCCTGAGCGCGTAGATCACATTCGCAATCGCCGAGCGGCGCAGCACCACCGGACGCTGAAACACCATCGCTTGTCCGCGTGCGCGTCGTGTCATGCCATCCTGGCGCCACGTAACACGCCCTGCGGTGGGTTTGAGCAGACCGTGGCATAGCCGCATCAGTACGCTCTTGCCCGCGCCGTTCGGGCCGAGAATCACGCTACGTGTGCCCGCTTCGATTTCACAGGAAATGGAATGAATGATGCTTCGTCCACCCGCGGTAAAGCCCAGATTTTCCAGTGTCAGCGGCAGCATCCCGGGTCAGCCGTGATAACGCTGCGCAGTCAGCTTTACCCAATGCGCAAGCAGGTTCATGCCGATGACCATTGCCACCAGTACCATGCCCAATCCCAGCGCCAGCGGCAGGTCACCCTTGCTGGTTTCCAGCGCAATCGCGGTGGTCATCACGCGCGTAACACCGTCGATATTGCCGCCGACGATCATCACCGCGCCCACTTCCGCCGCCGCGCGCCCGAAGCCTGCAAGCACCACGGTCATCAACGCAAAGCGCGTGTCCCACAACAACGTTCGCGCGGCGGCCACGGTGGTGACGCCGAGAGAACGCAATTGTTCCTCGTATTCGTGCCACGCGTCCTCGATCACCTGCCGCGACAGCGCGGCGATGATCGGCGTGATCAATACCGCCTGCGCGATAACCATTGCCGTGGGCGTGAACAGCAGGCCCAACTCGCCCAGGGGGCCGGCGCGCGACAACATCAGGTATATCGAGAGGCCCACCACCACCGGCGGCAATCCCATCAGCGCATTGAGCACGGCAACCAGCGCTTGCTTTCCGGGAAACCGCGTAATCGCCAGCAGCGCGCCCAGCGGCAACGCGATCACGGCCGCAATGAGTACCGCGGTCAAACTCACCCATACGCTGAGCCCAACGATCTGCGCAAGCTGCGCGTCGGCACTGGCGATAAGCCGGATCGCTTCACGCAGCGCAGCGGAGATGTCATTCACGATTTAACAGGTTCGCAATTCAGTCCGGAGATCTATCTCAGACGACGCCGCGTCTCCGCCAGGTGCTTCATATATTTTCGGCGGTACCCGTTCCGTGCGCACTCGTTCATTAAAAGCAAGTCATCGCCTGGTTGTGCAAACACTATTTGTTCTTATCCGGTACGCCCCCGCCCTTGAACGCAGGGCTCGAGTGGTCGTTCGCCTGCCCCGGTTTTGGCAATTCAGCTTCGGCGGCTTTAGGTACATTAGGCGCGGGCAGCGGCGGAGTCGGAACGGTTGATTGTTTTACATCTTCCGGTTTCGCGGCAGGAGGCGTAGGCACAACCAGCCGCTCCTCTTCTTTTTTTCCACAGCCCGCGATCAAGAAGGCAGCAGCAACGGCAAACGGTATATAACGTTTCATGTGATGACTCCGTTAGTGAAATGAAAAGCGGATTGCGGCAATATACAGGGGCAATGTCCATTCTGCCACCCGTTCTGGAATTGGGCTCTAAGCGTGGATCGCCAGCGGCAGGTTCATCAGCAGATTCTGCGGCTTCATACGCAACACCTTGTCGGGGGTAACGCACAGGCCGAGAAATACAGGCTTGCCGGCAAGCCCGGCGCGCAGGTCGGAAGGCGTCTTGAAATCCATGCGATAAAGTCCGATAACGCGTTTCATATCTTCTGCATCGACCGTGCCGCCGTTATAAATCTCGTTCAGTATGGTGCTGGCCTCCGCATCCAGCCCGACGTGCCACACCCAGTCCTCGTCCGGAATCTCCGCCACCGGCTCAATCACCACCGGCGTGCGATGAAAATGCCAGACCCATGCCTCAAGCACGCGGCAGAACGCCGCACAGCCCGCATGCGATCGATTGAGGCTCAGCACCGTATCGAAGCGCTCATCACGCAGCCAGTAATTGGCCTGAGTCGCGGCATCCAGCACCTCGAGCTCGATCGTGCGCACGGGCGTCTGCGCCTCGATTATCAGCCTGCCGAGCAGCCCCAGCCCGCCGCGGGTCGCCTGCATCTCGACCGTCTCGTCGTCGGCCAGCCGGATCGCGCCGTTGTCGATATTGACGCGCTGGGGGCGGAAAAACAGTTCAGCCGCCCGTGCCTGCAAGCCGTCTTCCGTTGCGTCGAGGATGCCGCGCAAAATAACCTGCACGATTAGATCGACAAAAAGCGGCGGCACATTCACATCCCGCTGGAAAAGCGCAGCGTAGAACGCTTCCAGCGATGCCGCCGCAAGCAACTGATCGCGAAAACGCAGCACCACGCGATAGTTCTCGCGCGCATCCCCGTCATCGATCAGGGCAATCATCCGCTCGTCCACCGCGCGGCGCGGACTGTCGAGCAGCGACGCGTGCAGTGCGCGCTCATGCGCAGAGGATTCCGCCACCGGCGCGAGTTCGGGGCGGGCATAGTAAAGGCGCAGGTAATCGTCAGTGACTAGCAGACGTCCATCTGCATTGCGCTGGAGAAGGTTATAGCCGCAACGGCTCCAGAAATCAGCCATCGTCGGAGCGAATAAAACAGGACGCAGTTAAGCAACACCCCGACAAACTGAAAATCCAGGTAGTGCTCAGAATGCTGTTATTTCTTGGCCGGCGCTGCGGCCGGTGCCGGTGGTGCTGCGGCTGGCGCCGGTGGCACCGCGGCGGCAATCGGCGTGGGCGTAACAATAACGCCCTTGGCTTTTTGTTCCTGAATATAGCGGCCGGCAACGGCATCCTGGGACTTGGCAAGCAACTCCGTCTCTTTTTTTGCAACTTCAGCGGCTTTTACCTTCGCTTCTTCTGCTGTCGCCTTCTGCGCATCGGTGAGCGGCGGCAATTTGGCAAAAACCCATCCGCTGGTAAACAAACAAAGCGTTGCGAGCGCGAGTACTTTATTCGATCTCATCGTTTCCCCCTGATTACATCGCTTAGGCTTTGATCGACTGCTCGACCTGCAATTTGATGGCAGGAGGCACGTTATCGGCGAATTGCTGGTGCGCTGTGCCCGCTTTGACTTCCTCATACCAGATCTGGTGATGTTCCCTGGCCCATGCTTCGTCGACATAACCGGTACGCATGGCCTTGTACGCGCCTTTCATACCGATAGTGCCAAGATATATATGGAAACACGCCATCGCGATTGCCAGCAACGCACACACCATGTGTACGATGTTCGCCGATTGCATCGTGAAGCGCCCCTGTTCGAAATTCGGGAACAGCATCACCACGCCCGATAGGCACAGCACCACGCTTAAGGTACACACCATGGCCCAGAACAACGCTTTTTCACCCGCATTAAAGCGCCCCGAGGGAGCTTCTTTTGCGTTTTTCGAGAGCATGCCGCCGAATGTCTTCAGCCATTGCATATCGTAACGCTTCGGCAGATTGTCGCGTATGAACACCAGGATCAATAATGGCAATGCAAACAAAAATACCGGCGCGATAAAGTTATGCAGATTTTTGGCGATTATCGCCAGCCATGAAAACAGCGTGTAACCCAAAACCGGCAGCAGCAGGTATTTGCCAAACGTAATAATCAAACCGGTGATGCCGAGCGTGACGAAACTGATCGCCACAGTCCAGTGCGCAAGCCGATCCAGATTTGAAAAACGCCGTATCAGCCTGCCCGTGGGCTGCTCATGCAGTTTGATCGAGCCGCGCCAGAAGTAATAACCCGCCAAGCCCAGCAACGCGGCTACGAGAATCAAACCGCCCACCGAATAGACCATGGGTCGCAGCAGGCGCCAGGATTGGCCTTCACTTTGCACCAGCACATTGGTTTCGATGCCCCGCACCTGCGTGGTCTGATATGGATTCTCCCCCTTGCGCACGTCCCGCCAGAACGGCGCGTTGTTCCCCGGCTGAGTGATTTGCCGCTTGGCCTGCTCTGCGGCGCCGCCAGTCGTATCGGCGGCCGCCCTTGCGAACTGCGCGAACTGCGGTAACGCGGCAACGCACAGCAAAACAATCAACCGCATCAGCCATCGCATACCGTGATTGCCACGCATGAGATCTCCTCTGCGCGCCTAGTTCCCTAGCCGCACGTATTCGTTCTGTCCGTTGTTACGTGCCTTGATCGCTTTTTCCCACGCCACCTTGTCGCCCTTGAAGTCCCCGCCCTCCCAGGGCACGCCGTCGGATTTTCCCCGGTATTCGCCTTGCTTATAAAATGTAGTCTGCGGTAACTCACCGCACCCCGCAACCAGCGCGGCGCATCCCCATGCCGCCACGACGAGCAGTACGCGCTTCATGATTTTGGTCCCGCCTGGGTAGCGGGCGTGGCGGGAGCCGCGGGTTTGTCGGGCCTGCCGTAAGCCGTGCTCCAGCCCACCACCTCCGATCCCTTGCCGCGGCGAAGCACCCGGCTGCGGTAAATGTCGGCAATCACGTCGCCATCGCCGCCCAGCAATGCCTTGGTCGAGCACATTTCGGCGCACGCCGGCAGCTTGCCTTCCGCCAGCCGGTTGCGCCCGTATTTCTTGAATTCGGCTGGCGAATTGTCGGCCTCGGGGCCGCCCGCGCAGAACGTGCATTTGTCCATCTTGCCGCGCAGGCCGAACGCGCCATCCTGCGGAAACTGCGGCGCGCCGAACGGACAGGCATAGAAACAGTAACCGCAACCGATGCATAGATCCTTGTCGTGCAGCACCACCCCTTCCGAGGTCTTGTAGAAGCAGTCCACCGGACACACCGCCATGCACGGCGCGTCCGAGCAGTGCATGCAGGCAACCGAGATCGATTTCTCTCCCGGCACCCCGTCGTTCAACGTCACCACGCGGCGACGGTTCACGCCCCAGGGAACCTCGTGCTCCTGCTTGCAGGCGGTCACACAGCCGTTGCATTCGATACAGCGCTCGGTATCACACAGAAATTTCATTCTCGCCATGGTTTACTCCTCCGGCTCTCGTCTTGCGGTCTTGGTCAGGCCTTGGATGCCTGACACAGTGTCGTTTTCGTTTCCTGCATCATGGTGACGATGTCATAGCCATACGTGGTGGCGGTATTGACCGCCTCGCCACGCACGATAGGCGCCGAGCCCTCGGGGTAATACTTGAGCATATCCTGACCCATCCACCAGCCGCCAAAATGGAACGGCAGGAATACGGTTCCCGGCCCCACGCGCTCGGTGACCTGCGCCTTCACCTTAAGACGAGCCTTGGTCGGCGTTTCAATCCAGATATATTCATTGTTCCGCACGCCCCGATCGTTAGCGTCCTTGGGGTTGATTTCGGCGAACATTTCCTGCTGCAGTTCGGCGAGCCATGGATTGGAGCGTGTTTCGTCCCCGCCCCCCTCGTATTCGACCAGGCGGCCGCTGGTCATAATCAACGGATAGGATTTGACCGCATCCTTGTTGGCATCCTGAATGCTCTTGAACAGTACCGGCACGCGCCAGCGGTTCTTCTGGTCGGCGTGCGTCGGATACTTGTCGATGAGATCCGGACGCGGTGTATAAAGCGGTTCGCGATGCAGCGGTACCGGATCGGGGAAATTCCAGACTACCGCACGCGCCTTGGCGTTGCCGAACGGATGGCATCCGTGCTTCATCGCCACGCGTTGAATGCCTCCCGATAGATCGGTTTTCCAGTTCCTGCCCGCGGCAGCCTTTTGCTCGGCCTCGGTCAGTTCCTCCCACCAGCCCAGCTTCTTGAGCAGCACGTGGTCGAATTCCGGGTAGCCCGTGGTGATGTCCGATCCCTTGGAATGTGAGCCGTCCTCGGCCAGCAACGACACGCCATTACGCTCGACGCCGAAATTCGCACGGAAATTTCCGCCGCCCTCCATCACATGACGCGTGGTGTCGTAGAGGTTAGGCGAGCCCGGATGCTTGAGCTCCGGCGTACCGTAACACGGCCACGGCAGCCCAAAATAGTCGCCATCCAGCACGTAGCCGGTCTTCGCGTCCTTGCCGCCTTTGGCGCGCAGCGTTTTAACATCAAACACATGCATGTTGCGCATGTGCGCCTGCAGGCGTTCGGGGGATTGCCCGGTGTAGCCGATGGTCCACATGCCGCGATTGATTTCGCGCAGGATATCCTCGGTGTCGGGCTCGTCCATGCCCTTGGCGCCCTTGACCAATTTGATACGCAGCGTGCCGTCGGCTTGCTTGCCGACCAACTGGTCGGCAAAGCCGAATTTCTGCGCCAGTTGATACATGATCATGTGATCGGTGCGCGACTCGAACATCGGCTCTATGACTTTTTCGCGCCATTGGAGGGACCGGTTCGATGCTGTAGCAGAGCCCGCGCACTCCAACTGGGTAGCCGCCGGCAACAGGTAAACGCCATCCTGCCGCGACATCGCCGCCATCGCGGCCGTGGCTGACGGGTAGGGATCAACCACCACCAGCAATTCCAGTTTTTTGATGGCCTCGATCATTTCCTTGCCGCGCGACTGGCTGTTCGGCGCATGACCCCAGAACACTACCGCTTTAAGGTTGGACTCCTGGTCGATCAACTCATTCTTTTCCAGCACAGCGTCAATCCAGCGGGACACGGTAAGACCAGGCTTTTCCATATTTGCCGGTGACGCAAATTGCTTTTTGATCCAGTCGAGATCCACGCCCCACACACGGGCGAAATGCGCCCACGAGCCCGCCGCGATGCCATAGTAGCCCGGCAGTGAATCCGGGTTCGGACCGACGTCGGTCGCACCCTGCACATTATCGTGACCCCGGTAAATATTGGTGCCGCCGCCGGACACACCGACATTGCCGAGCACGAGTTGCAGGATGCAGGATGCGCGCACGATCGCGTTGCCATTGGTATGCTGCGTCTGCCCCATCGCCCAAATAATCGTGCTGGGTTTGTTCTTGGCCATGGTTTCGGCCACGTCGAGCACTTCGGCTTCCTTCATGCCGGTCACGCGCTCGACTTCCTCCGGCGTCCATTTCGCAGCTTCTTCTTTTACCTTGTCGATGCCGTAAACGCGCGCCGCGATATAGTCCTTGTCTTCCCAGCCGTTCTTAAAAATGTGGTGCATCATGCCCATCAAAAACGCCACATCGGTGCCCGAGCGTATGCGGTAATACCTGTCGGCCTTGGCTGCCGTACGGGTGAACCGGGGATCGACACAAATGACTTTCGCGCCGTTTTCCTTGGCATGCAGGGTGTGCAGCATGGACACCGGATGCGCTTCCGCCGCATTCGAGCCGAAAAACAGAATCGCTTTCGAATTCTGCTCGTCGTTGTACGAATTGGTCATCGCACCATAACCCCAGGTGTTGGCCACGCCCGCGACCGTAGTCGAGTGGCAAATGCGCGCCTGGTGATCCATATTGTTGGTGCCGAAGAACGAGACGAACTTGCGGAACAAATAGGCCTGCTCGTTGTTGTGCTTGGACGAGCCTATCCAGAATGTCGCGTCCGCGCCGTCCTTCTTTTTGATGTCGAGGAGTTTCTTGCTAACCTCGGTCAGCGCCTCGTCCCATGACACCTTCTGCCACTTGCCGGCCACCAGTTTCATCGGCGTTTTAAGCCGGTGTGAATCGTGCATCATCCCGTGCTCGCGTATGGATGCGCCTTTCGCGCAATGCGCCCCAAGGTTGATCGGCGAATCGAACACCGGTTCCTGCCGCACCCAGATCCCGTCCTGTACCACGGCATCGATGGCACAACCCACGGAACAATGCGTGCATACCGTGCGCTTGATTTCGGTCTTGACGGCCGCTGCGTCCGCGGCTGCGGCAGGCTTGACGATGTTGAATGAGAAATTCGCTGCCGCTACGCCGGCGCCCGCTGCAATTCCCGAGCGTAGCAGGAAGGTGCGCCGGTCTACGGTGCGTCCGAGCATGCTGGAAACGCCGCGCGCAAGGCGACCGCGCGAAGACGCCACACCATCCGATGTCTTGGTTAGCAACATGGGCGGCCTCCTCAGACCTTGGTGGTACGGTAATAGTTGCGGATATGCTCGGTAACGCGATAGCCGTTACCGGCCGCAGGCGTCTTCGATTTTTCGGGTGGCGCGGTCACGCCATCTTTGCGGGCCGCCACTAGCACAGTAGCAGCGGCACCGCCGGCGCCTGCTGCAAAAAGAAAATGACGACGTGAAATGCTGTTTGAACCACTCATCGCAACTCCTCCTGAATATCCGCTTCCGGGTCTGGCGCCCTACAGCAGTGCATTACACTTTCAATATTTGAAACCTACACTTACACCTGCTCAAACGCAAGCCCCGCGTAATCTAATCTATCCAAATCCACTTCGCGGCTTCGATACTTACAAGACTCTGACGAAATTTCACGTGACTTCGCCAAAAATCAGGGGCGCGACGCAATCATGTCGAAGCCTTCACGCTCCACTTCCAGAAAAGCCTGCGTGAAGCGGGCAACGTGAAGGTAAAACCTTGAAGGTGCTGCATCAGTTAGTTTCTTGCATAGCGCAAGGCTTTGTAAGTATATGTAATTATTAAAGAATTCTCTTTGCACCTCGATCGGTTCGTCGCGCAGAATGAGATGGCGCATGGTGTCGCACACACCGGCGAGGTGATCTTCCGGCGTAGTGTTCGCCGCATCGCGCCCGAGTCCCCACTGCTCGAGTTGCCGTCTCAACTGCAGCAAGTGGCGCTCCGGCGAAACACCCGGCACATAAGCCGAGGTGTACGGCGTGACGGGCGTCTTGCCTACACCAATAAACAACAGGGCGTGCTCATGCCCCAACGCCGCTGCATCCAACGATGCGCCGGCTGCGGCCAGTTGCCGCCACGCTTGCCGCAGCGGCCCATCGTAACCAGGCTCACCATTGTAACCAGGGTCGCTCTTCGCGCTATCCGTGCTATCCGCCGCGAGTTGCGCGAGCAGCGCGGTATCCGGTCCTTCAAAGAACAAACGGCCGATCAGCGCGTAGAGCCCGGCACGCCATTGATCCTCCTCGCACAGATCAACAACCGCCGCAACGTCACTCACGTGCCGCCCCCACCTTTGCTTGTCGTATAGTCATGGATCGATGCCGCGTTCTTTTCTTCCATCAGATCAACGACGCGGCAATCCGCGCACATCTGCAGGCGCTGCAGCGCAGGTCCGCTAGCGAACATCGAATGCGAACTTAGCCGCCCCAGCATCGTATCGATCATGGATTTCGTGCCGAACGGCTTATTGCAACGCACACAGTTGAACGGCTGTGCTTCGTTCAACACCACCGCGCTTTTTGCCTGCTTGTCCAGCAACAGGCGTGGCCGCAGACTGATGGCGTTTTCCGGACAGGTTTTTTCGCACAGCCCGCACTGCACGCAATTGCGCTCGATAAACTGCAGTAGCGGACGATCATTGCCATCCAGCAGCGCTCCTTCGGGACAGGCGCCCACGCACGCCAGGCACAGAGTGCAGGTCTGGGTATTCACATCGACTCTTCCGTAGGGCGCACCGTGTGACAACGCCACTTCCGCCACCGGGGCCGGCGCATGCGCCAGCAGATGATTGAACGCAAATTCCAGGGTGGTGCGCTTATCATTGAACAAATTAAACGTTGCAGGTTTCACACCGCGCGGTGTGCCGAGCGCGCGCAAGGCGCCGGCAAGCGTAGTCACATCGTCCGCCTCGATCAGCTTGAAGTGTCCGTCGCCCCCATCGTGATATCCCAGGCCGGACAATACTTCGCCTGCAAAAGCAAGCTGCCGCTTCGATGCAGCCAAATATTCGGGCGCTTCGCTACCGGTGGCCAGCACCACTACCTGCGACGCACCCAGCGCATAGCTTCCCAGCGCAAGGTCCATGCCGAACGCGGCGACGTGCTGCATTTCCAGCGGAATCACCCGCGCCGGCAGTCCGCCGGTTTGCGCCGCGCGCCGTCCCAGTTGCCGGATCAACGCACGGCCGTCATCCGTATTGTGAAACAACAGCACAGGCGCGCTGCCGCCGGCATTGCGATACGCATTGAGCACCGTCTTGATACGCAATCCCAAATCGGCGACGCGCGGATAGGCATAGCTCATCGCCCCCGAAGGACACACGGTCGCGCACCCGCCGCAGCCCATGCACAAGAACGGCGATACGTTGACTTTGTCGCCGTCACTGCTGATGGCGTTGGCGGAACAGACATCGATGCATTGCGTACAGCCGGTGATTTTGGAGCGGCCGTGCGCGCAGATTTTTTCTTTGTACGTCACAAAGCGCGGCTTTTCGAACTCGCCTACCAGGTGCGCCAATTGCCCTGCGGCAAGCGCTTGATCCAAGGGATCCGCGCCCGGTGCAAAATAGCCCTGCGGCAACTGATGTAAACGGATCAGCGGCTGCAGCGAAAGATCGAGCACCAGATCAAAGCGATCGCTGCGCGCTGTTTCCAGGCGCTCGAAATCGATGGCGCGGATATCGCCGCAGACTTTCACGCACTGGCGGTGCGCTGTGCATTTTGAGGCATCGATTTGGTAGTCATAGCTGATCGCCTGCTCCGGACACGCCTGCACGCACGCATTACAGCGCGTGCATACTTCGAGATCAATAGGATTGGCCTGCTCCCACGACACCTCAAACGCACCGAGATAGCCCTTGATCTGCACATTGCGTCCGGAAAAAACCGGGAAACGACGCTCAGCCGGCAGTTCCGCGCGCCCCGCCTCGCTGGTAATCAGCACGTTGACGTCGAGCTTCTCCGCCATGCGCTCGGCCCACGCCAGTGCCGCCTCGCCCTGTCCAATAATTAATACCTGCCCCGCGGACTGATACTGCACCGCCGCCACCGGCTCCGGCTCCGCTACGCCAGCCAGCGACAACAGCGCAGCGATTTTAGGCGTGGTCTTGCCTGCCTCGCTCGACCACCCCGCGGTTTCGCGAATGTTTACAAACTGTATCTTGCCGTGGGCTTGCCCCTGTGCGTGCCATTGTTCATGCAGTTCGGTAAACAACGGCGCTTCCTGCGTACACGCCACCACCAGGTCTTCGCCGGATTTTGCAGCCGCCTCGAACGACGCGATATGGCGGCGGCACAACTCGCTATGCACATAGGGCGCGTCCTGCTTTAACGCGTTGCCCAGCGCTTTGCCATCCAGCGGCATGGTCTTGTTGCAGTTACATATCAGTAACTTGGGTTGTGGCATGGTGTCTCACGAATATGTATTTAAAAATAAATCGTTACTGTATTTTGTTTGTCCAAATTTCATGTAGATCAACACTACTACTGTCGTTCCCGCCCCCGACTACGGGATTCGAGGGCAGGCTGCGGCGGGAACCCATACGGTATCTCATATGGCACTGTGTTATGGGTTCCCGCCTTCACGGGAACGACAGTGAGGGGAATTTTCATTCTCGAATTCTGGCGCCTTCGTATCTGAGGTTTCAAGTAGCGGCTCAGTCGCCGGAACGTCGCCACCCTGTTCAATCGAAACCATGACCTCACTCGTCGCTACGGGCGCCTCCAGCACGGGCGTGGGCGGGGAATCCAACTGCGCCGGCGCGGTTTCGCCCTCTTCCAGTTCATTTCTTGCCCACTTGAATATTTTCTGTGCCGATCGCATTTGCGCCAGCATTTCCACGGGCAAAGGATCAGGTTTCGAGTAGTCGTCGATGTAAGTGTCCAGCCCATCCATCACATTAAAGTGCGGATCGCTAAACAATTTTTTCAAGGCTGCACGCTTGACGTCCTCATCCACCTTAGGATGAAAAAACCCTCTGAAATCCGAGTCCAGTGTGAGCTCATCCACCGGCGGCAATTGCGGAGGCGCGGACTCGGCACTCGCCTCTTTTTTCTGCCGCTGCAATGGCGCCGTCGCGCCGGGCAGGTCAGCCTGCGCGGTCTGCCCCGCGCCATCCGGCTCGGCCACCCTGGTATCGCGTTTCAGCCGCGACCAGCGCGACAGAAATTTCTCGTCCCCACCGTTATCACCGTTATTCATGGCGCTCATTCACTATTGCCCATGCGGCCCTTGTCCTTGTTGCTCGCATACTTGCGCGGCTTCTTCTCTTCCGGCTGGTAATACAACGCTACAAATTCGGCCATCCACGGCACCAATTCCACAGGCAGCGGCACCCCATCCACGTTTTCGCCGCTGTCGAGCCAGCGCGACCCTTCGTGATAACTGACCGACAAAAATTTCGGCCGCGCCACGTCATCCTCCATGCGCCACAGCACAAACACCTTGGGCTCAGGCGAGGTAATGTTGTAATAATAGCCCTCGGCTTCATCGCGATGCAGGCGAACCGCATAACCCGGATACAGCGTTTGCGTGAGCTTTTCCGTCTGCACGACGACTCGCGCGGGCGCGCCGCTCGCAGCCGTATCGCGCACAATGCCACGGGTTTCCCACCGTTCATCCGCCCAGCGATTGACAAGCACCATGCGCTCCATAATCACCGCAGCAGGCCATTCCCAAGTTTTTAGTGCGGATTCCAGCATCAGCGGATTGTCTGCCAATGCCGCACCACATGCAACAATGACCCTTTGCAAAGCATTGATTTAATTGTATTCCCTGCGGCGCGGCGCGCACGCACACAAAGGTACGCACCGGTCCAGTCTGTCCGCTAAAATCCGGGTTCACTGACAGCAAGGCCAATAACATGACCCAACCCGCCACCCTGCGCGACGCCAGTTGCGCCGACGATTACGATCCGAATTCCATGCCGGTGGACAAAGCGCGCGCGCTGATCGCGCGCTTTCTCACGCCGGTGACTGCCACCGAACGCGTGCATGTGCGTTCCGCGTTGGGCCGCGTGCTGGCGCAAGACGTGATCTCGCCGATCAACGTGCCCGCACACGACAACTCCGCGATGGACGGCTACGCCGTGCGTTTTATCGATCTCAAAGCCGATGGTGAAGTCACACTCAAGATGGCGGGTTCATCGTTCGCCGGCAAACCTTTCGCGGGCAAAATGCAAGCCGGTGAAACCGTGCGCATCATGACCGGCGCGGTGATGCCGCCGGAAGCCGACACCATCGTGATGCAAGAGCACGTCCAAGCCAAAGACGGGCAAGTCACCATCGGCAGCGGCCATCGCCTCAACCAGAACCTGCGCCGCGCCGGCGAAGACCTCGCCGTCGGCCAAGTCGCATTGAAGCGCGGCTTGCCGCTGCGTCCCGCCGAAGTGGGCCTGATATCGTCGCTCGGCATCGGCGAAGTCACGGTGTTTCGCAAGCTGCGTGTGGCGTTCTTCTCCACCGGTGACGAGCTGGTTTCCATTGGCAGCGTGCCGCAGGAAGGCCAGATTTTCGATAGCAACCGCTACACCATCCACGGCATGCTCACGCGCCTGAACTGCGAAGTGATCGACATGGGCGTGGTGCGCGACGACCCCGCGCTGATCGAAGCCGCGTTCAAGGAAGCAGCGGCATCTGCCGACGTGGTGATCACCAGCGGCGGCGTGTCGGTAGGCGAAGCCGATTTCGTCAAAGACATGCTCAACAAACTCGGCGAAGTACTGTTCTGGAAAATCGCCATGAAGCCCGGCCGCCCGTTAGCCTACGGCAAAATCGGCGGCGCACATTTTTTCGGCCTGCCGGGCAACCCGGTGTCGGTGATGGTGACCTTCTACCAATTCGTGCGCGACGCGCTGCTCAAGCTCGCCGGACAAGACCCGCTGCCGCCACTGCCCACCTTCAAAGTGCCCTGCACCTCGGCATTGAAAAAAGCGCCCGGCCGCACCGAGTTTCAGCGCGGCATTTTGTCGCAGGATGCGGCGGGTGCGTGGAGCGTGCGTGTTACTGGCGAACAAGGCTCCGGCATTCTGCGTTCGATGAGCGAGGCGAACTGTTTCATTATTTTGCCGACGGATCAGGGGAATGTCGTGCCGGGGGTAATGGTGGATGTACAGCTTATGGAGAGCGTCGCATAAGTATCAACATCAGCCAGTGGTGCTGACATAGCGCGCCTTGAAATTCACACCTGTCTGCAATCGCTACTTCTCAACAGTCACGCCTTTCCAGAAGGCGACATAATCTTTGATGTTCATTGCCGCAGGCTTGGGGTCAGCGTAGTACCACGCTGCATCCTTGTTCACCTTGCCGTCGACCACCACGTCGTAATAACTCGCAACGCCTTTCCACGAGCACGTAGTTTGGGTAGCGCTGGGTTGAAAATTCGCCGTGCGCAATGCAGCCGGCGGAAAATAAACATTGTTCTCGACGGTATCAAAGACTTCCGTTTCGGCGATAACGGTGTTGTTCCAGACTGCCTTGGGCATGGCGATTCCTTTTTGGGATGAATGATGCGCAGTGCGCAACTTACGTGCTCTATGCTTTTACTGCAAGTGACCTGGGTCCTCAGTCCAGCTTGATACCCGATTCCTTCACCAACTTTGAAAACTTCGCCTGCTCCGATTTGATGAACGCTGAAAACTCTTCGGGTGTGTTGCTCACCGGCGAGGTGCCCTGCGTGGCGAGGACTTGTGACAGGTCGCTCGACTTAACAATGCGGTTGATTTCCTCACTGAGTTTCCTGACGATTGCCGCGGGCGTTGCTGCCGGCGCGAGTATGCCATTCCACAGCAACACCTGCATGTCGGGGCCCCCTGACTCCGCCATCGTCGGCAAATCGGGATAAGCGCTAATGCGCTTCGGGCCGGTGGTTGCCAGGCCACGCAAGCGGCCAGCCCGCACATGAGCAACCACGGTGCCGATGCCGCTGAACGCAGCATTGACTTGTCCGGCAAGCAGATCAACCGTGGCGGGCGCCGCGCCCTTGTACGGTATGTGGATCAAATTGACGCCTGCGGCCTTGCCGAACATGAATCCCGAAAGATGCTGGATGCTGCCGCTGCCGAGTGACGCGTAGGAAATCGTAGCGGGCTTAGCTTTCGCGATACCGATCAACTCCGGCACCGTGCGCGCGGCGACCGACGGATGTATC
>JANMXV010000242.1:0-15872 GCA_031381325.1 Betaproteobacteria bacterium | reverse complement strand
GCATGATCAAGCGGAAGTTTGATCTCAGTAAGTCGCAGCATGTTTCAAGTTCTAATCCAGCTTCGCGCCCGAAGCCTTAACCACCCTGGCCCACTTCACGATTTCGTCGCGCACGTATTGCGCAAACGCCTCCGGACTTTTGGTTGAAGGTTCCGCGCCCAAAGCAACAAGCCGATCCTTGAGTTCCGGCGCGTTGATGCCGCGGCCAATTTCTGCATTGAGTTTAACAACGATGTCGCGCGGCAACGCCGCCGGGCCGAACACACCGTACCACGACGTGACATCAAAACCCGGAAGCCCGGCTTCGGCAACCGTAGTCAAATCCGGCAGTAGCGGCGAGCGTGCAGCACCCGTCACCGCAATCGCGCGCAGCTTGCCGGACTTCACATGCGGCATGGCCACCGGAAATCCCATCGACGCCAGTTGCAGTTGTCCGGCCAACAGATCGCCAACCACTTGTCCCGCGCCCTTGTACGGAATATGCGCCATGTTCACGCCCGCCATGGTCTTGAACAATTCCAGCGCCAACTGATTGGGCGAGCCGTTACCGGCGGAGCCAAAGTTAAGCTGCCCCGGCCGCGCCTTGGCCAGCGCAATCAATTCTTTCACGTTTTTGGCGGGCAGCGACGGGTGCAATACGATCATGCTGGGAAACGAAGCGACCTCTGCAATCGCCGACAAATCCTTCGTGAGATCGTAGCCCAGCTTCGGATACAGGCTCACCGAAATCGCATGCGGCACGCCGCCCATCAATAGCGTGTAGCCATCCGGCGCTGCTTTCGCCACCTGTTCCGCGCCGATGTTGCCGCCGGCGCCGGTGCGGTTTTCCACCACCACCGGCTGGCCCATGCGCTCGTTCAACTTCTGCCCGGCGATGCGCGCCAGCACGTCGGTGGCGCCGCCCGGCGCGAAGGGTGCGATCAGTCGAATGGCTTTCGCCGGATAGTCCTGCGCTGTTGCGCCGCCGAGCCCTGCAAGCATTATCACCCCTACGCAAAATGCATCACGACGTAAACCAAACATGAGCAAAAGTCTCCCGTATCAACAGGCGACACTTTACCGCATCCGCGCTGCGCTAATATGCCCGCTCCCAATTCGCCTTGGGTCGGAAGAAAGCCGCCTGCGCAAACAAATTAGCCCACGCAAAGAAATTTCAGTAGCGTCAGCGCCAACGCGCCGCGTCATCACCACCGGCATAAAATCGGTCACCAGCACACAAAAAAAGGGCGCCGAAGCGCCCCCAGAAGCCACTAAGGCAGCGGCCGTTTTACTTATGCGCAATCGTCGGTAGGGACGGTAAAGCCTTCGCGATCGACACTGGCAAGGTAGGCGGTGCATAAACCATACGCAGGCACCTGCATTTCATCGGCGTAACCATCGGCGCCCGCATCAGCCGCAGCGGCTTGGGGCGTAATCGCGTCGTTCATGCTCATGGCCTTCCGCCTGTTCGATACATAGGCGCGCAGAGCTTTGAGATCGCTTTGGGAGACTATGTTCACGGCCAAATCGGCAGCGAACTCCGGGGCGGCAGGCGTCGTCGTGGATGTGGGTTTCAGTTCCATGATTCAATCCTTTCGCGTCAAAAAATCAGCAGCAGCGCTGCTGAGGATTGAATAGTTTCAAAGTTTTACGCGTCCGAAACGGGGGAAGGTGGGTTTTCCAGTAGCAACTGCCGCGAAAATTCAGTCGAATAGGCGGCTCCGCTACACCTAACCGGTGACGTAACCAGCGTAATCCTTGGTATATAAATAACGAAAATAATGTATTATTATGATTAATGTTATGAATTTAATATATTTAACTACATTAAATGAATAATGACATAACCACGGACTTCCGGACACGTAGGCGCGCCAAGGGACTATCGCAAGCCGACGTGGCACGCCGTAGCGGCACACAGCAACGGCAAGTGTCGCTGTTCGAGCGCGGCGGCGACATCACGCTATCCACATTGATGAAATTCGCGCAGGCGCTCGACATCGAACTGATACCCGTGCCACGCGAATACGCCGCAAACGTTGAGACCCTGCTCACCGGCAAACCAGAACCAGAATTTTCCAGCAAGGCCTCCTCTTTGCTGGAACGCTACCAGGTCGACGACGAGGCGCCATCACATGGCTGACGCTCGCGTACTCAAAATACTGCTGGGGGATGTGTTGGTTGGCCACCTTACCGGCTATCAAGAAGGCAAAAACCTCTTGACCTTTGACGAGCACTACATCAAGGCAAGTCCCAGCCGGCCGCTACTGAGTTTGTCATTCAACCGCCCGGGTGATAACGAAACCACCGACCGCAATCTGCGTGAAGTCGTTACCAGCCGCATGAAACTCCCGCCCTTTTTCAGCAACCTTTTGCCCGAAGGCGTGCTGCGCAATTACCTTGTTACGCGCCTGAAAATTCATCACGATCATGAATTTGATTTACTCATGGCGCTGGGCGAAAGCCTGCCGGGCGCCGTGCGCGCCCTGCCCGCGGACGGACTGCCGCGCGCACTCATCCACCAGCGGCCCGGCGTCACGCCCGCCACACTCGACGACACGCTGATTAAATTTTCACTCGGCGGCTCGCAACTCAAATTCTCAATGATCGAACGCGGCGGGCGCTACACCTTGGACGACGGTGACGGTGCGCAATGGATAGTCAAACCACCGCATCCCATCCATGCAAACGTGCCTGCAAACGAATTCATCATGATGCGTCTTGCCGCCGCTGCGGGCATTCAAACACCTGAAGTGAAACTGGTAAAACTTGATGAGATTGATGTCACCACTGTGAGCGGCCTCTCCATCCCAAAGGGCGAAACCTGGGCCTACGCCGTCAAACGCTACGACCGCACCGCCACCGGCTCAATACACGCCGAGGATTTCGCGCAGGTTTTCAATGTTTACGCCGATCAGGAATACACCGCCACGAACTACGACACCATCGGCAGACTGATCTTTGATATCTTCCCCAACCGCTTTGAGCAACTGACTGAATTCATCCGGCGGCTGGTGGTCAACATACTCATCGGTAATGGCGATGCCCACCTCAAAAACTGGTCAGTGATCTATCGCGACAAAATCACCCCGCAGTTAGCGCCGGCCTATGACCTGGTGTCCACAATTCAGTATGTACACAACGACAGCCTCGCGCTGAATTTGGGCGGCGCAAAGCAATTTACAGCCATCGACGAAACGCATTTCGACCGCATCGCCCGCCGCATCAATGCTCCGCCAAAATTCGTGCATGAGATCGTCAAAGAAACCGTGGCAAAAGCCGAGCACGCTTGGCCTGACATAATCCGGGAACCCGCTTTTCCCGAAAGTTTCCGCAAACGCCTGTACCAATATTGGAGCGGGCTTTCCACGCTGCTGCGACTAAAGGCGTAGCAGTACTGCATCATAGATTGAAACACCAGCGGTGGTTTTTTTGTAATAAGCGGCGCTGCGGTAGAATGTCCTTATTCAATCCAACTTCACGCTACCGAAGGAATTGCCATGGATCAAGCCCCCGCCAAACTCGCCCACAACGTCACCCGCCTCGGTCATCTTGATCTACAGGGCGCAGGCCAGGTCTTGGTGCAAGGCAACTACGCCTACGTCGGCCACATCACCAACAGCGAGGGTCTCGCGACCAGTATCGTAGACGTAGCTGACCCAAAAAATCCGCGTGTGGTTTGCCAGATTCCAGTCGGCGATACGGTGTCACATGCACACAAGGCGCGCGTGATCGGCGACATCATGATCACCAACGTGGAACAGAACATGACGGCGCTCGGCCGCAAGGCCGACGAGCTGCCTAAACTGCGCACGGCGCTCAAAGCAGAGTTGGGGCGCGATGCTACAGATGCCGAACTCGCGGCAAAACTCGGCGTGAGCGCCGCGGATATTCCGGCTGTCGCAACGTTGGAAAAGACGCCTTACAACCAGGGCGGCTTCAAGATTTGGGATGTAAAGGATCGCGCAAACCCCAAACTCATCACGCATCACAAGACGCACGGACGCGGCGTGCATCGCTTCGACATGGATGCCAACTACGCTTACATCTCCACCGAAATGCCGGGTTATATCGGCAACATCCTCGTCACCTACGATCTGAAAAATCCTGCCAAGCCCGAAGAAGTGTCGCGCTGGTGGCTGCCGGGGCAGCACATAGCCGGCGGCGAGAAGCCCACGTGGTCAGGCCGCCAGCATCGTTTGCATCACACGGTACGCGTTGGCAACCGGCTCTACGCGGGGTGCTGGCATGGCGGCGTGCGCGTGGTGGATGTCACCGATATCCGCAAACCCACGACGATTGGCGCATACAACTACCATCCGCCGTTTCCGGAACCGTCACACACCTTCATGGGACTCACCCAAAAAATCAACGGACGCGATATCGCCATCGCCATCGACGAAGAAGATCACGTGCATAGCGCCGAGGAAGTAGCCAAACGCCGCGGCCGTCCGCACGCCGCGCTGTGGACGTTCGACATCACCGATGTCGCCAACATCAAGCCGCTGGCGATTTTTGAAGTGAGTGAACTTGAATCGCCGTGGAGCCGTACCGCACCCGGACGTTTCGGCGCGCATCAGTTTCAGGAACACATGAAAGGCGGCGACACGCTGGTGTATTGCGCGTGGTTCGCCGGCGGATTGCGCATAGTCGATGTGGCGGATCCATCGGCGCCTCAGGAAGTAGGCTGGTTTATACCTGAGCCCGTTGGCGGCAAGCCCTGCCCGCAGACTAACGATGTTGATGTGGATGAGCGTGGGCTGATTTATATTGCTGACCGGTATCTTGGGTTTGATGTGCTGGAGTTTAAGCGGTAAGTGGTGTCGTAAATGCCTCGACCATCGCCAAGGTGAGAAACTCTAAATCACCGGCCGCGCGTCAATGCTGCGACCGATCCAACTTTCTTTCCGTGCCCGCCAGAATATTCTTGATATTCTGCCGATGACGGTAGATCAACAAAACCGCTACCAGCATCACACTTGCAAAAAACGGATGTGAAAATCCGAATAACATCCACGTAGCAAACGGCGCAAACAACGCCGCAGTGATCGACGCAAACGACGACATGCGAAAAAACACCGCAATAATGAGCCACGTCGAAAGCGCACCCAGGCCCAGGTAAGCGCTAAAACCGAACAGCACACCCAGCGCCGTCGCCACACCTTTGCCGCCCTGAAACCGGTGAAACACCGGGTACATGTGGCCGATCACGGCCAAGGCGCCCGCGATGGCCATCGCAAGCGGTGCTGCGTCATCCTGCACAAAATGCTGCGCCAGCCAAACGGCCAGCCAGCCCTTGAGCGCATCGCCCAGCAGCGTCAGCACGGCGGCAGCTTTGTTACCCGAACGCAGCACGTTGGTCGCGCCGGGATTGCCGGAGCCATAGGTGCGCGGATCAGGCAGCCGGAAAACAAGGCTCATGATCACCGCGAACGACACCGAGCCGATGAGATAGGCTGCTACAGCAAGAGTTACCGTGTTCATGAATTTTCAAATAGAATCAACGGACATTTTATCTGAAGCGACGCATGGACATTATCTTCATCCGCGAATTCCGGCTGAGTATCAAAGTCGGCCTATACGAGTGGGAGCGCATAGCGCCCCAAACCGTGCAACTCGATCTTGAGATCGGCATTCCGGGTACGCACGCATCAATCTCCGACACCATAGCCGATACCATCGACTACGCCCAAGTCGTGCAGCGCATCGAAGAAAGCCTGCGCGACAATAAAATCCAGCTTCTGGAAACGCTTGCGGAACACATCGCGCAACTCGTCAGAGGAGAATTCAAAGCACCGTGGGTGAAAGTCAGCGTCACCAAACTGGCTGCACTTAAAAGCGTAAAGCAATTGGGCGTCACGATTGAACGCGGCTCGCGTACATCGTAACCCAATGGTGCTGCGCCCGCTGCCAGGGGTCACCAAAATCACGGAACGTAGGATGCCGGTGAGCGTAGCGAACCGCATCAATCACCACATCAATCGGGCTCACGGTCGTGCCGGATGTGTCACTCGACCGATGCGGTTCCTTCGTCACCGGCATCATCGATGCGGTTCCTTCGTCACCGGCATCCTACGGGCTTACCTGCCAAAACACTCACCGCAAAGGCGCAAGAGCACCGCAAAGAAATTGAAAACCGAATTGGGGTTCCTTCGCGTTTACTTTGCGTCTTTGCGCCTTTGCGGTGAAGCGGTTGATGTTGTCTCAAAATAACGGCAACTGTTTCGCCACCGCTTGCATAGGCGCCGGCACCCGAAACAGCGCAGTATCCAGCAACGTATTGCGCAGCATGCGGCCGCGCACGTCATACCCGATGCGCCGCTTGGCGATTTCAAAGCGCTTGGAAAGCAACGCCGCAAACTCGCCTTGCCCGCGCATGCGGCTGCCGAAATTCGGATCGTTGTCGCGTCCGCCGCGCAGTTCATGCACGCGGCTCATCACGTGTTTGGCCTTGAGCGGGTAATGGCGTTCGAGCCAATCGCGAAACAGTGTTTTCACTTCATACGGCAGGCGCAGCACCACGTAGCCCGCCTGCGTCGCGCCCGCCGCGTACGCGGCTTCGAGCACGGCTTCGATCTGATCGTCGGTGAGAAACGGGATCACCGGCGCCACCAGCACGCCCACCGGCACGCCCGCCTGCGACAGCGTGCGTATGGCCTCGATGCGCCGTCGCGGCGCGACGCAGCGCGGCTCCAGCCGGCGCGCGATCTCATGATCGAGATTGTTGACCGAGACAAACACGTTGACCAGATGCTTTTGCGCCATCGGCACGAGAATATCCAGATCGCGCTCGACCAAAGCATTCTTGGTGACGATGCCCACCGGCTGGTTAAACTCGGCGCACACTTCGAGGATGCCTCGTGTGATATTGAGCTTGCGCTCGGCGGGCTGGTACGGATCAGTGTTCGCGCCCAGCGAAATGACCTCGCACTGGTAGCCAGGCTTCGACAATTCCTTGCGCAGCAGCTCGGCCGCGTTAACCTTGGCGAAGATGCGCGTCTCGAAATCCACGCCCGGCGATAGATTGCGATAGGCATGCGTGGGCCGCGCATAGCAATAAATGCAACCATGCTCGCAGCCTTGATAGGGATTGATCGACTGCGTGAACGGAATATCCGGCGACTGGTTGCGCGAGATGATGCTGGCGGCGTTCTCTTCGGTGATTTGCGTTTTGAGCGCTGGTGCGTCCTCACTATCGTCTTGCGGCCAGCCGTCGTCGTACGCCTCGCGCTCGACCTTTTCAAAACGCCCTTCGGGATTTATTGCGGCACCCCGCCCTTTGCGCGGGTCTACGTGTTTGCCCGAAAGCGTTCTGAGCGCCATCGTTCTAACCGGACCTGTGCGCATGCGTGGTCACCATTTCCATCACGCGCCGGTTGCCCTTGCCGGTAAGCTCGGTGCGCACCACGGCGGTAAGCCGCCCATGATGAATGATTTTCGACTTGGCCTTGATCACGCGGCCTTCGCCGGGACGGATGTACCATGCCGTCACTGCGCTCAACATCCAGCTCGCGGGCAGCGCCGCTTCAGCCGTCGCTATGCCCAGCCCCATGGTCACTCCGCCCTGCAAATGCCCTACGCGGTTGCCGACGTGCGGGCCGTTCTTCAGAGCGCCTGCCGCGCCCTTTGCCAGGGCATGTGTCTTGACACCCAAAAAGCCGTGGATAAATGCCTCGCCCGCATGGGTGCGCGCAATGGCCGCGTCGGTAAGGGCAAGCACCTTGCGCTCTTCCCGGTTTAATTCATTTTCAGCCAGCGGGGTGACTGCGGCATCGGAATCCTTGCGCAACGCCATGTTGTACAAGGCCACGCCCTTGGGCGGATCCAGCACCATGAAAGTACCCGCGCCATAACACACCGGCTTGCCGTTCGATGTCACCGAAACCTGCGTAGCGGCCTGCAGGCTGGTGATGTGCTCGACATAGCCTTGTATCGTCGATTCCCCGCGCAGCGTGCCCGTCATCGGCGCACCGGTGAATTGCAAATTCATCTGTACCGTGGCCAGCCGCGTGGCCGGTGTGTGTCCCGCACGCACATTGGCAGCCATCGCAATATCCGCGAACACCGCCAGCACGCCATAATTGACGTTGCCGTTCAATTCGGCAACGTGCGGACCAACCGCCATCGACATGCGCACGCTGGGCTCGGACACATGGTCAAAAGAAAAATCCAGAAAGTTGCCGGTATAGTGATAGCCCGGCGTGCGGTTAAGTGCGAGGGCGCGTAGCGTGCGGTCGCGGATGAAGGATGTGTTGCTCACGAGAAGTCTCGAATGGTTGGGGAATTTCCGCCGTCATTTTACCGTGCGGGTTGACAGCGCGTCTGGCCGTTTGCGCGCTGTTGGACGTCTCGACAAAAAAACGATTTCCCGAACGGCGCCATGCACTAAGGCATGCTCACTAACTGCGCGACTGATATCGCAGGCTCATTGCCTATTTGCGATTAGGCTTTGCCAGTGAGTCAATCGCCATTTTTCCCTCCTTGGTTAAAAACTGCAGCAAGCTGCCGAACGGGATTTCGATGCTGTCATTGCAAGCCTGCGAAACATGAGGAAATCTGTGAGAAAAAATCAGTCCATTTTTTCCTGGAATAAGTTCGTATTCATTGTTTTCCTTCAAATTAGCCATACAGTTGGGACTGTCTTGCGCTTCTTTGGGATTGAACGCCAGTCTGGCTTTGGTGGCTTTGTCCGCAATCAATCTATTTAATTTTTCTGGTGCAGCGTAGTTGAAGTAATAGGCGTCGTATTCAGACGACACGTCTTTTTTCCTGCTGTTTTTAATCCAGGTCCATAAATTCACGGACTCGCCTGTTTTCAAATTCCACGTGCTGTTAGACACATCCGAAAAGGGATGCGCTCCGCCACAATCGCCTGAAACATATTGCGCCAGTGAAATCCAGCGTTCATTCCAGAAGATAGGCTCGATGCCGGCTGAAAAATTGGGTTTCCCGTTCGGCACTTTCTTGCCATCACTCGTGCCCAGCGTTGGACAGGTATAGTAGTTCGCCATATTGATTTTTAGCTGATTTGCAAGCCGCGCGTTAAGTGACGCTACCACCTCACCGTCGGCGATAAGCTCCACAGACCTAACCCGGCCGCCCAGGGCCAATAGCACCCGGTAAGTTTTTCCATTGAATGTTTCAATTTTTCCGGCGACGATTTTTTCAGCCCGCGTTTGCTTATAGATGTCGGGGTTGAAGGTAATGCCGTCCTGTCCCGCTACCGCACAACCTGGCCGTGCGTCAGAACTGGAAAGGGTCTTAAACCGTTTCAGTTGAATGGGTTCGGCGCGCCTTCTCTGCGGATCAGTCCAGGCGCCCTCCAGAAAGTCGCGCGCACGAATCTTGAGGGTCCACATGCCGCTTGAAGATCCGGCGCCATCGGCGCCGCTTTCAGTCCAACTGCCGCGTCTGCCCGGCATTGACGAAAGCCGTATGAGTTGGGAATAGCGCTGATAAAAATAGCCACCGTAGCCCGGTAAATTAAGGTCGTCGTGATGTTCAAAACACGCCACGACCTCTTGAGCGCCAAGTGTACCAGTCCAGATTCCGTCTTCAGGCGGTCGCGATTCCAGGACTTCACCAGACGCCATTGGACCGCAAAAAAGTAGCGCAACGACGATCTGGGCACAGAAGTTCGCGAAGTTTCGCGGCATCACGTTCGGTTTTCCAGTTTGTCTGAGCCGGCGCCGTTTAGGTTGCGCTTTGCGTTGCGTCGAAGCGTTCGATATTCAAACCGGCTATCGGTGCAAAATGCTTGACGTTGGCTGTAAGCAGCGGCAGGCCGTGTTCGAGCGCTGTGGCGGCGATCAGCGCGTCACCCATTCCTAAGCCATGCGAAAGTGTCAGGTTTTCCAACACATCGCTATCGACCGGCACCCGGATCAGTCTTCGTTACGTGAACCATCACGGTTGTAGCGAGGGGCTCGCAGTTTGCGCACATACGCTTCGACATCCGTCATGTCTTCGCGATCGCGCCAGATGCCAAAGGCCGGATCACTGCTCACAAAGCCTGTCAGGTCCGGGGAGGCAATGGTATCTTCGGGTTCGATTCGCACTGTCACACGTGCAGTCTGCGGCGCACTCAGCTTGGCACGCCAAGTCTCAGGAAGATCGGCAACGTCTACGTGTTCGATGATGACTGCGCTCATGCAGGACTCCAAGCCCGCCAGCAAGGTGAGGCGGATAGCACTGTGATTATCCCTTACGTCGAGCAAATCGCGCAAACTACAGCACGCCTACCGCAATTTTCTGGCGCAACGATCGCTGAAACGTGTTCCGAATATTTTTACGCGCTGAAGGCTAACTATCGACTGTCGCTTAGCCTTCGCCGTTCAAATCATGTTATGACAAGCACTGATAACTATTTGTTTTTATTCATATTTTTAATATCTCTACAGGCGAGACAACAACGATCTACTCGCCACTTCGTCTTTATGTGCAAAGCGCGTTGAGCGCACTCAACGACTTCTAACTTCCACCGGCGTGCGATTGAGTGCGAGGCCGCGCAGTATGCGGTTGAGGATTTGTGAGTCGGTGGACACGGTTTTGTTCTTGCGTAATTGAAATCCAATGCGCAAAACACAACCGCTTGACTTGGCCCGGCACGACGCCCAATATTTGTAACGCAATCGATACAAACGGAGAACAAACCATGACCACACGGCGTGAGTTTCTTTGGACGGCAGCGGCAGGCGCAACATTGGCGGCGGGAGTTTCCAGCGTATTTGCAGATACCTACGATCTGGTGATCAAGGGCGGGCGCGTGATTGATCCGTCGCAAGGACTGAACGCCATTCGCGACATCGGTATTTCAGCGGGCCGCATCACCACCATAGCCGCCAACCTCAGCGGCGGCACGGAGACCCTTGATGCCAGCGGCAAGATCGTCTGTCCGGGCCTGATCGACATCCACACCCACGCACGCACCAAGGATATGCCGGAGATTTGTCTGGCGGACGGTGTGACCTCCTTCGTTGATGCCGGCTCGCAAGGCGCGGACAAGATCGATGATGTCGTTGCCATATTAAAAGACGCACCGAATCAGGGCCGCGCACTGATCAACCTGGCGAGAACCGGCATCATGCCGATGGGTGAATTGATGGACCTGAACCGCGCCGACGTGGGCGCGGCGCGCGCCGCCATCGAGCGCAATCGCGACTACATTGTCGGCATCAAGGCGCGGCTGTCGTTTAACGTCGCGGGCGATGCCGACCTCGAAGTATTAAAGCGCGCACAGGAAGTGGTGACGCCGTTTAACCTGCCGGTCATGATACACATGGGCCAGCAGGTTTCCTCCATGGCGCGAGTGCTCGCGCTGTTAAAACCCGGCGACGTGGTCACCCACATGTATGCACCGGAGCCGAACAGCATACTCGACGGCAATGGCCGCGTGATGAATGAGGTGCGCGCCGCCCGCAAGCGTGGCATCTGGTTTGATGTGGGCAACGGACGCAACGGCCACCTATGGTGGAACGTGGTCGACCGTGCCATGCAGCAGGGCTTCCTCCCCGACACGATCTCAACCGACTGGACCCCCGATGGACGCACCAGTCAGGTTTTCAACCTGCCGAATTGCATGTCGAAGTTTCTCATGATCGGCATGCCGCTCAACCACGTGATCGCGTGCTGCACCACCAACGCGGCGCGCGCCATCAAACCCTTCAACGACCGCGGCACGCTCAAAGCAGGCGCACCGGCCGATGTAGCGATTCTCGAATTGCGCGAAGGCAATTTCGATTTTGTCGACAACTACAGAAACATACGGAAGGCGCGGCAGAAGTTATTTCCGTTTGCCACGGTGCTTGCGGGTAAGCGGGTGCCGGCGCGGGCTTAGCAATGAGCAAATCCCGGTGCCGGCCACGCGGCAGTAGCAAGAATTATTCCGCGCAAAATTGATTACTTCGATTCCTTAGCAGTCGCTGAACTCAAACGTTAGGCACAACACAAATAGTGGCTTAAAATAAAAGCGTTACGTTTGTCATTTAGGGGTCAGCCATGGAACTTACTGCGGTATTAACCCCCGCCCCTGAAGCGGGTTTGTGGCCTTAAACCCGGAAACGGGAACCACTACCCAAGGTGAAACTGTCGAAGAAGCGCTTGTCAATCTTCGTGAGGCGACAGCGTTATTTTTGGAAGAGTTTCCCGTTCATATTGTTGGACGCGCCCTGCTAACCACATTCCAAATCCCGGCACATGCCTAGCCTGCCCCTGGTTTCCGGGGCAGAAGCAGTTCGCGCACTGAAGCATCTTGGTTTTGCCGTCGCCAGGCAACGTGGCAGCCACATCGTCATGCGCAAAGGCTCTCAAGGCTGCGTGGCGCCAAATCACAAAGAAATCATATCGGCGCCCTTGGCGGGGTACTCAAACAAGCGGGTCTATCCGTTGAAGATTTCATCGCGGCACTCAATGCCTAAGCAAGCGTAGGGTGAGCACGTCCTTTGTGCCCACGCGTTGCGACACGTTCATCATGCGCTGGCGTAGGCAAAACAACAAACGCCCTTCGACTAGCTCAGGATAGGTTTTGCCCGCCCGACAAACCGCGCGCCCTACAACTTACGCGTGTGGCGTAGCACACTGTCCAGCACACACAGTGCTTCCTCGCTCGCCCCGCCTTGCGCACGCGACAGTTCCACCGCCATCGCCCCCAGCGCACGATAAATTTCCGCGATGCGCGGATCGAATGTTTGCAAGGCTTGCAATTGCCACGCCACCACCGTGTGATCGCCGCGCGCGATGGGACCGGTGAGCGCTTTCACCGTGCCGAGCTTGAATACGTTGTCCACGGTTTCACGCACCAGCGGCTCCATCATCGCGCTCGCCGTTTCGCGCGGCAAACCCGCTTTTTCGTAGCACTGCAAACCGGCCTCCATCAGCGCTGTCAGGTAGTTGCACACCATCACACTGGCAGCGTGATAAATGGTTTTAAACTGCGGATTGATTTCGCTCACGTGCGCGCCGATCTGCTCGAACGCGGGCTTAAGCACCGACAACGCCGCGGGTTCGCCTTCGATTGCGCAATAGGTGCCGGCAAATGTGCGCATCGCATTCGCAGGATCGGCAAAGCTTTTCAGCGGATGCACGCCGGCGACATGCGCGCCTGCCCTCAGTACAGAACGCAGATCACCTGACGGCAGCGCGCCGCTGCAATGGAACACGACGTCTCCCGCACGCAGAAGTCCGCTGGCCGCAAGCGCTTGCGCGGTATGCGCAATTTCGCCGTCCGGCGTCGTCAGCATCCACACGTCGGCGGGTTTCATCACGACCAGCGCATCGGCCACGCGACCCGCACCGATTAAAGCAACCGCGTCACACGCGCTCGCCGGCGTACGGTTAACCACGCTCCCGATAACAAACACGCCACGCTGCCGCCACAGCGCGGCCAGCGTGCGTCCGACGCGTCCCGCGCCGATGATGTTGAGCGTTTTCATAATGGATGGCGGCATCATACTACGCGCCATGCATATCAGAATTAACCAATAAAAACAAATAGTTACAGTAATCACTCAATCGTCGAGCAGAGGTGCGCTATGCTACGAAAAGCAGCGGGGGTCTCAAATAAATCACGGAGGGGTTGATCATGCACTTGCATCAATTGCGTTTTAGTCCGCAACGTTTCGCTGGCGTGCTGGCGCTTGCAGCAGCCTGCACGCCCGCCACGGCACAATCTCAGACTTTCCCGAGCCGCCCAATAGAAATGGTGATACACACCAATCCCGGCGCAGGGCAGGATGTGTTCGGGCGGCTGTTCGCCGAGATCAGCACGCGTGAAAAGTTGCTGCCGCAGCCCTTCACCGTTGTAAACCGGCCGGGCGGCAGCGGCACGGTGGCCTCGACCTTTATGAAAATGAAGCGCGGCGATCCGTATTACGTGCTGTCGGTCTCGACCACGATCGTGCTGTCGGCGGCGCACCGCCCGGATATCGGCCTGGGTCTGGATATTTATACGCCGCTGGCGCTGTTCGGCTTTGATCTGCAATCCATCACCGTGCCTGCCGATTCAAGATTCAAGACCTTCAAGGAGTTGCTCGACGCCGCGAAAAAGGAACCGAATTCGGTGGTCAACGGCATCTCCTCCGCCACCGGCACGGGGCGCTTGCTGCAATACCATCTGGAAAAAGAAACCGGCGCACGCTTCAAATACGTGTCGTTCAAAAGCGGCAGCGATGCCATGGCCGCCGTGATGGGCAAGCACGTGGATCTGACCACCGAAAATGTCAGCGAAGTGCTCAGCGGCGTGGAGGCAAAAAAGCTGCGCATACTCGCGGTGCCCGCCGAACAGCGTCTCACTGGACTGCCCGACGTGCCCACACTGAAAGAATTGGGCTACAACATCCATGTCGGCGGCGGACGCGGCTTTGCGATGCCCGCAGGCGTCCCGAAGGAAGCGATGGTCGTGATGGAAGCCGCAATGGAACGCGCGCACAAGAGTGCGCAGTGGAAAGAATACGCCACGAAAAACATGTACGAAAACACCTACATGGGCAGCGCCGCTTTCTCGCAATACCTGGCGAAGAACCTGCCGGTGATCGGCGAATTCATGGTGGCTGTCGGCATCAAGAAACCGTAACTATCAGAGTGTTGAGTATTACCTATTTGCGTGACGGCTTTTCCCTCATCCCAACCCTTCTGCTCCGCTTCAAGTGTTCCCTTGTCCCGAGGGGAGAAGGGCTTTTCATCCCTCTCCCTCCGGGAGAGACGCCACGACGCGCGCATCGCGAATTGCGACCGTGAACATGGCGTCTCTTCCCTCATCCCCAGCCCTTCTCCCGGAGGGAGAAGGGAGCGTCGAGTCCCCGCCCGAGCGGGGAGGTTCATGGGTAGGGACCGAGGGTGAGGGAGGGAAGTATCGTAGATTCTGATATCACGGTGTTTTGTAATTCTTAATACGTGTACAAATGGGGGCGCCGGATGAGCAGAATTGCCGCAATCAACACCTATCCGATCACCGCACCGCTGAAACACAAACACCACACCGCACACGAGTCGCGCGACGACGTGACCTTGCTGCTGGTGGAAGTCGTCACCGGCGATGGCATCAAGGGCTATGGACAAGTGAGCAGCACGCCGATGAAAGACATCGCTACGTGGATCACCAAACTCGCACCCCACGTCGTCGGTATGAACGCGCTGGCGCATGTGGATGTGTGGGAGAAACTGTTCGCGCTCACCTCCCCGCAACCGGGTGTAGGAGGTCTGCCGCGCGGCGCGCGTCCGCAAATCATGGCGGCCATCGGTGGCATCGACATGGCGCTGTGGGATGTGAAAGGCAAAGCTGCGGGCATGCCGGTCTACAAACTGCTGGGCGCGGACAACAAACCGGTATTCACCTATGGCACCGGCGGCTATTACGTTGAAGGCGCAAAACTCACCGCCTGCGCGGATGAACTCGCGGGCTTTGTCGAGCGTGGCTACAAAGCGGTCAAACTCAAAACGGGCGCCGGCACCATCGCGGATGAAGTCACGCGCATTGCCGCCACACGCGCAGCCATCGGGCCAGATATTTCACTGATGCTCGACATGAACGCCGCTTACGATCTTCCCATGTGCATCGCGTTCGCGCACGCGGTAGCGCCGTATAACATTTTCTGGCTGGAAGAGCCACTGCACTGGTATCTGCAGCCGGCGGATTTCGCGTTGCTGGCCAAAGCCACGCCGATACCGCTGGCGCACGGTGAGCGCGAGTTGACGCGCTTCACCACGCGCGATTTCATGAGCAACGGCTCGATACGTTACGTGCAATTCGATTCCACGCGCTACGCCGGATTCACCGAAGCGCTGCGCGTAGCGCACATGGCCGATCAACTGGGCGTGATGATCACGCCGCATCACGCGCCGGAATTGCACTGTCATCTGGTCGCGGCATTTCCCCGCACCGGCTTCGCCGTCGAATC